>DATIZY010000117.1:0-17281 GCA_035516895.1 Thermoanaerobaculia bacterium | reverse complement strand
GGGAGCCCGCCGCTCCGCGGGCACGTCGGTCGCTCGACTCACTCGTCCAGCAAACCTGTCGCGGCGAACGCCGGCACGATCCCGCACGCATGTGCGGCGCCGCGGATGTCATTGAGGCGCTGCAGCTGATCCGGCGTCAGAATCTTCTCGAACTGCGCCGCCGCCTGCGAATTCACATTCGCGATCTGCACCTGCAACCCGTGGAGGGCAACCAGCGTCTGTCCGACCGCGAGCGGATCGGGACTCGGCGCGGCGAGCGCCTCGTCAAGCGACTGCTGCGCCGACTGCGCCTGCTGCGCGATCGGCTGCAGCGCGGTCTGGCGCGCCTGCAGAATCGCGATCCATTGCGGAAGCTGATCCTGCGAAAGACCGAGAATTTGCGCGACGACCGCCGGCGGCTCGGCCGTCTGCGCGAACGACGGAGTGACACAACAGACCGCGGCGATCAAAATCATCACAAGCTTTCTCATGACTCGCTCCTTTGTGCCATTCGTTGCCTCCGGCGCGAATTCATATGACGTCATATGGAATCGCCGCCCGGAGCACCAATCGTCGATCGATCGCGTCATGCAGCCGGACGAGCTGGAGCAACTCCACCCCGCGAGCTACGCATGGTCGCTCGCCTGCTGCCGCCGCGATCCGGTCGAAGCGGAGGAAGTTCTGCAGGACGTTTACGTGAAGATCCTCGAGGGAAAAGCGCGCTTCGGCGGACGCTCGTCGCTCAAGACGTGGCTCTTCGCCGTGATCCGCCGGACCGCGGCGTCGCGAGCGCGGAAGCGGATCGTGCGCGATCTGATTCTCGCCAGGTGGGCGCGGCAGCGCGTCGACACGCCGGCGGCCGAGTACTCCGACACCGCCGCGATTTTGTTAGGCGCGCTGCAGAAGCTCGCCAGGCGGCAGCGCGAGGTGCTCGAGCTGGTCTTCTACCACGACATGACGATCGAGGAGGCTGCGGCGGCGCTCGGCGTCTCGATCGGATCGGCGCGCGTGCACTATCAGCGCGGCAAGCAGCGGCTGCTCGCGCAGCTCGACGGAAAACTGGACCGATGAACGACGACGATCTGCGCCGCGCGTTTGCGGAGCTCCGGCGAATCGAATCGCCGCGCGCGCCCAAATACGCGGTGCCCGCTCCCGGCCGGCGCTTGAGCCGATGGAGAGTCGGCTCGGTGCTGGCCTTTGCTCTCGTACTCCTGCTCGTCGTCATCGGCGTCGCGATCCTGCCGCATCATCACCCGCTGCAGCCGTCGATCACCGAATGGCGCGCGCCGACCGATTTTCTGCTGAAAACGCCCGGACACGAGCTTCTCGATTCGGTTCCCGATCTGAAAGGACACGTGCGATGAAAAAGATTCTCTTCGTTCTGTTTTTCGTCTGCGCCGCCGCGTTTGCGCAGGACGATCCGATCGGACAGCAGCTCTTTCCGCCCGATCTCATCATGGCGCAATCGCAGAAGATCCATCTCGATGACAAACAGCGCGCGGCGATCAAGAGCGAAGTGCAGAGCGCGCAGTCGAAGTTCATCGACCTGCAATGGGACCTGAAAGAGGCCGGCGAGACGATGGCGCAGATGCTTCAACAGACGCCGATCGACGAACACCGCGTCCTCGCGCAGGCCGACACGGTCATGGGGCTCGAGCATCAGATCAAAAAGATCCAGCTCACGATGCTGATCCGGATCAAGAACGCGCTCACGCCCGAGCAGATCGCGCAGCTGCGGCAGCTTCGCAACGCACATTAGCCGGGCGCGACGCGCGAGGAGGCTTCGGCCGGCGTCGTTTCGGCGAGCAGCCCGCGCCGCGCAGCGAGCGCTGCGTCGCCCAGCGGATGTCGATGGCCTCGACGAAAATGCAAGACGCTGCCGAGATAGCCGAGAAACGCGACGAGCGCGCCGACGGTGATCTCGCCGCGCAAGGCGAGCCAACCGTGCAAACTTCGTGACCGCACTCGGAATGTTGGGCACGGCTGCGCCTTGCCGAATCCCGGAGTGCGGCGCGGCGCAGCCGCGCCCTACACGTCATGAAATTTGAAGTTTGCTTGGCTGGGGAGGGTGGATTCGAACCACCGAATGTCGGCTCCAAAGACCGATGCCTTACCACTTGGCGACTCCCCATCACGGCAGGCAACCGAAAAAAGCCCGGAACCCGGCGAGAGATTCCCTTTCGTTATCTCACGATTTTGCCCGCGCGGTCGCAGGTCACGCGGTTTCTTCCTCGACGTCGACCACGAAGACGTCGACCCCTCGCGCGCGCTCGATCACCTGGCTGACGATCCCCGGACTGACGCGGCCGAGCAATCCGCGGCGCGTCGGCCGTCCGAGGACGAGAAGGCCGATGTGCTCCTTCTGCACGAAATCGAGGATCGTCGCAACGACGTCCTCCGATTCGCGCGTCACGACGCTGGCACCGAGGGACATCGCCATCTGCACGTTCTCGATCATCAGCCGATGCTGCGTTGCCGACATGTGCTCCGGATGATCGCGCCGCCGCCGCACGTAGAGCGCGTACCACTTCGTGTTCATGCGCCCGGCCATGCGCGACGCGCGCAGGATCAACGCTTTGGCGATCACCGGATCGTATGGCACGGCGACGGCGATGCGGATTTCCGCGGCGGCCGACGTGATCTCGAGCGGCAGCTCGCGGCCGGAGAACTCGGCCGTCTGCAGCAGCGCGAGCTCGCGAAGCCGCACCAGCATCTCCGTGCGAAAAAAATTCTGCAGCGCGCGCGCGGCTTGCTCCGGCGGATAGATCTTCCCCTGCTTCAATCGCTCCTGCAGCTCCGGCACCGGCAGATCGACGATGATCACCGAATCGGCGATGCGCACGATGCGGTCGGGAATGCGCTCGCGGATCTCGATGCCGGTCGCCGATCGAACGACGTCCTGCACGCCTTCGAGATGCTGCACGTTGAGCGCGGTCATCACCGAGATGCCCGCTTTGAGAATCTCCTCGACATCCTGCCAGCGCTTCTCGTGCTTCGATCCGGGCACATTCGTGTGCGGCAGCTCGTCGACGACGAGGACATCGGGGTGCCGCGCGATGCACGCGTCGAGGTCCATCTCCTCGATCGTCGTGCCCTTGTATTCGATTTTCTTTCGAGGGATCACCTCGAGATCGCCGATGCGTGCGGCGGTCTCGGCGCGTCCGTGCGTCTCGACGTAGCCGATGACGACGTCGATCCCCTGCCGTCGCAGCGCGTGCGCGTCGTCGAGCATGCGCACGGTCTTGCCGACGCCGGCGGCCATGCCGAGGTAGACCTTGAGCTTTCCGCGCGAGGAGTCGCGCGTCGCGGCGACGAGGAAGTCTTCCGGAGCGCGGCGCCCCTCCTCAGTGCGCTTCGGCATCGCGGCGAACGAATTGGGCGATCACGTCGACGAGGCCGGACGCGAGCGGAAGATTCGGGTCGCCGTAGGACGCCATCTGCTTCGATGCGTCGCCGCTCGCGGTCTTCAACACGTGATTCATGCCGTCAATGATGTCGAGCCGCGCATGCGGTTGCGCGGCGGCAAGAGCTCGCGCGTCGTCAACGGAGACCTGAATGTCGGTCGTTCCCTGAATGATCAGGACTGGCACGCGAACTTTCGCGAGCTCCGCGGCGGGATCGTAGTGAAACCACGAGATCAGATACGGCTGCACGCTCGGCCGGTAAAGCGCGAAGAGCGGCTTCGGCACGTCGTCGACCGTCCGCCCGCCTTTCAGCGCCGCGAGAATCTTCTCGCTCGCGTCTGCGAGGTCGGGCGGGAGCTTTCCCGCGAGCTGCCCGCGAAGGACCACGTCCGCTGGACGGGAGACGCCGGCGATCACGACAAGAGCGGCGGCCGCTCCTTTTTGCGCGACGATCGTTCCGATCAGCGCGCCCTCGCTGTGGCCTGCGATGACCACTCGTGAGAAGCGGCGATCGCTCGTCAGCTTTGCGACCCAGGCCGCCGCATCGCCGACGTAATTGTCGAAACGCAGATCCTTCTCGGCGACCATCGCCGCTTTGCTCGCGCCGATGCCGCGTTTGTCGAAGCGCAGCGACGCGATTCCGTTCGACGCGAGCCCTTCCGCGAGCATCTTCAGGCTGTTGTTCGCTCCCGGAAGCATCGGATTGTTGCCGTTGCGGTCCGTCGGACCCGATCCGGCGATGATCAGAACGACCGGCACGCGCGCCGTCGTGTCGGGCGTGAGCAGCGTTCCGTAGATCGTGCCCGACGCTGTCTTCAGCTCCTCGGGTTCTTCTGCCGCTGGAGCCACCGAAAAAGCGACGATCGACATCAACGCGCCGATTGCGAGCGTTTTCATTCTGTCCCCCTCAGGGCGATCGGAAGCCCACGTCCGGCCAACGATAAATGATGAACGAGTAGACCACAGAAGCGAGCGCGGAGATCAGAATGACGGATATCATCGCGATTGTGGAGGCTCGGGCACGCAGGAACGGCCCGATCGTGACGAGCAGCGCTCCGCAGATGATGAACAGCGGTCCTCCGAAGCGGTGGGTGCGGTTCCAGACGTTCTGATCGGCGAGCGTCCAAGGCGTCCGGATGCCGATGAAGAAGTTCCGCGGCAGCTGCGGGAGGAACGCGCCGATGATCACCAGCAGCGCGCCGATCAATGTCGGCATCGCGAACGGGCCGAATCGAAAGCCGCGGATAGCGGAGAGCAGCACGAAGACGTGCACGGCGAGCATGAATGTGAGGACCGCCAGAAGGATCGCGCGGTACGCGCGTCCCGTCGGATCGATCTCGAAGCCGCGAGGCGAGATGATGGGAAACGATGCGAAGAGCGCGGCAATCACGAGCATCATTCCGGGCATGAGGAACGCGCCGAAGATCTTCGGCGATTCGTGATCGACCGCTCCGGCCGCGTTCCAGTGGATCGGGATCGACGCGGGAAGAGCGGCGTACAGCGCGGCGGAGAGCGCGAAGGCGGTGATGATGAGAGTGACAGCGGCGATTTTCATGACAGTCACGACGAGCGGTTCACGACGACGATCTCGAACGGCGGCTTGAGACGGACGAGCTGCTCGGCGATCGTGCGGCCGAAGCGCCGTTTGCCGTTCTGAACGAACAGCGTCTCCACACCGAACTCCTCGGCGATTTTTCGCAGCGTGCGCGCGACATCGTCGCCCTCCTGCACGATCGGCGCAGCGTCACGGGCGGTGATCAGCGCGAGGTTTCGCTGCACGGTGTCCCGGGATGTCTGGCCGGCCTGCTCGATCGAGCGGACCACCGAGATTATGAAGCAGCGTTCGCCGCGCTGATGTGCGAATGTCGCCGCCGCGGCGATCAGCGCGTCCTGATCGGGCGCGGTAATGTCGACGGCGGCGGCGATGGTCATTTCTGCAGCTCGAGGTTGAGCGCGAGCACGTTGACCCGCGGCTCGCCGTAGATGCCCAGGAAGCGGCCCTCGATGTGGCGATCGACGAGCGCGCGCACGGCGTCGTCGCTCATGTGATTCGCCTTCGCGACGCGCGCGACCTGGTCGTACGCGTTTGCCGGCGAGATGTCGGGATCGACACCCGACGCGGATGTCGTCACTTCATCGGCGGGAACATTCCTGCGATTGCCGACCGCCGCCGCGATCGAGTCGCGCAGCTTCTTCGAGGTCGCGCCGTAGTTCGTGCCGCCGCTCGCCGTCGGATCGTAGCCATCTTTGCCGGCGGCCGACGGACGCGGATGGAAGAATCGATCGCTCGTGAAGTTCTGGCCGATGATCTCCGATCCGATGACTTTGCCATTGCGGACGACGAGAGATCCGTCCGCCTGTTTTTTGAACGCGACCTGCCCGACGGCCCACACCGCGAGTGGATAGATGCCGGAGACGACGATCAGAAGGACGATCGTCATGCGGATGGAAACCATAATGTGATTTTTCATTTGAACCTCGGTTGAATTCCGGTTACCGGCTACCGGTTGCCGGGAACGTCACGCCAGCCTCACAAAGTGCAGCAGCACGTCGATGATCTTGATGCCGATGAACGGGATGATCACGCCGCCGACGCCGTAGAGCAGCAGGTTGCGTCGAAGGATCCTGCCCGCGCCCAACGGCCGGTATTCGACGCCGCGCAGCGCGAGCGGAATCAGCGCGACGATGATCAGCGCGTTGAAGATGACCGCCGACAGAATCGCGCTCTCCGGAGTGGCGAGGTGCATGATGTTGAGCGCCTGCAGCTCCGGGAACGTCACTAAAAACAATGCAGGAATAATGGCAAAGTATTTTGCGACGTCGTTCGCGATCGAGAACGTCGTCAGCGCGCCGCGCGTCATCAGCAGCTGTTTGCCGATCTCGACGGCCTCGATGAGCTTCGTCGGATTCGAGTCGAGGTCGACCATGTTGCCGGCCTCTTTCGCCGGCTGCGTGCCGGTGTTCATGGCCATGCCGACGTCGGCCTGCGCGAGCGCCGGCGCATCATTGGTGCCGTCGCCGGTCATTGCGACGAGGTTGCCATTCGCCTGCTCTTTTCGAATCAGCGCCAGCTTGTCCTCGGGTGTCGCCTGTGCGAGAAAATCGTCGACGCCCGCCTCGCGCGCGATGAACGCCGCCGTCAGCGGGTTGTCGCCGGTGATCATCACCGTGCGAATGCCCATCATGCGAAGACGGTCGAAGCGCTCCTTCATGCCGCCCTTGACGATGTCCTTGAGGTAGATCGTTCCGATCACTCTCTTGTCTTCGGCGACGACGAGCGGCGTACCGCCTTCGCCGCCGATGCGCGCCACTTCCTGCTGCACTTGTTCCGGAAAGTCGCCGCCGCGGGCGCGGATGAATTCGCGCACCGCGTCCGCGGCCCCTTTGCGGATCGCGCGTCCGTTCTCGAAATCGAGTCCGGACATCCGCGTCTTCGCGGTGAAGGGGACGAATTTCGCGCCGAGCTCGTGGAGCTCGCGGCCGCGGAGTCCGTATTTTTCTTTCGCCAGAATGACGATCGACCGGCCTTCCGGCGTTTCGTCGGCAAGCGAGGAAAGCTGCGCGATTTCGGCGAGCTTCGACGGATCCACGCCGGGTGCCGGGAAGAAGTCGACTGCCTGCCGATTGCCGAGCGTGATCGTTCCGGTCTTGTCGAGCAGCAGGACGTTGACGTCACCCGACGCCTCCACCGCGCGGCCGGACATCGCGAGGATGTTGTGCTGCAGCACGCGGTCCATTCCGGCGATGCCGATTGCCGAGAGGAGTGCGCCGATCGTCGTCGGAATCAGACAGACGAGCAGCGCGATGAGCACGGTGATCGAAACGTCGCTGCCGGAGTACACCGCAAACGGCTTGAGCGTGACCGTCGCGAGCAGGAAAATGATTGTCAGGCCGGCGAGCAGGATGTCGAGTGCGATCTCATTCGGCGTCTTCTGACGCTCGGCGCCCTCGACGAGCTTGATCATTCGGTCGATGAAGGTCTGGCCCGGCTCCGAGGTGATCTCGACGATGATGCGGTCGGAGAGGACGACCGTCCCGCCAGTGACCGCGGAGCGGTCGCCGCCGGCCTCGCGGATCACGGGCGCCGATTCGCCGGTGATCGCCGCTTCATTGACGGAGGCGATTCCTTCGATGATGGTGCCGTCGCCGGGAATGATCTCGTTCGCTTCGACGACGACGATGTCGCCTTTGTGCAGCTCCGAAGCGGGCACCTGCTCCTCGCGTTTCTTGTCGACGAGCTTTCTTGCGACGGTCTCGATTTTCGCTTTGCGAAGCGCATCCGCCTGCGCTTTGCCACGCCCCTCCGCGACGGCTTCGGCAAAATTCGCGAAGAGAACCGTTGCCCAGAGCCAGATCGCGATCTGCGACTGAAACAGCAGGTTCGACGGGCGCAGCAGGAGGATCGTCGTCAGCAGTGCGCCGGCTTCGACCAGGAACATCACCGGGTTCTTCATCATCTTCCGCGGATTGAGCTTCACGAACGAGTCGCGAAGTGCGCGGCGGAAAATGGCGCGGTCGAACAGCGACAGCTTCTTCTGACGCTTCACCGGCGACGGGCCCGGAACGGGCTCGCGCAGATGCTGAGGGACTTCGTGGAGCGGCGTTGCAGTGCTCATTTTCAAAACACCTCTCGGTTGTCATCCCGAGCGCAGCGAGGGACCTGGTGGCCGGGCGGCACGATGATCGTGTTTCGCACCGCACACCCGCCCAAGTCCCTCGCTACGCGCGGAATGACATGCGTTGTCATTTTCAAAACACTCTTCCGGCGTTCATGAGGAAGTGCTCGACGTACGGTCCGAGCGACAGCGCCGGGAAATACGTCAGCGCGCCGACGATCAGAACGACCGAGACGAGCAGGAACGTGAAGAGCGGCGTATCGACAGGGAACGTTCCGGCCGATTCGGCGAGCTTCTTCTTCGCCGCGAGCGAGCCGGCGATTCCCATCAGCGGGATGATCATCAGGAAGCGCCCGGCAAACATCGAAAGGCCGAGCGCGATGTTGTAGAACTTCGTGTTCGCGTTGAGCCCGGCGAAGGCGCTGCCGTTGTTTCCGGTCGCGCTCCCGAATGCGTAGAGCATTTCGGTGAGTCCATGCGGGCCCGCGTTGTTGAGGCTCGAGGTGCCCGCGGCAGTCGCGGCTGCGACAGCAGTTCCGACGAGCACCGAGAACGCCAGGATCAGCGCCGCCAGCATGGCCAGCTTGACGTCGTGCGCTTCGATCTTTTTGCCGAGGTATTCGGGAGTGCGGCCGACCATGAGGCCGGCGATGAAGACCGACAGCACGATGAAGAGGAACATGCCGTAAAGGCCTGCGCCGACGCCGCCGAAGATGATCTCGCCTAACAGGATGTTGAGGAGCGGAATGGATCCGCCGATCGGCGTAAACGAGTCGTGCCAGCTGTTGATCGCGCCGCAGGACGCGTCGGTGGTGATGGTGGCGAAGAGCGCCGAATCGCCGATGCCGAAGCGGACCTCTTTCCCTTCCATGTTGCCGTCCGCGGCGGCGACGCCGAGCTTCTGATGCATCGGATTGCCGTGCTGCTCGGCGGCCGTGGCGATGAACGCCGCGGCAAGAAAACAGATCGCCATCGCCCAGAAGACCGCCCACCCGTGCCGCGTCTTTCCGGTCATCGAGCCGAGCGTGTACGTCAGGCCGGCGCCGATGCAGAAGATGATGAACATCTCGATCAGGTTCGAGAACGGCGTCGGATTCTCGTAGGGAAACGACGAATTCGCATTGAAGAAGCCTCCGCCGTTCGTACCGAGCTCCTTGATCGACTCCTGCGAGGCGATCGGTCCCTGCGGAATCGTCTGTGTCTTTCCTTCGATCGTTGTAGCGACGACCGAGGGGTGAAAGTTCTGAGTGACGCCCTGCGACAAGAGCAGAATCGCCGCGATAAAGGAAATCGGCAGCAGGAGCCACAGCGTGCAGCGGGTCAGGTCCACCCAGAAATTGCCGATCGTCTTCGAGCTGCTGCGGGCGATGCCGCGGATCACGAGGATGGCCAGCACGATGCCGACCGCGGCGGACATGAAGTTGTGCGACGCCAGGCCGACCATCTGCGTGAAGTGCGACATCGTCGACTCGCCGCTGTACGCCTGCCAGTTCGTGTTCGTCGTAAACGATATCGCCGTGTTCCAGGCGAGGTCGGGCGCAACAGGCCCCATCTTGTCGGGATTGAGCGGCAGCCACTGCTGCCAGCGCTCAATTGCGTAGGTAATCAACAGGCCAACGACGCTGAAGAGCAGCATTGCGATTGTGTACTGCGTCCATGTGTGCTCTTTGTTCTCGTCCGTGCCTGTTAGCCGATAAATGGCACGCTCGATTGCGTAATGGTTCTTACGCTCGAAAAGCCGGTGCATGTACAGACCGAGCGGCTTCGTGACTGCAAGAATCAGCAGAAAATAGACGGCAATCTTCAGAAATTCGAGAGTGGTCATAGCTCCTCCGGGCGCAGGAGCGCATAGAGCAGATAGCCGAGCGCAAGAACGGCCAGGATGAATCCGACAATGGTTTCGAAGCTCATGGCGTCACACCTTCTCGCAAGCGCGGGTGTACCAGATACCGAGGGCAAACAGAACGATGGTTAGAACGATGAAAATGAAATCCCACATAGTCAGAACGTAGCCACGACACCGATGATCAGCAGGTTCTCGTCTTTCGCCGTCGCGCCATGCGACTTCGCGAAGACGGCTGCGGTCGAGTGGTCGCGGCGTGCCTCCGTTTTCACAATGAGATTGTTCGCGGGATGAAACTCGTATGTGAGCGTCGCCGAACCGACGGTCTGCGCCGCTCCGCTGATTGCATTGTCCGGATCGCGAAAGCGATCAACGCGCGCTGCGACAGCATGGCGATCGTCGAAGGCATAGCGCCCCCAGAGCGAAGCGCCGAGCCAGTTCGCGTCGGCTAATTCCGGGAGCTGCTGCCGGCCGCGATCGAGCGACCCCGCGACGGAAAACTTCGGGGTCGCTTTGTACGTCGCGACGAGATCGCCGAACAGGCGAAGATCCTTGTTATCGTTCGGGAGCTCCGCGCCGACAAACGTGTTGAACGACGCGCTCAGCCGCGGACCGCTGTAGGCGATCTGCGTGCCGGCCGCTTTGGCGTCATTGTTCTCGCCGATGATCTGCCACCCATTGAGCACATGGATCTGCGCCGACCATGTGTCGTTGAACGCGTAGGTCGCTTTGACACCGGCCTGGTAGTACGGCGAAAACTCGCCCAGCCAGCCGCGCGTGTAATTCCAGTTGTCTTTCGAATAGAACGACTCGAAGCCGATGTGCGACGGATAGATGCCGCCTTCCAGGGTCAGCTTGTTCGTCGCCTTGTAAGACAGCGAGGCCTGATAGATGTAACGGAACGTGTCGCGCGCCGGATCGGCGGCGTGCACAATATCCGTTCCATTGCCGGCGACGAGCGAAAAATGAAATCCGACCGGGGCTGGATCACGGTCGATCGTGACGGCCGCCAGATTGATCTCGAATTCGTTCGCGCGCGCGGCGCTCGTGCCGGTGCCCGGCTCGAAGTTCTGGTGATTTGCGGGCTGATTCGAATTCCAGGCGTAATAACCGTCCAGGAATCCATGAAACAGAACCGGCGGCTCGTCCGCGCGCGCAGCCAGCGCAACCAGGATGAGAAGAATCGCCGACCCGTAGATTAACGAATTGTCACGTTTGTTCACTTCGCCACTCCTGTCTGCGCAAGAGTGTTCCCATTGCAGTCCGTCGTCGCCTTCGATTGCGGCTTCTCAGTGGTGTTCGCGGTCACGACTGTCAGTGATCGCGGGTTGGACGCTGGTGTCGGTCCGCGGCGACCGCTGCCGACGATCGCCAGCGTCGCCAGCAGAACCATCCAGGCGATCCACGGCGCGATTTCTTTCAGCACTCTGCGCACGTCTCTTCATAACGCGCGCGTCGTCTGTCGGTCCGAAAGAAGATCGCAGTCGCGGCGAAAGAACTTCGAAAGATTTTCGAAGGGCTGAGGAATGACCGGGAAGGGACGAAGGCGACAAGGATTACGAAAGCGGCTCGGCGATGAAGCGATAGCCGACCCACGGCTCAGTCACGAGATAGCGGGGATTGGACGCGTCGGGCTCGAGCTTGCGCCGCAGCGCGCCGACGTGCACGCGCACGGCGTCGTTCGTCGTTCCGGGAGCGCCTTTCCACACCACGGCGATGATCTCGTCGAACGTGACCGGCCGGCCCGCTTTGCGCGCGAGCAGCTCGAGGATCGAGAACTCCGTCGGCGTCAGATGCAGCTCGCGCTTTCCCTGCAGGACGCGGCGCCGCTCGACGTCGATCGACAGGTCGGGAAAATCGAGCTGCGGCTTCGCCCCGATGCGCCGCAGCTGCGCGCGCAGGCGTGCGAGAAGCTCGGGCATCGAGAACGGCTTGACCACGAAGTCGTCGGCGCCGAGGTCGAGGGCCCGAACTTTGTCGGCGTCGCCGCCGCGGACCGACAGCACCACGATCGGCGTGTCGCCCGACGCGCGCACGTGCTGAATCAGCGCGAATCCGTCGGCGCTCGGCATCGCCAGATCGGTCAGCACGAGATCGGGATGATCGGCATCGAAGCGCTTCGCTCCATCGTGTCCGTCGACGGCGAGCATGACGCCGTAGCCCTGCTCGCCGAGCTGCTGCGCGAGCGTCGACCGGATGGCCGCGTCGTCATCGACGACGAGAATGCGCGCGCTCACGTTTCGGCGACCGCGGGCAGCATTGCCGCGGGGAAGTCGACGCGCGCGACGGCCCCTCCCCCCGGACGATTGGCAAGCGTCACATCGCCGCCGTTCGCCGCGGCGAAGCTCCGCGCGATTTCCAATCCGAGTCCGCGACGACCGGTATCACCTTCCATCGGACGCTCCGCAATTCCGGGTCCGCGATCGAGCACTTCGAGCCGAACGCGCTTCGGATCGAGCGGATGACGATGCGCGACGAGCTCGATCGGCGCGCCGTCCAGCGACGCGCGATGCGCGTTCTCGACCAGGTTGACGAGCACCTCGAGCGCGAGCGAGGGATCGGCGAGAACATCGGGCGCGTCGGGCGCGACCTCGACGCGAAGATTCGTGACCAGCGGCAGATGCTCGCGAACCTGGCGGAACAAATCGGCGGCGGGCGTCGGCTCGGGCCGCGGAACGAAGTTGCCCGCTTCGAGCCGGGCCATCGCCAGGAGGTTTTCGATGCGCCGCCGCAGACGGCCGGTCTGCTCGGCGAGATCGGCAACGGTATCGCGTTCGCCATCCCCAACCTTCCGCTGCAGCCGCTCGATCTGCAACCCGATCGCGGTGAGCGGCGTCGACAGATCGTGCGACACGGCGCGCAGCAGCGATGTCTTGAGCGCATCGCTCTCGCGCAGCGCCTGCAAGTGCGAGCTCTCTTCGATGAAACGCTCGCGCTCGACCGCGAGGGCGACGAGCGCCGCCACCGATTCGAGCGCGCGCGGTGTCGCGCCGGAACCTCGTGCGACGAGCACGCCGACGACGTTCCCGCCGACGACGAGCGGCACGTAGACGTCGCTGCCCGCGGCCGAGGGGAATTCGAGCGGCTGGCGATGACGTCCGACCCCGGCGGCGAGATCTTCGACTTCGTCTTCGCGCGGACCGATCCACGCGACGACGCGCTGCACGTTCGTGCTGCCGTCGAAGAGAATCAGCCCGCCGCCCGTGGCACCGACTCGCGCGAGCGCGCGCGTGGCCGCTTCGCCGAGCGCACCCACGCGGTTCGTCGCGGCGAAGAGGTCGATGCTGAGCGCATACAGCGCCTCGATCTCGTTCCGCCTCGCCTCGGCATTCGCCGCCTGCATGCGGGCCTGCACGACGAGCCGGGAGGCGATGAGCGAGGCGATGAAAAACGAAAACAGCGCGATCCAGTTCGCGGGATCGGCGATCGTCCACGTGTGCAGCGGCGGCAGAAAGAAGAAGTTGAAGCACGCCGTCGCGGCAATCGAGCTCACCAGACCGACGGTCAGGCCGCTGAAGATCGAGATCGCCAGGACGACGATCAGATACGCGAAGCCGACCGTCGTCGCATTCGCGCCGACCAGAACCGCCACGAGCGTGACCAGGCCGATGAGGGCGAGCGCCGCAATCAGGCCGAGCGCGGTGCGCACGCGCGAGATCTTAACGCTGTCCGACGACCATGACATCAAAGTTGCGCGGAGTGGTCACGACCCTCTCGACGGTGCCCCGCCGCAGCAGCCGCCGGCGATCCGGAGCGCCGAGGACCAGGATGTCGACGCGCTCGCGAGCGGCGAGATCGAGCAGCGTCTCCGCAACGTCCTCTCCCTCGCAAAGGAAGACCGTGCCGCCGCTCTGCATCGCCCGCTCAGCCTGCGGCAGCGACGAGACGCCGTCCTTGCAGATGAGGAACGCCACCCACCGTCCGTTGAACCGCCGGGCGAGCGTTGACGCGCGTTCGATGAGTCCGTGAGCGACCTCCGGATCTTCGGGCAGTGCAACGCCGATGCTGATCACAGCGAGAGATTCCGGCCATCGCCGCCAAAAGTCCGGAAGGATTTCGAAAGGTTCAGCCCCAAAAGGCGGCCGTCGAATCCCACCGGCCACGGCGCCGACGGCATTTTCAGTTTCTCCAAGCGGACAGGCGACGATCAAGCTGCAGTAGACGAGACAGAGAGCCCGCCGGCTCGCGGGCTCACTCGTTTTCGGCTGCGCGAAGATCTACGCCGGCACGCCGCTCGTCTGCTGTGCGGGTTCCTGCGGCGGCGCGGTCTCCTGGAGCGCGGGAAGCGTGACGACGAACGTCGCGCCTTTGCCGATGCCCTCGCTCTCCGCGTTGATCTCGCCCTGGTGCAGATCGACGATGTGGCGCGCGATCGCCAGGCCGAGACCGAGGCCGGAGCGCTTGGACGTGTCGGCCTGACGGAGCCGATCGAACACGTACGGCAGAAAGGACGGATCGATGCCTTCGCCTTCGTCGCGAACTGCGATGCGCATCTTCCCGTCGACGCGCTGCAGCTTGAGGTCGATCTTTCTCCCCGCCGGCGTGAATTTGATCGCGTTCGACAGAATGTTGCCGATCACCTGCTGCAGCCTCGCCGCGTCGGCCGACACGAGATCCTCAGTCGGCTCGATGTTCGATGTCAGGCGCACTCCGCGCTCGCTCGCATCGGGACGCGCGTTCGCCACCGCGGCCTCGACGACTTCCGACAAGTGTGTCGGGCGCAGATCGACATGAAATTTGCCGAGGACGATGCGCGAGACGTCGAGCATGTCGTCGATGAGGCGCTTCTGCAGCTGCGCGCTCGACTCGATCATCTGCAGCGCCTCCTGCAGCTCGTCCTCGGAGTATTCGCCGCCGCGCAGAAACTGCACCCAGCCGAGGATCGATGTCATCGGCGTGCGCAGCTCGTGCGACAGCGTGGCGAGGAAGTTGTCCTTCGCCCGGTTCTGCGCTTCCGCTTCGCGATAGCGGCGCTCGTTCTCGGCGGCGAGCGCGGCCGAGCGCTTCTCCGTCACGTCGCGAAATGTGATGACCGATCCGATCCTGCGGCCGTCGTCGTCATGCATCGGCGAGACGCGGAACTCGACCGGGAAGCTCGTGCCGTCTTCGCGGAAGAACGTGTCTTCGACGTCATCGTGCACGCGCTCGACGCGCAGCGCCGCGTAAAACGGGCAATGCCGCACGTCGCACGTCGCGACGCCGGGAATCGCCGGATGCAGCAGTGCATGGATGTCGCGGCCGGTCAGGTCGTCGGGATGCCGGCCGACCATCGCCGCCGCGGCCGGGTTGACGAACGTCGAGATCCCGTTGAGATCGACGCCGAGAATTCCTTCCGCCGCCGCTTTGAGAATCAGCTCGTTCTGCCGGCTCAGTCGCGCGAGCGCCTGCGCCTGCTGCTTGATCGCCTCGCGTTTGCGGAACAGCTCGACGAACACGCTGACCTTCGCCTTGAGCACTTCCGGATGAAACGGCTTGAAGATGTAGTCGACCGCGCCGAGCTCGTATCCGCGAAAGACATTCGTTTCGTTGCGGCTGAGCGCCGTGAGAAAAATGATCGGCGTATCGCGCGATTTATCGCGCTGGCGGATCAGGCTCGCGGTCTCGAATCCGTTGAGGTCGGGCATCTGCACGTCGAGCAGGATGACGGCGAACTCGCGATCGAGGAGCGCCTTCAGCGCGGCGCGACCCGACCCCGCTTTGACGAGGTCCTGCCCCATGTCGGAGAGGATCGACTCGAGCGCGAGCAGGTTCGGCGGCTGGTCGTCGACGAGGAGAATGCTGACTTTTGCGTCTGCCGGGTTCATCGGTATGCCGCGAGCTGACACTGCTCCACGAGAAACGGCGCGATCTCTTCGAGAGGCAAGATTCGATCCACGGCCGCGGCCGCAATCGCAGCCTGCGGCATCGCCGGAGCCTCGGCTGTTTTCGGATCCTGGACGACGACGACTCCGCCGCGTTGTTTGATGCGTTTCACGCCCGCCGCGCCGTCGTCATTCGCGCCCGTGAGCACGACGCCGATGAGTCGCGAGCCGTACGCATCCGCCGCCGACTCGAACAGCACATCGATCGAAGGGCGCGAGTGGCGGACCTGCTCGTCGACCGACAGGCTGAACGCGGCGCCGTCGATGAGCAGATGGTAGTCGGCCGGCGCGAAGTAGACCGTGTTGCGATCGATCGATTGTTTGTCGTCGGCATCGACGACGCGCAGCTTGCACGATCGCCGGAAAAAATCGGGCAGATGATCGCCCGAGTTCTTGTGGCGGTGCTGCGCGACGGCGATCGGCGTGTCGAACTCCGGCGGAAGCGCGCAGAGAATCGTCTCGAGCGCGCGCATGCCGCCTAACGAGCAGCCGATGACGATCAGGTCATAGCGGGTGGCGGGTGGCGGGTGGGCCGCCCGCCCGTTCGGTCCTTCCAACCCGCCACCCGCCACCCGCCACCCGCTTCTCATCGCACCCTCCGGTACAGCCGCTCCTCTTCGTCGATGACTTCGTAGTTTTCCGAGACGCTGCTGTAGCGGATCGTCTCTCGCTTGCCGAGGCCGAGGATGCCGAACATTTCGAGGCTGTCGAGGAAAAGCTTCTGCACGCGGTCCTGCAATTGATTGTTGAAGTAGATGAGAACGTTGCGGCAGAAGATCACATTGAACTGATTGAACGACGCATCGGTGACGAGATTGTGCTGCGCGAAGACGACGTTCTCGCGCAGCGATGGGCGGAAGAGCGTGTGATCGTATTTCGCGACGTAGTACTCGGAGAAGGTTCCGGTGCCGCCCGCCGAGATGTAGTTCGACGTGTTCTCGCGCATCGTGTTGATCGGGAAGATGCCTTCCTTTGCGCGCTGCAGAACCGCTTCGTTGATGTCCGTCGCGTAAATGCGGCAGCGATCGTAGATGCCTTCCTCGTACAGCAGGATCGCCATCGAGTAGACCTCTTCACCCGTCGAACAGCCGGCGTGCCAGATGCGAACGAATGGATACGTGCGCAGCACCGGCACGACCTTCTGCCGGAACGAGAGGTAGAACGTCGGATCGCGAAACATCGCGGTCGTGTTGATCGACAGATCGAGCAGCAACCGCTCCATGCACGCCGGATCGTGCAGCACTTTCTCCTGCAGTCCCGACACCGTGCTCAGCCCCTCGGCGTAGACCCTCTTCCAGATCCGCCGCTTCAACGATGGAAGCGAGTAGTCGCGGAAGTCGAAGCCGTAGTGCTGATACATGCCCTCCGTCAGCAGCTTGATTTCGACGCCCTCGAGGTCGAGCTTTCGCTGCTCCTCGACTGCCATCGTTTCGTCAATGCCGGGCATACGGATCAGCTAAGAGCAAACAAGCGGCCAGTAGGGGGACGCGGGTGGCGGGTAGCGGGTGGCGGGCGGGCCCACCCGCCGCCGCCAAATTGCAAGCCACGGGCCCGGGTGGGCCCACCCGCTACCCGCCA
>DATIZY010000116.1:0-22960 GCA_035516895.1 Thermoanaerobaculia bacterium | reverse complement strand
AGCCGGCTCCGTTCGTGAGGCTGGAATTCGCGGGCAGCGTCGCCGCGGTATCGCTGCTGGTGAACTGAATCGTGCCGTTGTACGAGCCCGCGTGATTGAACGGATCGAGGGCCGCGACGCTGAACGCGAACGCGGAGCCCGCATTTGCAGCCGCCGGAGCGACGACGTTGAAGTGTGTCGCGGGAAGCATGCAGTCGCCGAGCAGAACCCAGACGTCGGCGTCGCTCATGTCTTTGAGCGCCGCGAGATCGCTGTGACCGTCGCCGTTGAAGTCTCCGGCGAACGCAGCGCGTGTGGTGTTCGGCAGAGAGAAGATCGTCGGAACCGTTTTGAAATCGGTGCGCGCGAACGTTCCGTCTCCGCCGCCGATCAACACCGAAACCGTATCGTTCGTCTGGTTCGCGGTGACGAGATCGGGAATGCCGTTGCCGTCGAAATCGGCGACGGCGATCGAGAGGGGAGCCGTGTCGACGGCCACCGGAGCCGCCGCGGTGAACGTGCCCGTGCCGCTGCCGGTCAGAATCGTGACGTCGTTCGAGTTCTGGTTCGCGACGGCGAGATCGAGCTTCGAATCGCCGTTGAAGTCGGCCGCGACAATTGCCGTGGGGTTCGTGCCTGCGGGGACACTCGACGCCGTGAACGTCGCATTGCCGTTGCCGAGGAGGATCGTGACGTCGTTCGATTCCTTGTTCGAGACGGCGAGGTCGATGAAGCCGTCGCCGTTGAAATCGGCGGCGACGATTCCCGACGGCGAGGTCCCCGCGGTGACCGTCGACGGTGTGCCGAACGAGCCGTTGCCGTCGCCTAACAGAATCGCGACGCCCGCGGCAGCGTCGGAGACGGCGATGTCCGGAATGTGATCGTCGTTGAAATCGGCGATCGCGATTCCGGTAAGGGTCGCGCCCGCGGGAAACGACACCGCGGGTGCGAACATGCCATTGCCGGCACCGAGGAGCACCGAAACCGTGCCGTCGCCGGCGTTCGCGGTGACGAGATCGATCTTGTTGTCGGCGTTGAGATCTGCCGCGGCGATCGCGCCTGGCGTCGCGCCCGTGGCGTACGTCGTCGCCGCTCCAAAACCTCCGGTGCCGTCGCCCAGCAACACGCCGACGGTGTTGGAGTCGGCGTTGACGACCGCCATGTCCTGCTTGCCGTCGCCATCGAAGTCCGCGGCTACGCCGGCATAGTTGCTGTCGCCGCCCGACGGAAAAAGGCGCGCCGCGACAAACGAGCCGTCGCCGTTGCCGTACAGAAACGAAATCTTGTCGATGTCGAAGTGGGCGAAGACGAGGTCCTTCTTCCCGTCGCCGTTGAAATCGCCGGCGGCGACGGTGTCAGGCGAGGCGTCCGGCATGAAGAATTTCGCCGGAGCGAACGTGCCGTCACCGTTGCCGAGCAGGATCGCCGCGCGATAGTCGAAGCTCAGGACGACGCAGAGATCGAGCTTGCCGTCGCCGTTGAGATCATTGGCAATCACCCAAAATGCCGGCGTACCGAAATTGAGATCGGGCGTCGTGTTGAACGTGCCGTCTCCATTGCCTTTGAGAATCGACACGGAACCGCCCTGGTTCGCGGTGATCAAATCCGTTTTTCCATCGCCGTCGAGATCGCCGGCGTCGATCGCTGCCGGAAACTCTCCGACGGGAAACGGGCTTCCGGTCGCCGGTGTGAACGTGCCGTTGCCGTTGCCGAGAAGAATCGTGACGTCGTTCGAAGAGAGGTTCGCAACGGCGATGTCGAGCGTCTGCCCGGAATCGAAATGACCGAGCACGACTGCGTTCGGCATGCTCCCGACGGGAATCGCCGGCTGCGCATTGAACGTGCCGTCGCCGTTGCCGAGAAGGACCGTCACATCGTTGTCGTTGCCATTGGCGACGACGAGATCGAGCTTTCCGTCGCCATTGAGCTCGCCGGCTGCGATTCCGTTCGGCGCCGATCCGACCGCGATCGGGCTGCCGGCGGCTTGCGTGAACGTGCCGTCGCCGTTGCCGAGGAGGATCGTGACGTCGTCGGAGTTGCAGTTCGCCGTCGCCAGGTCCCACTTGCCGTCTCCGTTGAAATCGCCGGAGGTCATCGTGCACGGACCCTGTCCCACTGGCACCGGGCTCCCCGGCGCCTCGGCGAAGCCTCCGCTGCCGTCGTTCAGGAAAATCGAGACGTTGTCGCCGGCCGCAAACACGTTCGATACGGCGACGTCGTCTTTGCCGTCGCCGTTGAAATCGCGGACCAGCACGAACTGCGGTCCGCGATTCAGTCCGACGTCGATCGTCCTGGAGAGGGCGAAGTCGGGACAGCTGTTTGTCGCCGCGTGCGAGGAGGCGACGGTGAAGAGAATCGCAAACAGCGCGATCGCACTGCGTCGTGGATGGTCCGGTCGCATGTTGCTACCCCGCAGGGATGACATCAAGCGCGAAAACGTTTCGCCTCAGCGTCCGAACACGAGATGCACGAATCCCTCGGCCCCATTCACGGTCATGCCGAGATCGGCGCGGAAGTTCTTGTCGTAGGAGCCGTTGAGATCGAAATAGTTGTAGGCGAGGCCGATGCCGAGCGAATGGCCGAAGACGTATTCGGCGGACGCGCGCGCGAGGTAGGCTTCGCCCTGGTAGGAGCGAATGGAAACCTTTGGCAGAAACGAGCCGCGGATCGATGTGGCGATGTGGTCGCCGAAGCCGTAGCGGCCCTCGATGCCGATGAGCGGCAGCGGCACGGTCGCTTTGACATCCTGCTGCAATGTCTTGGTGATTCCGGCGGCGCTGGCGGTCAGCTCGCCATTGAACTCCATTCCGAAGACGCCGATGTTCACGCCGATGCCGTCGCTGTCGGTCTGATGTGCCCAGTAGGTGTAGCTGAAATCCCAGTAGTCGATGTCGAATCGCGAATGAACGTCGGCGGCAATGGGATAGGTCGTGTCTTCATAGACGATCTGTTTGCGAATGTTGAGCTCTCCGCGGCGCTGGGTGCTGTAGTACGCGACCTCGATCTCGTGCCGCTGAAACGGGCGCCACTCGAGGCCCGCGCGCGTCAGCGTTTTCGATGAGGCGAGGCCGAGGTCTTTTTCCAGATCGATCGTCGTGCCCTGGAGCCCTTCGACGTGCGGATCGACTCGCACCTTCGTCCCGTAATCACTGAGATAACCGCCGGCCGAGATTCCGAAGCGCGGAAAGAGAACCGTGTTTTGGGTCTGCGCGGCAAGCGGCGCCGCAAGAAACGCAACGGCCAGGTGCACGCGGAGCGCAGTGCGGAAGAGCATCGACGTTTCCTCTCGATCGCGCGTCAGTGGACCCGTTCGACCTGGCCGGTGGAGAGATTGTAGTACGCGACCACAACGCCGACTTTGCCGCTCTGCACGGCGTCACGGATGATCTTGCTGTTGGCGAGCAGGTAGGTTGCGCTCGCGCGAGCATTGGCTTCCACGGCGCGGCGAACGTTGGCCGGATCCTTCGACCAGCTGTCGAGTCCCGTGAAGGACTGCCGGATTCGCTGCACGAGCGCGACGAGGCTCGGGCTCGGGGGATCGGAAGAATCGAGCGCCGCCTTCACCGCTCCGCACTCTTCGTGTCCGAGGACGACGATGAGCTTCGTGTAGCCCTGCGCGACCGCGTATTCGATGCTCGCAAGATCAAAGGCTCCCGCGACGTTGCCGGCGACGCGGACCACAAAGAGCTGATCGATCGAACGATTGAAGACGATCTCCGCCGGCACGCGGCTGTCGGCGCACGAGAGCAGCGTCACCGGCGGATTCTGATGGTCGGCGGACTGCTGTCGCAATTGCGCGAGATTGTCGTAAGAGATCCGGCCGGCGACGTACGCGCGATTGCCTTCCATGAGGGAGCTCCAAAGAGCGTCGGGCGTTTGACCGAAAACGGGAACGGTTACCAGAAGGCAGACAAACAACAGGCAACGTTTCATCTCTCGCATTGGGCGAGTATATACGTGCTAGATTCTTGTGATCGGATCGATTTCATTCCGGACCATTGTGTTCGTGCTTGTGATGGCGCTGTGCGAGTCTCCCGCAATGGCACAGACCGGCGCGCCGGCGCACACGCGCGCAGGCTCCGCCGAACCATGCGAGACCTCACTGGCCCTCGGCATCAACTCATCGAGCGGTAAGACGTCGTTTCTCAATGTCAGCGGCGGCGCGAAGGCGTGCACCGACAACGGCAAACGGCGCATCGATTTCGAAACGGAGATCGTCGCGTCGAACCGTAACGGCAGCACGGCGCTCAATCAATGGATCGATGCGGCCTATGAATACCGCTTCGCGCGGTCGTGGTTCGGGACGCTCTACATGAACGAGCAGGCCGATCGAGACGCAGGCCTCGAATCCCGCATCGTGCTGGCCCCCGGAGCCGGGTACCAGATGGTGCCGAAGTGGGGCGTCGTCGCTCTCGAAGCGGGGATCACGCGGACCTGGGAAAACACGCAGGGCGCGGCTCCGGTGGATTTTCCCGAGTATTGGAGCGCGTCGCAGGCGCGATGGAAAATCTCGCGCGTGTCGACTCTCACCGAATCGCTCGAGTTCTACGCGAGGATGAGCGACACGGCCGACCACCGCTGGCTCTCCGACACGAGCCTGCGTTTCCGGCTGACCGAGCGGTTTTCACTTCGGACGTCCGCGCGCGTACAGTGGGACAACGTCCCGGCGTTCAATTATCCGAAGACGACGATCACGACGCGCACGCAGCTCGAGTATTCGTTCAATCGTTGACCGCCGCCATCGCTGCGAAGCGTGAGCCGTCGACGATGGCGCGCATCTGCGGCCCCTGCGCTTCATCGCACCGGTGCTCGCGCAGAAACGTGCATTGCTCGCGCGTTTCGACGCCGTCCGCCGAAACGCGAAGGTGCAATCGGTGGCTGACGCCGATCACCGCCGAGACGATCGACGCATCGGCCTCGATCGTGGTTACGTTCGCGGTCAGCGTTCGGTCCATTTTCACCGCGTCGATCGGCAGCGTTCGGAGGGAGCCGAGGGATGAATACGCACTGCCGAAGTCGTCGATGGCGATCGAGACGCCGGTGTCGCGCAGCGGCTTGAGAAGAGTGATCGTCAGCTCGAGGTCGCGCATTGCCGTCGCCTCGCGGATCTCGAGCTCGAGCCGCGCCGCGTCGATTCGGCCGTCGTCGACGGCGCGACGGACGACGCCGGCGAGATCGCGCTGCTGGAACTGGCGCGAGGAAATATTCACCGCGAGGCGCACGGAGGGCAGGCCGGCGTCGCGCCACTGCCGCAGCTGCCGCGCGGCCGTGAAGAGGACCCACTCGCCGAGCGGTACGATCAGGCGCGTGTCTTCGGCGAGTGCGATGAAGTCGCGCGGCTCGACGACGCCGCGCTGCGGATCGGTCCAGCGGATGATCGCCTCCGCTCCGGTGATGGCACCCGTCGCAAGCGAGACCTGCGGCTCGTACGCGAGGGCGAGTTCGCCGTTCTCCATCGCTTTGCGGAGACGCGACTGCATCGACGAGCGCTCCATCGCGCGCTCTTTCATCTGATCGGTGCAGAGCTGGTAGTTGTTGCGGCCCGCCTGCTTGGCGCGATACATGGCCGCGTCGGCGTTCCGAAGCAGCGAATCGATGTCGGTGCCGTCGAACGGATACACGGCGATGCCGATGCTGACGGAGATCTCGATCGAAGCCGCCCCGACGGTCACGGGCTCGACGATCCTCTCGAGAATTTTCTCCGCGATCTGTGCCGCATCTTCGCCTTGATGCAGGTCGGGGATGATGATCGTGAACTCGTCGCCTCCGTGGCGCGCGACGGTGTCGGTCTGACGCACGCAGCCGCGCAGCCGTTGCGCGACGTCGACGAGCAATGCGTCGGCGACCTGATGCCCGAACGTGTCGTTGATCGCTTTGAATCGATCGAGATCGACGAAGAGCACCGCGACGCCGGTGCGTGCCCGCCTCGCTGCTGCGAGGTGCAACTCCAGACGCTCGAGAAAGAGGCGGCGGTTCGGCAGGTGCGTGAGCGCGTCGTGATAGGCCTGAAATTCGACCTGCTGCTGCGCGCGCTTGCGATCGCTGATGTCGACGCCGGTCACGTGCAGCAGGCCGCTGTCGCCGTGGCCGAGCAGTGAGATGTTCGCGAGGATGAAAATGTGCGCGCCGTCGCGGCGGCGCATTTCGAATTCCACGCCGCGCAGGGTGGGCGTGTGCTCGAGCTTCGCCCGGACCTCATCGAGCGCCTCGGGGCGCTGCAGGAGGTCGTGCAGCTCGCGATTGCTCAGTTCGTCCGGCGCGTAACCGATGATCTCGCCGAATGTCGCGTTGCAATCGACGATGCGCCCGGCGACCGTGGCCAGACAGACTCCGGCGGCATTCTGTTCGAACAGCAGCCGGTAGCGCGTCTCGGAATCGCGCAGCGCTTCCTCCGCCGTCAGCCGGGCAGTGACATCGCGAAAACTCCAGACGCGCACCGGCTCGTCGTCGAGATAGCGGCCCATGGAATATTGTTCGAGCCGCCGGCCGTCCTTCAGCTCGAGAACGTGCACGCTCTCGTCTTCCGGATGCTCGTGCAGCGCGGCGAGCGTGTTGAGAAACTCGGCAGGATTGACGAGCTGTTCGACGAGCTGCCCGATCAACTCGTGGTCATCCTCGGCCTCGATCGATTCGGCCGGGATGCCCCACAGATCGGCGAAGCGCTGGTTCCAGGTGAGCGCGCGGCCGTCCTGACCGATGACGAGGATTCCGTCCGCGGTCGAATCGAGCGTCGACTGCAGGAGGGTCACCGCGCGGCGCGCCTCCCACTCGTAGCGTTTTCGCTCGCGGAGGTCGCGGCCGATGATGATCGAGCCGGTCACTTCGCCGTCGCGCGTGATGGGCGAGTGCGACAGCGTGAGCTCGATCGGCTGTCCCATCTTCGTGCGGAACACGTACTCGCGGTCGCGCACCCATCCCTGCAACGGCGCGGCTTCGTCGCGATCCATTGGAAAGAGGAGATCTTCGAGCTGGCAGCCGATGATGTCCTCGCGGGCGCAGCCGAGGAACGCGCAGGCGGCGTTATTGGCGAATTGAATGCGGCCGTCGCGGTCGCTGACGAGCAGGAGATCGCGCATCGTGCTGATGATCTCGGCTGCCGGCAACGCCGGCACGACTTCCAATCCGAACTTGTTGATCGCGTAAAAGGTGATCGCCGTCGAGGCAACGACGGCGATCCATCCGAGGGGATAGATCGGAACGCCGTATGCGGGCAGAAGATCGACGAACGCAAGGCAGCCGGCGCCGATCGCGATCGCAAAGAGTCGCATCCGGCGGCGCTCGATTTCCGCGGCGCTCGATTGCGCAAAGACGATTTCGACGAACGCTGCAATGAACAGGCTGCCGCAGAACAGCGGATACAGCAGCTCTGCGGCGAAGTTATAGACGGGATAGAAGCCCCACGTGAAGCGGCGGACGCCGTTGATGAGATAGCCGCTGGTCAGCGCAAGAACCGCGAATTCAGCGGCGAGCAGCCAGCCGATCGTCGACACGATTCTGCGGCGGCTGGTGCTTTCGAGAATCGTCGAAACGAATTGATAGACGGCGGGAGCAATGAGCGGCAGCGCGGCACATCCGATGCGCGCCCAGATGAGCGCCGTGTGCGCGTCGGTGGCCAGATCCATGAAGACGCGCGCGACCTGCCACACCGCGACCGCGGCGGCGACGCTGCACATCGCAATGCTGGTTCGCGAGAAGCGGGTGGCAATGGCAAACAGCGCAACGCCGATCACCAGCGCTGCAGTCATTGCAGGTGGAATTGCATAAAGCGAGAAGTGATAGACCGGCATCTCTCGCTATTGTGCGGTCAGGCACCGCGAGTAACAAAAACAGAAAGAGCACAGAAGGCTCTGTGCTCTTTCGGGATTTTCAATGGAAGCGATTTACTTCCGGACGTTGACTCCCGCGTCGTCGAGCAGGAAGTAGGTCGGCTGGCTCGGACCCTGAATTCCTGTGAAGCCGAACCGCACGGTCATGCCTTTGAAGCGCGTGACATCGAACGTTCTCTGCGTGTACGTCGCGTTCGCATCGAGGTTGCTGTAGCCGCCGAGAATCGCGATGAGCCTGTTCGACGCGTCGTGAACTTCGACGGTCATGAAGTCGACCGGGAACGGCCGCCGCTCCTTGGTCACGATGTACAGATAGAAGCTGAACTGCGCTCTCTGCACATTCGAGGGAATCGTGACTGCCTCCGAGGAGAGGTGGAAGGTCGTCGGCGGTCCACCGATCGTCGCGTGGGTGTTTCCGCTGTGGCTCGGAAGGCTCATCATCGAGAAGCCGTCCGTTTCGTCTGGCGGGCAGCCGGTCGGGTTGATGACGGTGCAGACGTCCGAGGTCCAGAACGTCAGGCCGAAATCAAAACCTGGATCGCCGAGCAATTGGGAATCGGCTGTCACTGTAGTCACGGCGTCGACCTGCGAGAAGAGAAGACGATTGGGGGAGAGCAGGCCGAGCGTCAGTGCGCCGAGAATGTCCGTCGTGGCCTGGCCGAGGATGCTTTGCGAAACGGTTGCCGGCGAGGCGGTGGGGTATTTCTGGAGCGTAAGCGCAGCAACGCCGGCGACGAATGGCGCCGACTCGGACGTACCGTTGGAGACCGCCGTCGCCGTCGGGCTGGAATACCAGTCGGAGACGATGTTCGTTCCCGGTGCGAAGACATCGACGCAGCCGCCATAGTTGGAGAAGGAGGCGCGCTGATCGAGTTCGGTCGAGGCGCCAACCGTGATTGCGCCCGGGACGCGCGCCGGAGAGTCGTTGCAAGCGTCGCCGTTGTCATTGCCGGCGGCGACGACTGTCGTGATGCCGGCGGACAATAGATTATTGACTTCGTTGTCGAGGGCACTCGATGCCGAACCGGCGAGGCTCATGTTGACGACGGCGGGGCCGACGGACTGAGCGCGATCCTGCAGCACCCAATCGAGGCCGGACAGAAGGCTCGAGAGGCTGCCCGTGCCGGTGCAGTCGAGTACGCGGACCGGGACGAGCCTGACCGATTTGGCAACGCCGAAATTCGTGCCGCCGATGACGCCGGCGACGTGCGTGCCGTGACCGTTGCAATCGACAGTTCCATTGTTGTCATTGACCGCGTTGAATCCGGCCGCCAGGCGGCTGCCGAAATCGGAGTGCGGCGCGATGCCGGTATCGACGACGTAAACGGTGACGCCGTCGCCGCTCAGGCTCGAGGTGTAGCTTCCGTCGAGCGGCAGCGAGCGCTGGTCGATGCGATCGAGCCCCCACGGAGTGGCGGCTGCAGTGATGACCGCGTCTTCTTCGACGAACTTCACGCGCGGATCGCGTGCCAGCGATTGCGCGTCGGCATCGCTCATTTCGACGGAGAGGCCTTTGAAGCCGCGTTCGAAGGTTCGATGCACGCGGCCGCCCTTCGTGCTGCGAACAGAATCCGCGATGCTCGAGGAGTCGGCTCCCGATTCGAGCACGACAACGTAGCGACCCGGAATATGTCGCGGATTGCGATGAATAGTCCCGTCGCCCGCAAAGGCAGTCGTCGTTGCCAGGAGAGCGATGCCCGCAAACACGAATGTACTTCTCTTCATAGTGCGAGGGAGTTTACGCGGGCTGCATGAGCGAATCCTGTATCGATAGTTAGGCTCGTTCTCTATCGACCGATACAGTCCGTAACCTATCCAAAGATTCATGCCGAAGTGCGGAACGGAGTGCAGAATGCTGCGCAACGCTGAAACGTTGCTTGGAATGAAATTGACGACACGTTGGCTCGCCCTGATGTTGGCCATGCCCCTGTTGGCGAGCCGCGCACTTGCAATCAGTCCCGCGCTGTCGCTCGACCAGAACATCATTCGCAATTGGGGAGTCGACCAGGGATTGCCGCAGGGCACCGTATACGCTCTCGCGCAAACCACGGACGGCTTCATCTGGGCGGCGACACAGGAAGGCTTCGTCCGGTTCGACGGTAGCGATTTCCTTACATACGACAAGGCATCGGTTCCGCAAATCCATAACAACATGACGCTCGCGCTTCTGTCGGCACGCGACGGCAGCATCTATGCCGCGACGAATGGCGGAGGCCTCGTGCACGTGCAGGGCCGCCGCGTTACTTCTTATGAGGTTGCGCAGGGAATGCCGAGCGATTCCGCGACCGCGCTCTATGAATCGGCGAACGGTACGCTGTGGATCGGAACACAAAAGGGAGTCGCGTCGCGCCAGGCGGACGGACGCATTGTGAAGATCGCCGGCTCGGACGCCATGGCGGTGACGACGCTCGCGGAGGACTGGTCGGGCCAGCTGTGGATCGGCACGACACACGGCGTTGCTACATTCAAAGACG
This sequence comes from Thermoanaerobaculia bacterium, assembly GCA_035516895.1. Taxonomy (GTDB): domain Bacteria; phylum Acidobacteriota; class Thermoanaerobaculia; order Gp7-AA8; family Gp7-AA8; genus Gp7-AA10. The sequence continues at coordinate 12,681 of DATIZY010000116.1, read as the reverse complement.
GTCGCCTCGTTCGCCACGACAGCGACGGCTTTCCGACGACGCAGATCCTCGCGATCCGCGTCACGCGCGACGGCAGCATCTGGTTCGGTACGCGCGGCAGCGGCCTCGTTCGCTACCGCGCCGGCGAGTTCCGCGCGTACACGACGGCGGACGGACTCCCGTCACTCAACGTCAGCGCAGTTTACGAAGACAGCCACGGCACGCTCTGGATCGGCACGCTCGACCACGGCGTCGGCCGCCTGAGCAACGAGACGTTCGATTTCGCGAGCGATGCGATCGGCATTGGGAACAAGGCCGTATCGTCGTTCCTCGAGGATCGCGAGGGCGATCTGTGGATCGGATCTGCGAATGGCCTGACCCGCGTCGCACAAGGGCGCGTCATCCCGTTCACAATGTCGCAGGGATTGCTCGCGGACAAAATCCGAAGTGTCAACGCCGATTCGAACGGCACCTTGTGGATCGGCACAGGAAAGGGCGTCCAGACGCTCGAAGGACGTCATTACAGCAAGGGAAGCGGTCTGTCGAGCGATCTTGTCATGTCCGTTTTGAACGGACGCGATGGCAGCTTGTGGGTCGGTACGTTCGACGGCGGACTGAATCGAATTCTGAATGGTCGCACGACCGTGTACAACACGAAGAACGGTCTGAACAGCGATCTCGTGCTCTCGGTGTACGAGGATCGCGGCGGCGCGATCTGGGTCGGCACCGCGCACGGGCTGCAGCGCATCGTCGGCGGCGCGATCACAAACGACACCTACAAATTGTCGGGCGAAGCCGTCGGCGTGATTTACGAAGATCACAATGGCGCGATCTGGGCCGGCACACAGGACGGCGGTCTCAATCGCATTGCGGGTGCAAGCGTCATTTCGTTCACCAAGCAGAGTGGACTCGGCAGCGATTTGATTCTCGCGCTGCATGAAGACAACACCGGCGCGATGTGGGTCGGCACCGCGGGCGGTGGCCTGAGCCGTTTCAAATCGGGCCGCTGGACCACGATCACCACGCGCGAAGGCCTCTTCGACGACAGCGTGTTCGCGATCCTCGAAGATGCGAACGGCTACTTCTGGATGAGCTGCAACAAGGGAATCTTCCGCGTGTCGCGTCAGCAGCTCGACGATGTTTCGGAAGGCGTGATCTCAAAAGTCACGAGCGTGGCCTACGCGCACGCCGATGGAATGGCGAGCCGCGAGTGCAACGGCGGGACGCAGCCGGTTGCGTGGGAAACGAGCGACGGAAAACTCTGGTTCGCGACCGTCAAGGGCGTCGCGATGATCGACTCGACCCGCGCGCGCACAGCGGCGGCGCCTCCGGTGTTCATCGACGATGCCTTCGCCGATCATCAGCGCGTCGATCCGAACGGTTCGCTGAAGCTTGCGGCGGGAACGAAGCGGATCGAGTTCCATTACACCGGAATCAATCTGACCGCGCCGGAGAAGCTTCATTACCAGTACCGGCTCGAAGGATTCGACCACGAGTGGATCGACGCCGGCACGCGCCGCATTGCCCTTTACACGAATCTGAAACCCGGCTCGTATCGTTTCCAGGTCCGTGCCGCGACGGACGATGGTCCGTGGAGCACGAGCACGGCGATGTTCGCGCAGCGGCCGTTCTTTTATCAGACGCCGTGGTTCATGACGCTCTCCGCGATGCTCGTGATCGGCTCAGTCGCCGGCGCCCACCGCACGCGCGTCAAAGTCATTCGGGCGTCGGCGGAGCGTTTCAAACAGCTGTTCGATCGTAATCCGGCCGGCGAATATCGCGCGAACGCCAGCGGCGGCATCCTCGACTGCAATGACGCATGCGCGAAAATGCTCGGCTTTCCCTCGCGCGCCGACCTGATGGCCCACGGCATCTCCGAGGCGTACGGCAGCGACAACGAGTGGCAGATGCTCGTTGCCCGGCTCCGCGATCAGGGTTCGATCGTCAGCTTCGAGACTTCGCTGCGCCGCGTCGACGGTTCGCAGGTGTGGGTGCTCATGAACGCAACGATGATGAGCGACGGCAAAGGTCATCCGATCGTTGCCGCGACCGTCGTCGACATCACGGAACGCAAGCGCTCCGAAGAGGACGTCCGCTACAAAGCGCATCATGACATCCTCACCGGTCTTCCGAATCGGGCACTGTTCAAAGATCGCCTCACGATCGCGCTCAACTACGCGCACCGCGCCGGCAACCAGCTGGCCGTCATGTGCCTCGATCTCGACAGCTTCAACGTCGTCAATGAAGCATTCGGACGCGAGGGCGGCGATGCGCTGCTGAAGGAAATCGCGACCCGCCTCAACTCGTGCGTCCGCGAGGAGGACTCCGTGGCGCGCGTGGGCGATGACGAGTTCACCCTCCTCATCATGAAGCCCTCGAACGTCAACGACGTCACCACCGTCGCCCGCAAGGTTCTGCAGAGCGTCGCGCAGCCGATCTCGGTCGACGGACATCAGTTCAATGTCACGACCAGCATCGGGATCGCGTTTTATCCGCAGGACGGGGGCGACGCCGAGTCGCTGCTGAAGAACGCCGGCGCGGCGCTCTTCCAGGCGAAGGAAGCGGGACGCAACAGCTATCAGCTCTGCTCGCCGTTCCTCGCCCGCAAAGCAGCGGAGCGCCTGACGCTCGAGACGGCGCTTCATCAGGCGCTGCAGCGCCATGAGTTCGTGCTGCATTACCAGCCGCAGCTCGATCTGCGCAAACAGGCCGTGACCGGAATGGAAGCGCTGATCCGCTGGGACCGCGGCGGCAAGAACATGCTGCGTCCCGCCGAATTCATCAGCGTCGCCGAAGACACGCGGCTGATCCTCCCGATCGGCGAATGGGCCATCGAAGAGGCCTGCCGTCAGGGCCAGGCGTGGTACAGCGAAGGCGCGCAGATGAAGATCGCCGTCAACGTTTCGGCGCGCCAGTTCCAGCAGCCGAACGTCGTCTCGATGATCAAAGACGCGCTCGATCGCTCCGGCTTCGATCCGCGCCTGCTCGAAATCGAAATCACCGAGACCACGGCGATGCTCGACCCGGCGCTCACCGCCGACATCCTCCTCGACCTCAAGAACCTCGGCATGAGCATCGCGATCGATGACTTCGGCGTCGGCCATTCGTCGCTGAATTACCTGAAGCGCTTCCCGATCGACACGCTCAAGATCGATCAGTCCTTCGTCAAGGACATCACCCGCGGCGGCAGCGACGGCGCGATCGTCTCGGCTGTCATCGCCATGGGCAAAGCGCTGAACATCCGCGTCATTGCCGAAGGTGTCGAAACGCAGGAGCAGCTCGAGTTTCTCAAGGCGCACGGCTGCCACGAGTTCCAGGGCTATCTCTTCAGCCGGCCGATGGCTCCCAGTGCGCTCACCGAGATGATTCACACCGCTTCGCCCGGAGCGTACACGCACCGCTACGCCCGAACGATCCACGCTGCCGCGCCCGCCGAGCATTAGTTCTGTCGCTTCGCAGTTAAGAATCATTAAAATCGGAAATCTGGGATCACCCCGATGACCGACAGCGTGTCGAAGCTCACCGCCCGCGCGTTCAGCCGTTTTCTCGATCTTCTCGATTCCGGCGACCGCGATCGCGCCGCTGTCGAATACGAGCGGCTTCGGGAGCGCGCCGCAGGACTGCTCCGCTGGTGGGGGGCGCTGAATCCCGACGAGCTCGCCGATGAAACGCTCGATCGCGTCGCGCGAAAGATCGACAGCGGTGCGGACGTCACCCCTTCGTCGCTCGCCGCGTACGTTCGCGGCGTCGCACGCATGGTGTTCTACGAAGCGCGCCGCCTCAGCGATGATCCCGTCGAGGTCCGAGATGTGCCCGCGCCTCCGCCGGGCGAGCAGTCCAAAGCGCTCGACTGTCTCGATCACTGCCTCGGCGAGCTACCGAACTCCGAGCGCCGCCTTGTCCTCCGCTATTACGACGACAACAAAATCGAAGTGCGCCGCCGCATCGCGCAGGAGTTGCAGATTTCGATGACCGCGCTGCGGATCCGCATGCACCGCCTGCGCACGCGACTCGAAACCTGCGTCTCCGACTGCATGAAACGTTTTCCCGACTTTGATCATCCCTTACGGGCATGAAGTTGTGAGCGACGAAAAACAAATCCGCGACTACCTCCTCGGAGCCGTCGATCAAACGGCGGCCGAGGGCATCGAGACTCGCGCTCTCGGTGAAGAAGAGTTCTATGAAACCGTCCGCAGCGTCGAGGACGATCTCTTCGACGATTATGCGCATGGGCGCCTCGGCGCGAGCGATCGCGAGGCGTTTCTCCGGCGGTTCGGGAGCGACTCGGAACGCGTCGTCTTCGCACGAGCGCTCGCCGGGCGGCGGGCGAACGTCGTCGCGTTTCCTGCGCGGCGATGGGCCGGGTGGGCGGCAGCGGCGGCGATTCTGATCGCGATCACAGCCGTATGGATCACGAGAGAGCCTTCGCCGCCGGCCTCAGTCGCTCGCGTGCAATCGAATGCGCCTCTCATGCGATCGATCGCCGTGACCGTGGCGATCGGCGGATCGCGCTCCGCGTCGGCGCCGGTGCAAGTCGCCGTGCCGCGCGGCGTTTCGACCGTCGATCTGCACGTTCGTTTGAATCCCAACGACCGCTTCGGCAGCTACGTCGTGACATTGCGTTCGAAGAGCGTGTCATGGGGCAGCGGCGATCTGCATGCGGCTCTCACCGGCGGCGACTTGATCGTCACCGCTCCGGTTCCGGCGGCGGTGCTCGAGGAGGGCTCGTACGAGCTCGGGATCAGCGGCGGGGGTGAGGAGCTCGGCTTCGCGTCGCTGGAGGTGCGTCGGACCCGGTGATCGCAGCGCTCCTGGCCGCCACGGTTGTCACCGCGCTTCCCGCGGTACGGCCGTTGTCTGCCGGGGGCTCGATTCGCGATTCGCTCGCCGGCCACGAGCGCGCGGTGTTCTCGATTGATGTGCCGGCAGAAACCGCCGCGCGCGTCATCGTCGAACAGCAGGGCATCGACGTCGAGATCACGCTGCGCCACGCGGGCAGCGATCTTCCGGAGCACGGCCTCGATATGGCGGCCGGGCCGAACGGAGTGGAGACGCGCTACGTTCCGATCTCCGATGTGCCGATGACGTGGAACGTGTTCGTGTCGGGCGTTCTCCCGCAGGCGACGCGCGGCGATTTCACGATTTCGTTCGACGACCACGCCGCTGACGATCACGATCGCGCGGTCGCCGCAACGCGCGAGCTTTATCAGGAGACGTCGGACATCGACTGGCTGGGGGCCACCGAGAAGACGAAGTCGATGTACGAGGCCGTGGCGCAGCAAGCCGGCGCGAACGGCGACAAGGAGCTCGAAGCCGAGGCCACGTATCAGGTCGCGCGCAGACACGATGTGTTGGGCGACGTGCCCGGCGCGATCGAATGGCAGAAGCGCGCTCTCGCGATGTTCCGCACTCTCGGCCGCCGCGACCGCGAGTCGCGCGCGCTCGACCGGCTCGGCGACTACGCGCGCAAAGTCGGCGACATTCGCGAATCGGAAGCGTACTTCCGCGACGCGCTGCCGATTGCGCGCGAAACCGGCGATCGCATCTGCGAAGCCGACATCCTCAACAACTCTGCGATCCTCATGTTCTCGATCGGAGACCTCGAGGATGCGCTCCAGCAAATCGACGAAGCCATTCCGATTTCCCAGGAGCTCGGCAGCGCAAACGTCGAGGTCGCGCTCTGGACAAATCGCGCCGACGTCTACAGCGAGCTCGGCATGCCCGACAAAGCCGTCGAATCGCTCGAGCGCGCCGTGCAGCGCGTGAAACATTCGAACCTGCCGCTGCGCCGCGTCGGCCGCTCGATGGCGAAACTGGCGGAAGCGTATTTCGACGCCGGCGATCGATCGAACGCGAATGCGGCGATGACGGAAGCGCTCGCCGACCTCGAACAAGCCCGCGACGCCGTTTACCTCGGCGAGGCGCTGGCGTTCCGCGGCGAGATGCAGCGCGCGAACGGTCAGCTCGACCGCGCAGGCGAATCGTTCGAACGCGCCGTCCCGATGCTGCACGATGCGCAGGTGCGCGGCAGCGAGGCGAGCGCGCTTCTCGCGTGGTCGGAGCTCGACGCCGATCGCGGCGATTTCGAATCGGCACTCGAGAAAACCGATGGGGCGCTCGCTCTCACGCGCGCGATCGCCCGGCGCGATCTCGAAGCGAAAGCGCTCTACCTTCGCGGACGCTGGCTCGCGCGGGCGAAACGCACCGACGCGGCCATCGAGTCGGTGTCGTCGGCGATCGATCTCGTCGAAGCGATGCGCGGCTCGATCGTGCGAACGGATCTGCGCACGTCGTATCTGACGACGGTCGAGAACTACTACGACCTCAAAATCGATTTGCTGCAGCAGCGCGGCCGGACGGCGGAGGCGTTCGACGTCAACGAGCGCGCCCGCGCACGCGTGCTGCTCGAAAGCCTCGCAACGTCCGTCGCGAAGATCCGCAAAGGCGTCGATCCCGATCTGCTCGCGCGCGAGCGCGGGCTGCGGGCGGAGCTGAGCGCCAAGGACCGTTATCGCGCCCAGGTGGCGCTGAAGGAAGGGGAGACGAGCCCGCGGGCGGTCGCATTGGCGAACACGGTCGCAAAGCTGCTGTCCGAGTGGAACGACATCCGCGCGCGCATTCGCGAAACGAGTCCGGAGTACGCCGCGCTCGAGATGCCCGAGCCGGTCAGCGTGCAAACCGTTCAGCGCGAGCTTCTCGACCCGCATACCGCTGTCGTCGCCTATCACCTCGGCCGCTCGGACAGCTACGCGTGGATCGTCAATCGGCACTCGATCACCGTTCACCGACTGCCGCCTGCGGCGACGATCGACAAACTCGCGCGCGAGTATCACGATCTTCTCAGCCGCGACATCGACGCGATGTCCGCGCAGGAACGCGCCGCCGTCGTTCAGCAGATGCGCACCGCAGGACGGCGAATGTTTGAGGCGGTTTGGAAGCCGGTCGCGAACGGTGTCGCCGGCAAGCGCGTTCTGATCATCGCCGACGGCGCGCTGCAGTACGTGCCGTTCGCGGCGCTGCCGACGGATTCGGGTCCGCCCCTCATCGCGCGGCACGAAATCGTCTACCTGCCGTCGGCGTCGGTCCTCGAAGCCATTCGCCGCAGCACGCGGCCACCGGCGATGCGCGCTGCGCTCGTCGTTGCCGATCCGGTGTTCACTGCGGACGATCCGCGCGTCAGCGGCATCGATCGTGCCGACACGCGGGTCACCTCGCGGGGAGGTCCGTACAACCGGCTTCGCTTTTCGCGTCGCGAGGCCGAAGCAATCGCCAGCGTCGCCGGCAAGAACACGCTCGAGGCGCTCGATTTTTCGGCATCGAAGAACGCGATCGTCGACCGCGACCTGCGGCCATACTCGATCATCCACTTCGCGACCCACGGCGTTGTCGACACCGACCGGCCGGAGCTGTCGGGCCTCGTGCTGTCGCTCGTCGATCCCGCGGGAAAGCCGATCGACGGCTTCTTGCATCTCTACGACATTTACAACCTGAACCTCGACGCGCAGCTCGTGGTCTTGAGCGCGTGCCGCACGGCGCTCGGCAAGGAAGTGCACGGCGAGGGGCTGATCGGCCTGACACGCGGCTTCATGTACGCCGGTGCGGCGCGCGTGATCTCCAGCATCTGGAACGTCGACGACCGCGCGAGCGCGCAGCTGATGTCGGATTTCTACGAAGCGATGCTGAAGAAGAAAATGACTCCCGCCGCCGCGCTGCGTTCGGCACAGCTCGCTCTGCTTTCGCAGCCGCGGTGGTCGAATCCGCATTACTGGGCGGCGTTCGGTCTGCAAGGCGAGTGGCGCTAGAGCTCGAGCGTCATCTCGATCATCGTGTCCCGGAAGCCGAGGTGCTGAAAGAGCGCGTGCGCGCCGTGATTCGCGGCGGCGGTCCAAAGCATCGCTCGCGGGGCGCCGCGTTCGCGAAGCCAGTCGAGCGCGGCGCGCAGCAGCTGCGTGCCGGTGCCGCGGCCCCGCAAGTCCTGCTCGACCGCGACGTCGTGAATGAATCCCGCCGGTCCGCGCAGCTCTTTCCATGACATCGGCTCGAGCGCGGCCCACACGTATCCCACGACCCGCCCGTCCTCCTCGGCGACGAACACGCAGTCGTCGCGGGAATCCATCCGGCTGCCGAGGAACGCACCGTAGCCCTGTTCGCTGCCCTGGCGCGGCGCGAGGAATCGCTTCTCGTCGAAACGGTAATGCGTGCGGATGAGCATCGCGCCGAGTCGCCCCAGCTCTTCGGCGTCCCGCGATTCGGCTTTGCGGATGTTCATAGATTCTCCTCTTTCGGCAGCGTGTCGAGCCGGTAGGTCGTCAGATCGAGATAAACGTCGGCGACGAGCGGCGACCGCTTGCGAAGCTCGCGATCGAGATCGTCCATCGCGCGCGTGAGGTCCCCGGTCGTGATGACGGCCGACGGATGAATCTTCGCCGCGAGGATGACCTCCTCCGGACCGCTGTACACCGCTTGCAGCGAGAGCACCTGCTCGACAGCGGGTGAGGCCTCGAGAATCTTACGAAGCTCCGCGAGCTCGCCGGCCGGCATCGAGCGGCCGACGAGAAAATCGGCGAGGGGTCGCGCGAGCCCGACCGCCGTCGCCGCGAGCAGAATGCCGATCAGAAGCGACGCGATCGCATCGGGAACGCCGCTCCTCGTGAAACGGCTGATCAGCAGACCGAGTGCGGCGAGGACGAGTCCGATGAGCGCCGCGCTGTCTTCGACAACGACCGCGCGCACGACGGGATCGCTCGCGCCCACGAGGTAGTTCCACAAGCCGCGAGAGAATTCGCGCGCCTGCGCCCGCGCCTGACGCATGCTCTGGAGCCACGAAGCGCCGTCGGCCGCGAATGAAACCGCGAGCACGATCCATGCGATGAGCGTGTGGGCCGTTTCCCCGCCGATGTGCAAACTGCGAAACGCCAGTCCGATCGAGAGGCATCCGCCGATCAGGAACGATCCGATCGCCGCGAGAAACGCCCACAGAAATTGTTCGCGGCCGTGTCCCAGCGGATGGAGTGCATCGGCGGGCTGCCGCGCGCGCCGCAGCGAAATGCCGAGAAGGATCTCATTCAGCGTATCGGCGAACGAATGCGCGGCCTCGGCGATCATGCCGCTCGATCGCGAGATCACGCCGGCGATCAGCTTCGCGATCGCGATGATCAGGTTCGCGCTGAACGCGATGATGATCGTGCGAACGCTCTCGCCGCGCTCGCGGTGTCGGAGCGCGGCCGTGGAGTGGCGCGACATCGGATGCGGCGCGTGCACGGCGCGTGGATGTTACATTGCGCACCGTGAGCCGCACCGTTCGCCGGCTTCTTCCGGGGCGCCGCGAGGACATGGACGACCTCGTCACGCGACGTCCGCAGCACCGGATGGAGACGTTCAACCCGTTTCTCTTCATCAATCATCACGGTCCCCAGGTGTTTCCTCCGGGCAATCGCGGCCTGCCGTTCGGACCGCATCCGCATCGCGGATTCGAAACCGTCACGTTCATTGTCGAGGGATCGCTGACGCATCGCGACAGTGAAGGCCACGAGAGCACGATGACGAGGGGCGGCGTGCAATGGATGACCGCCGGCCGCGGGGTCGAGCATTCCGAGACATCGCCGCGCGAGTTTCGCGATCACGGCGGTGCGCTCGACATCCTGCAGCTCTGGCTCAATCTGCCGTCGCGGTTGAAGATGAGCGAGCCGCGCTACATCGGGTTGCAGCGGGAGCAGATTCCGTCGGTTGCGATCGACCGAGCGACCGTTCATGTGATCAGCGGCTCCTTCGAAGGCGAGCGACGTCCGGTCGAGCCGCTGACCGACGTCGAGCTGATGACGGTCGAGCTCCGCGCCGGCGGCCGCATCACGCTGCCCGCGCCGCGCGATCACGTCGTCTTCCTCTACGCCGTTCGCGGCGACAACCAGTTCGACCTGATCGAGTTCAACGACGACGGCGACACGATCGAGCTCGACGCGGCGCGCGATTCGCTGTTGATTTTCGGTCACGCTACGCCGCTCCGCGAGCCGATCGCCGCGTATGGGCCGTTCGTCATGAACACGCAGGAGGAGATCCTGCAGACGATTCGGGACTATCAGGCGGGACGCTTCGGGGGTGCCGCCGATGTCAGCGCACGAGCGCGGCGACAGCCTCCGCGATGACCTGATCTTCGCTCGCCGCGAGGCCGCTGATTCCGACGCCGCCGACGATCGCGCCGGAGCCGTCTTTGATCGGGACGCCTCCCGGGAGCGCGCAGAGATCGTCGCCGAACCAGCTCGCCTCGAGGTTGTCCTTGCGCAGCCGCTCGAGAAAGGCCTGCGTCGGCACGCCGATGCGCACCGCGGTGAACGCTTTGCGCCGCGAGATCTCGATGCTTCGGATCGGCGCGCCATCCATGCGTGCGAACGCGAGCTCGAATCCGTTCGCGTCACAGACGTGCACGCAAATCGGCCGCTTGAAATCGCGCTGTGCCTGATCAATGGCGCGGCTGACGATGGTTTGTGCCGTCGACAACGTCATAGACATAGTCATGAGCCTTCCATGCAGCAGGATTCCGGATCTGATCACGATCGCGATCGAAGATCGCATCGAGGATTTCTTTCCGGTCCCTGTCGTTTGCTTCGGCGATCACAAAGAGGACGCGCGCGCTGTGCTGAATGTAGCGCGGCGAGAGGAGCTGTCGTTTCAGGAGTTCCATGATCAACGGCGCCCTGGAGCGGTCGAAACGGCCGGGATCGCCGCGGCGGTCCTGCTCCGCGAAAAAGGCGGCGGTCCATTCATTGTGGTATTGCCAGACTTTGTCGAACAGCTCGCGCGTGAAGCGTGTGCCGGCTTTGACCGACTCCGCATTCTGTGCCGGTTCCACGCCGTCCTCGGTCAGCGCCGGCCGTTTGAGGAATCCGTCTTTTGTGATCACTGCCCGATGATGGAGGAGCGTCCAAAGCCACGAAACGTCGATGCGATATGTCGCGAGATCGTTCATGAAGCGCAGCTTCAGCTCGTAATCGTCGATCGCCGCCGCGAAATTACCGTTGAGAATCTGGAATCCGTAATTCGCGGCCATATAGAACGCGTGCTGAATGTGCTCGACGGTGATGTCGCCCGCAGGCACGCCGTAGATCGCGTCCCAAAGCTCCGGCGTGAAGATTTTCTCGGGCTTCGCCAGATCCTCATTCTTCAGGACGCGTGGCGTAATCCTTCCGTTGGGGTCGATGAGTCCGCGCGATTGGAACAACTTTCGTTCCGGATCGGTCAGGCGCGCGAGCAGCGGTTCAATCCGATCCGCCTGCAGCGGTTCATTCCCGGCCGCGACGTACGCCGGCTCGGGGCTCGCCACCCAGCTCTGGCGATACAAATCGTAGCTGCGGCCGTCGAACGACAGGAGGCCTAACAAACGCTCGCGCAGTTTGTCGATTGTCATCGCGTGCAGCGCGCGGTCGTTGTAGCGCGACCGGCCGTAGACATCGCCCTGTTGGTAGATCATCACCGCCGCCATACCGCCGATGGGCGCTCCCCCGCACATCGCCATGACGAGCGCGTTGTACCGCTGATACGCAATCATGTTCGGCGACGCCATGCCGATGGATTGCGGATCAGGAAAGACTCCGCTGGGATCGTCCTTCCACATCTCAATGAGCGAGCCGAGATAATCCCATCGGCCGACATTGGTGCCGAGGAGGCGGCGGCGGAGGACCCAGGCGATGGCGGGAAGTGTGCGGCCCGCATTGCCTTCCTCGTACAACATCTTGATCTTCAATGTGCCAGCGGCGACACCGATGATCTCTTCGAGGCGCGATAAGAGCCGCTCCACAATGAGCGCTTCGGCAGGCGTCTGCAGCTTCGGGATGTAGAAATAGACGCCGGTCCCTGCCCGCTTCAATGCGTCGTAATTGTCGAGCGTCCACAATGACGCGACGACCACAATGCCCGGCGCCGGCGTATTGTCCACGACGACGTGGTCATAAGCGACGTGAATGCTCGGCGGGCGCGCAAAACGCGTCGGCCATTGTCTGGGCTGTTTGTGGATCTTGTAGCTGCGCGTTTTGCCTTTTTTGACGACGTCGTACGATTTGCCCGACCACGCGCCTTCGAAGATCTCTTTCGCGTTCAGCAGCGCCGCAAAAACGCCGAGCGGTTGATTCGGCGCGCTGCCGTCGGGCCGGAAGTGCGGCGGCGACGCATCTTCGAAGTCCGGCATGTTCATCGGCGCGGGGCTATTGAGCGCGTTGAACGCCATGTCGAGCGGATGCCATGGCCCGGTCAGCTCCAGTCCGGGATTCTTCAGCGGATCGGCATCGGCCGGTGCCGGCACGTCTGCATTGAGCCGCCAGCGGAGCGCGCTGTCGCGACCGAGAAAATTGTCGATCATGCCCTGGACGATGTCGCGAAAGGTGCGGCGCTGCCCTGCCGCATCCTCGAACGTTTCGTCCCATTTCGGCCAGCCGTATTTCTCGCGCACCGGGGCGGGCGATTGCAGCAGCTTGCGGCGGGCGTTCAGCGCATCGGCGATCGCCGGCCGCAGCTCGCGCGTGAGCGTCTCGATCGTCTGCTCGACGTCAACCGCGCGCCCGTTGACTGTTTTCTTGCCGAACAGTGAGGGGAAATCGCGCTTCACGTCGTCGCGAATCACGGCTCGCGGACTCTATCACCGCCGGGTCAGAGCTTCAGTTGTGCTTTTTCTACCGTCGGCGCGGCTGCCGTTCCACTCCTCGTAGAAAAAGC
>DATIZY010000115.1:0-8003 GCA_035516895.1 Thermoanaerobaculia bacterium | reverse complement strand
AGCTCGAATCTCCCGAGATTTTCTATCCGCTCGTTGCCCGAACCTGCGCGGAGTGTTTTCTCGTGCAGGTCCCGAGCGTCACCACACCGGAGAATCTCTTCAGCGATTACCCGTACTTCTCGTCCTATTCCGAAAGCTGGCTGGCGCACGCGCGCGAGTACAGCCGAATCATGATCGATCGGCTGCGCCTCGGCGCGGCCAGCCGAGTTGTGGAGATCGCCAGCAACGACGGCTACCTCCTGCAGTACTTCCGCGACGCCGGGATTCCTGTGCTGGGAATCGACCCTGCGGCGAACGTCGGCGCGGTGGCGCGGGCGCGGGGTATCGAGACGTGGACGCGCTTCTTCGGAACCGAGGCGGCGCGGGAGATCGCCGGCGGAGCGGATCTTCTCATCGCCAACAACGTTCTGGCGCACGTGCCCGACATCAACGATTTCGTGGCGGGCCTTCGCATCGCGCTCGCGCCGGGTGGCACGATCACGATCGAGTTCCCGCACCTGCTCAACATCATTCGCTACTCGCAGTTCGACACGATCTATCACGAGCATTACTCCTATCTGTCGCTCCACACCGTCCGCCGGATTCTCGCGGCGCACGCGCTCGACGTCGTCGACGTGGACGAGATCCCGACCCACGGGGGCTCGCTGCGGGTTCACGCGCGACATTCGGGCGAGGAAGCGCCGGCGCCGGCCCTCGCGAAGGTGCTGGATGACGAGCGCACGTTCGGTCTCACCGACCTGGCTGCGTATCGCCGTTTCGCCGAGGGGGTGCGGCAGTGCAAGCGCTCGCTGCTGCAGTTCCTCATCGCCGCGCGCACCGAAGGAAAACGCGTGGCCGGCTACGGCGCACCGGCGAAAGCGAGCACGCTGCTCAACTACTGCGGCGTGCGGACGGACTTCATCGACTTCACCGTCGATCGAAGCCCGCACAAGCAGGGACTCTACCTTCCCGGAACGCGCATCCCCATCTACGCTCCCGAGAAGATCGCGGAGACGAAGCCTGAGTTCGTGATCGTGTTCGCCTGGAATCTGCGCGACGAGATCACCAGCCAGATGGCGCACGTGCTCGACTGGGGCGGGCGCTTCGTCATTCCGGTTCCCACCGTCGAGGTGATCGACCGATGCTGACGATTGATCGCGAGCGCAACGTCGTGATCGTCGACGGCAGAACGATGCCGATGGATTCGGCCGAAGCGTTCGCGGCGGTCTCCGATGCGTACTTCGAGCACGCCACCAGGATGAAGCACGCCTACACCTTCACCTGGCTCGGCCGTCCGATCATTCAACTCCCCGACGACGTGCTCCGGCTCCATGAGCTGATCTTCGAAGCGCAGCCAGACGTCATTCTCGAGACAGGAATCGCCCACGGCGGCTCGCTCGTGTTCCACGCGACCTTCTGCAAGGTTGTGGGCCGCGGCCGGGTCATCGGAGTAGACGTCGAGATCCGTCCGCACAATCGCGCGGCCATCGAGGCCCATCCGCTGAAGCCGTTCATCACGCTGGTGGAGGGAAGCTCGACGGATCCGTCGACGATCGCCGCGGTGCATCGGCACATCGCCCCGGGCGAGCGCGTGTTCGTCATCCTCGACTCGAATCACAGCCTGGCACACGTCGCCGCAGAGCTCGAGGCATACGCCGGCCTGGTCGCGCCGGGCAGCTTCATCGTTGCGCTGGATGGCCGCGTCATGGAGCTGGTAGCAGGCACGCCGTTCGCTCCTGAGCGATGGAGCAGCGACAACCCCAACTCCGCGGTCCGTGAGTTCGCGGCGCGTCATCCGGAGTTCGCGCTTTCGATGCTGCGGCCGTCATTCAACGAGAGCAGGGTGACCGAGCCGGCAAGCGGCTTTCGCGGTGGCATTCTTCAGAGGATCGGATGACGGTCTCCATCGCCGCGGTCATTCCGACGCGGAATCGTCCGGCGCTGGCGATGAAAACCGTGGCGTCACTCCTCGAGCAGCAGAGCGATGCCGCGATCTTCCTGTCCGACAATTCCACGTCGCCAGGTACTCTTTCGGCGTTTTGCGGCGAGCATCCCGCCGTGCGCTACTGCCGGCCGCCGGGTGAGCTCGCCATCGCCCCGCACTGGGATTGGGCCGTTCGCCGGGCCCTCGAGCAATCGGCTGCGACGCATTTTCTCGTCCATCGCGATCGCACGTGGTGGAAGAACGGCAGTCTTCAGACGCTGATCGAAGCGGCGGGGCGGTGGCCAGATTCGCTCTTGACCTTCGGTGCGGATTCGATCACCGACACACCGCCGCCTCTCCGGCTCTGGCAGATGCCATGGACGGGCAGAGGGTTCGACATCCGCTCCGCTCGCGTGGCGAGCCTGATTGCCGCCGGTCGAGTCGCCGAATGCGCGCACGCCCTGCCGAACCTCGCGGCCGCGCTCGTACCGCGCGCGATTCTCGAGTCGATCGCCGCCCGATTCGGCGACGTCTGCAATTCCACGGGACCCGACGTTGCGTTCGTGATGCGGTTTCTCGCACTGTACGACTCCTACGTTCATCTCGACGTCGCGCTCGCGGTTGTTTTCGCGCCGCAACAGAGCACGACCCTCGCCGCACATCGCGGCGAACCCGATGCCGCGCGCGAATTCGCTCAGCTCGACGCCGCTCCCATTCCTCACCTGAACCTCGGGTACAGCATCCTGTTCCACGAATATCAGCGCGTGCGCCGGTTGACGGGACACCGTCTGCCGCCGCTCGACCACGCGGCGTGCGTGAACGAGATTGCGAAGGCGCTTCCCTGGATCCCGCCCCCGCGGCGTGCCGCGGTCGAGCAGCGACTCCGCGCCGAAGGGTGGAGTGGGCGGGCGGATTGGCCACCTGCCGCTTCATGGCTCCGCGGCATGGTTGCTCGGGGGCGTCTTCTCCGCGCGCACTTTGGCGTTGCGCCGGAGACGATCAGCGGCGTCGCCTTCCGCACGGACTCGGCGGCACTCGAGGCGGCGCTCCGCTATCCGCGAAGACGGCAGGCGACGCACGAACACATGACGCCGTTCGAGCCGCGCAGCCTCGGTCCGATGTGAGACTGCGGTCCATCCGCTCCGGCCGGCAGCATCCCGGCGCGCAATCCACGGTCCCACCTCTTCAACCAGCAGCGATGACGTGAGAGCATGCGGGCAATGAAGTTCGTCACGACGCCGCTGCCGGGCGTATCCGTCGTGGACATGGAGCGCGTGTATGACGAGCGCGGCTTCTTCACGCGGGTCTATGACGCCGACGCCTTCCCGCTCATGCCGCACATCGCGCAGGCGAGCATCTCGTTCAATCCGCATCGGGGCACCGTGCGCGGGCTCCATTACCAGCAGGAGCCATTCGCCGAAGCCAAGCTCGTGCGCTGCACGAGGGGAGCGATCTTCGATGTCGTCGTCGACCTTGCAACGCGACGCTGGTTCGGCGTCGAGCTGACGCAGGACGGCGCACGCATGCTCTTCGTTCCGGAGGGATATGCGCACGGCTTTCAGTCGCTGGCCGACGATTCCGAAGTCACCTACCTCATCTTGCAGTCTTATCGCCCCGACGCGCAGCGCGGCGTGCGATGGAACGACCCGGCGTTCGCCGTCGACTGGCCGCTCGACGTCACGACCATCAGCGATCGCGATCGCGCCTTTCCGGACTTTGCCTCATGACCAGCGACGCGCTGACCGCAATCGGCCGCGATCCCGTCGCCCGCGCGCGCATCGTCGCCGCACTCACCGATTACGAGCAGCGGCCGGAGAATCGATTCACGACGGTGCGGGACGAGGTCACCGGTCCCATCGTCGATGCTCTGCACGCGGGCGTTCCGCTCGTTCGAAAGGAGCTGGCGAACGGCCTTCGTTTCGAGCTCCTGTACCGATCGAAGATCGCGCGCGATTTCGTCCTGTCGGTTCCGGAGCGCCCCGATCACGTCTGGGAACCACAGACGACGAGGCTGCTTCTTCACCTCGCCGCCCGCGCCACCGATGTCATCGTCGGCGGCGCCTACTTCGGCGACCACGCCATCCCTCTTGCCGACGCGCTTCGCCCACGGGGTGCGTGTCACGCGTTCGAAGTGGACCCAGAACAGGCGGCGATGCTGCAACGCAACGCCGATCTCAATGGACTCGACAATGTCCGCGTGCATCCGCTCGGTCTCTGGAGCGATACAACTGCGCGCCTGCAGCTCGTCGGCTCGGACGCGATGGCGGGCACGGTGGCCGCCGCAGAAGGAATCGCAGCGACGACGATCGACGCCTACGCGGCCGCTGCCGGCATCGATCATGTGGGCCTCATCATGCTCGATCTCGAAGGAGGCGAGCTCCCTGTGCTGCGCGGCGCCGAGCGGGTGTTGCGGCAGGACCAGCCGCACGTGGTGTTCGAGATCCACCGCGCCTACGTCGACTGGACGGGCGGTCTCGCGGCGACGGCAGTGGCGCAATTCCTTCGCTCGTTCGGCTACACGCTGTTCGCTCTCCGCGACTTTCAGTCGAATGTCGACATGCGAGGCAAAGCGATTGAGCTCGTGCCGATCGAGACCGCATATCTCGACGGTCCGCCGCACGGCTTCAATGTGCTCGCAGTACGCGATGCCTCGATCGTCGAAGGCGCGCCGTTTCGAATCGTCCCGCACGTCAGCCCCAAGCTGCTCTGGCATCGTGATCCCGCACTTCATCATCCGCTGGAGGGCCTCTGATCACTCTTCTCGGAGGCGCGGGCTTCATCGGCTCATACGTGTCGGACCGCCTTCGCCGCGCCGGCATCGAGTTCCAGGCACCTTCGCGGAACGAGCCGCTCGACGGCCGCGATCTCGGGACCGTCATCTACTGCATCGGTATCACCGGCGACTTTCGCCAGCGTGCGCTCGACACGGCCGACGCCCACGTCTCCTCGCTGGTGGAGCTCATTCGGCATTCGCGCTTCGAATCGCTGCTCTACGTATCCAGCGTGCGGCTTTACCTCCGGACGCGCGGCCTGGCGCGCGAGGACGATCCGTTTCTGCTCAATCCGCTCGACACCGACGACATCTACAACGCGTCGAAGGCGGCCGGCGAAGCCATCACGCTCTCGCTCGGCAATCGAGGGCGCGTGGCGCGCGTGGCCAACGCGTACGGCCAGCGGCAGAAGCACACGTTTCTCGCCGAGATCCTGAACGAGGCGAGGCGCGGGGAAATCCGCCTTCGCAGCTCGCCGGAAACGGCGCGCGACTATATCCACGTGGAGGATGTCGCCGATCTGCTCGTGCGCATCGCCCTCGATGGTCGCGAGCGCATTTACAACGTCGCCAGCGGCATCAGCCTCACCAATGCCGAGGTGTGCGAACTGATCGCCCGGTTGACTGCCTCCCGGGTCTCCGTCATTCCGGATGCGCCGGCTGTGCTCTTTCCCCGAATCGACACCACGAGAATCCGCCGCGATTTCGGCTTTGCGCCGCGCCTCCTCGCTGACGAGCTGCCGCGCATCATCGCCGCCCCATGACCGAAATCGCATTCGTCATCCCGACACGTCATCGC
Source organism: Thermoanaerobaculia bacterium (assembly GCA_035516895.1). Taxonomy (GTDB): domain Bacteria; phylum Acidobacteriota; class Thermoanaerobaculia; order Gp7-AA8; family Gp7-AA8; genus Gp7-AA10. The sequence continues at coordinate 2,531 of DATIZY010000115.1, read as the reverse complement.
GCGCGGCTGGCCTGCGAGGCAATCCAGGCACTTCTGCCGCAAATGACGGCCGGCGCCGTCCAGCTGTTCGTGTCGGACAACTCCGCAAACGACGCCGACGTACGCGAGCTCCGCGACTTTTGTTCGGCGCTGGGGTCCTCCGCCGTGGTCTACCTCCGTCCTCCGGAATCGCTGTCGATGGGGACGCACTGGAACTGGGCGCTCGAACAGGCGATGGCCCGGAGCAACGCGACGCACTTCGGGATTCACTACGATCGGAAGCTCGTGAAGCCGCATGCCGCCGCGCGGCTCGTGGCATGCGCCGATCGTCACCCCGATCTGCTGATTGTCTATCCCTGCGATTTCACGCATCGCGTGGAGAACGGGTTCGTCGCATGGCAGTTTCCGGTCAGCGGCCGTGAATACCTCATGCGGACGTCGCTGGTGATCGAGCGAAGCGCAAGCGGCGCCATTACCGAAATGGGGCAGACCTGGCCGGTCCTGTCGAACTGCATCGTTCCGCGAGCGGTATTCGATCGCATCCGAGCGCGCTTCGGCTCGATCTGCGATTCATTCACGCCCGACGGTTCATTCGCTTATCGATTCTGCGCCACGGACGATCGCTATCTGTTTCTCGACAAGGCCATCCAGGTGATGCGCGCGTTTTCTCTCAGCAACGGGCTCGCGTATTACCGGCGGGACAGCGGCGGTACGTTCGGCGACTTCACCAGACTGTGGGGCGATCGTCCGTGGCTCGATGCCGCGCCGATCCCCGGCCTGACCCTCGGAAACAACTGCATCTTTCACGAGTACACGCTCGTGCAGCGAGTCGCCGGCCGGCACCGCTTCCCTCCGGTCGACCACGCCGGCTATCTCCGCGAGATCGCCCTCGGCCTCCGCTATATCGCCGACCTGGACGAGCGCGCCGCGCTACGCGCGATGCTCGAGGAGCGGGGATGGCGCGAAGAGACGCAGACGCCAAACCCGCCGCCGCTGCTCTCGCGCATCCGCCGCCGTGCCGTGCGCGCGCTGCCTCGCATTCTGCGACAAGCGGTGCGTAAGATGCGCCCCCCGCGCGATCCGGTTTTCCCCACTGAGGAAGAGGCCGTCCAATACCTGCTCGAACATGAACGACGTCCGGTGAAGCACAACACGCTGCTGGACGTCATGCAGCCGCAGGCCGCGTCGTATGAGAAAGCGAATCAAGCCGTATCACGGCGTTCTGACCGGAGTGCCGCCACCAGATCGTCGCGATGACACGGCTGACCGATGCGCCGTTGTCGGTGCGCGATCATGACGAATATCCTCAGCGGCCTGACAGCGCCTTCTTGCGCCCGTCGTAGACTCGCCCGTCCTTGATCACGCGATCGATGGCCGTCGTATTGCGGATGTCGACAAGCGGGTCGGCATCGAGGATGACGAGATTCGCACGCTTGCCTTGCTCGATCGTCCCGGCCTCCGCGGCGATGCCGAGGACTTCGGCGTTGATGCGCGTCGCCGATTCGATCGCCTCCGCCGGCGAGAATCCGCAGTCCGCGACCAGGATCTCCATCTCATGGTGGAGAAGCGGCCGTTTCTGCTTTGGCAGAAACAGCGAGTCCGTGCCGGCATCGACTCGGATGCCGAGTTGGTGCGCCGTCTTCGTCGCCGCCGTCGCGAATCGGAACCGTGCCTCCGCTCCCGGCAGCGCGTGGCCTCGTTTGCGCGGTTCGAACACCGCGTTCGTGGCGTCGAGGATCGTCCCGCGCTTCACCATCTCGTCGAAAAGCGTCCCGAATGCAGGCGCGTGCAGGTCGAGCGCGGCGTAGTCGATGTCGTAACGATGGTCGTACGTCTGCGGCACGCTCGTCACACCAGCCCAGGCGAGAAGCGGCGTGTGCGAGATGACATCGACGCCGGCACGGACCGCATCGATCGGCGTTGCCGGAAACACAGTAGCGTGGCTCCACACCCGAAATCCCGCTGCGTGCGCCGCCGCCGTGACTCGCGCGACCTCCGTCGCCGGAAGATTCGCGTAGATCTTGATTCCGGTCGCGCCGATGCCCTTCGCCTCCAGCATCGCAGCGTGAAGATCCGTTTGCGGAGTGACGGCGCGCATCCACGGCGTTTCGCCTGCGGTCGCGCCGAGAGCGGAAGCAACCGCCCGCGGATCTTTGAAGAACGACGGGCCGGCCATGAGAGCCGAATAGACGATATCGGGTCCATCGATGTCGCCGAGGCGCGCATCGCGTGCGAGGCCGATGAGCATGCGGTCGTCACCTCCCATGTCGCGCACCGCCGTGATCCCGCCGCGAAGCGCGCGGGCGAGCGTTTTCTCGATCTCGCTCCGCTTTCCCTCCGTGAGATGGACGTGCGCGTCGATGAGACCGGGAATGATCCACTTGCCGTGCAGATCGACGACCGTCGCGCCCTCGGGTGCGGCAATCGCATCGCCGATCTGCGCGATGAGGCCGTGCGCGATGAGGATCGACGCTACGCGCGGCGCATGAGCGCTGTAGCCGTCGATGATCGTTGCACCCTCGAGCAGTGTCGGAGTCTCGGCTCCCGAAGCC
>DATIZY010000114.1:0-3436 GCA_035516895.1 Thermoanaerobaculia bacterium | reverse complement strand
ACGCCTAACGCCTAACGCCTAACGCCTAACGCCTAAAGACCGAAAAACATATCGGGGGCAGGGCGGAAGAACCCTGCCCCCGAAGCTTTTGGTGCCGGGTCCCTCTCCCCGCCACCCGCGGCGCGCGGAGGGGCGCGCCTGATGGCGAGCGGTTCGCAGCGCGCGGCGGGCGGCGATGGTGCCCCCCCGCTCGCTGCTCGCCGCTCGCTAATCGCTGAGATTTCGAATCACCGTCGGAATATCGAGGTCATTGCCGAAATCGCTCGACGCCATCGGCCCGAATCCGCCGCTGCCGTCGGCGCGTGTTGCGCCTTTACGAAAAAAGGGTGGATCGTAAATCTCTCCTTCCGCACCGACCTGCTTCGCCGGCTCGGGCGCGGGCACCTCGTGCGTTCGCGTGAGCGTGCGCGTCATCGCGGGCTGCGGGGCGGCGGGGGCGGTGGGCTGGGCGGGTGTGGGGCGGACGCCGAGCTGCTCGCCGCGCGTGTTGAGCAGGCCTTTCGTTGCCGCGTCAAAGCCCGTCGCGATCACCGTCACCTTCACCTCGTCCTTCATGGCCGGATCGATGACCGTGCCGAAGATGATGTTCGCCTCTTCGTCCGCCGCTTCCTGAATGATCGACGCCGCTTCGTGCACTTCGAACAGCGTCATGTCCGTTCCGCCGGTCACGTTGATCAGCACGCCTTTCGCGCCTTCGATCGACGCCTCCTCGAGCAGCGGGGACGAGATCGCGCGCTGCGCCGCTTCGACCGCGCGATGCTCGCCCGACGACACGCCGGTGCCCATCAGCGCCATGCCCATGCCGTGCATGATCGTCTTGACGTCGGCGAAATCGAGATTGATCTCGCCCGGCACGGTGATGAGATCGGAGATGCCCTGCACCGCCTGCCGCAGAACATCGTCGGCGATCTTGAACGCCTCGCCGAGCGACGTCGCACGCTCGACGAAATTCAGCAGCCGCTCGTTCGGAATCGTGATCAGCGTGTCGACCGTGTCGCGCAGCGCGCGAATGCCCTGCTCCGCCTGCACGCGGCGCCGCTTGCCTTCGAACGCGAACGGCTTCGTGACCACCGCGACCGTCAGCGATCCGAGCTCCGCGGCGAGCGACGCGATGATCGGCGCCGCGCCCGTACCGGTCCCGCCGCCCATCCCGCTCGTGATGAAAATCATGTCGGCGCCGCTCAGCGCTTCGAGAATGCGATCGGTGTCCTCGAGCGCGGCCTGCTTGCCGATCTCCGGATTCGCGCCGGCGCCGAGGCCTTTGGTCAGCTTCCCGCCGATCTGAATCTTGTTCGGAGCGAGACACGAGCGCATCGCCTGCACGTCCGTGTTCGCGACGAGGAACTCGATGCCTTTGATCCCGGCCTGAATCATCCGGTTGACTGCGTTCCCGCCACCGCCACCCACCCCGATCACCTTGATCTTCGCCGTGAGCTGTTCCTCGTCGAGTCCGATCTTCAGCTTGCCGGCCGAGGGTGATTCGTCGAACGTTATCATTTACCGTCTCCCATTATGGTACAGCATTAGTTCGCGGCGAACCAGGCCCGCAGCGAATCCGCCACCTTCGCCAGTCCGCCGCGCGGCCGCCGCCGCACGCGCGCGCGGTCGCGGAATCCCCACAAGAGAAGCCCCGCCGCGGCCGCCCATTCAGGACCATTTACCGTGTCACTTAATCCTGCAAGACCTCTCGGCAATCCTTTTCGTGCCTGTTGATCGAACACCTGCTCGACCATCTCGACCATGCCGTCCATCTCCGCGCCGCCGCCCACGATCACGACGCCGGAGCGGATTTCTCTCTCCAGTCCGACTTTCTCGAGGTCCTGGTAGACGAGCTTCGCGATCTCGGCGGCGCGCGGCTCGAGAATGTTCGTGAGCTCGTGCTTCGACAAAATCTTCGGCGCGCGCCCGCCGACCGTCGGCACTTCGATCGGATCGTCGTTCGTCACCAGCGAAGCGAGCGCGCAGCCGTAGCGCTTCTTGATCCGCTCCGCGTCCTCCATCGGCGTGCGCAGCACGACGGAGATGTCGCTCGTGAAATGTCCCGCGCCGACCGGCAGCACGTTCGTGTGGATCACGTTGCCTTCGAGGAACACCGCGTAGTCCGTCGTGCCGCCACCGAGGTCCATGAGGAGGACGCCCATTTCGCGCTCGTCCTGGGTGAGCACCGCTTCGGCCGCCGCGAGCTGTTCGAGCACGAGCTCCTGCACCGCGATGCCGGCCTTGTTCACCGCGGTGAGCACGTTCTGATCGTGCGTGCGCGCGCCCGTGACAATGTGGACGTTCGCTTCCAAGCGCGACGCGGTCATGCCGAGCGGATCGTGAATGCCGTCCTGTCCGTCGACGACGAACTCGCGCGGGATGACGTGCAGCAGCTCGAGCTCGGCCGGAATGTTGATCGACTTCGATGCCTCGATGACGCGATCGATGTCTTCGCGCGAGATCTCGCGATGCTTGCCGACGACCGAGACGACTCCGCGCGAATTGACCGAGCGAATGTGATCGCCGGCGATGCCGACATACACCGACTCGATCTGCAGCCCCGCCATCACCTCGGCCTCATCGACGGCTTTCTTCACCGCGTCGATGGCCTGATCGAGATTGATGATGTTGCCGCGCCGCGTGCCCTTCATCGGAGCCGTGCCCTTGCCGATGATCTCGAGCTGCCCGCGGTCGGCGATCTCGCCGACGAGCACGCACACTTTCGACGTCCCGATGTCAAGGGCCACGATGTACTTCTCTTCGGTCTTCGGCATGCAACCCTCCCTAGTTCGTGATTTGCACGGGGACCATCGGACGTGGAGCGATGTTCACGGCAGGCATCGCTCGCAGCGGCTTGACCACGACGCGTCCGTCGAAGCGGAGGTCGGCATACGCGACGTCACCGGCGACGAAGTGCTCCGCGTTCGCGATCGCGTAGAAGTCCCGCCACTTCGACAGATCGAATTCGTTGGCGTAAATGACCGCGCGCAGCTGCCGATCGAAAAATGCAAACCCGTTCGGCGGCACCGGCCGCACCTCGGAGACTCGCGAATAGAGATCGGGATCCGACGCGCGAAGCTGATGCAGAATGGCAACGCAGCGCGCGATGTCGCTGCCGGCCGCACCGGAGATCAGCGGCAGATCGGGATCGCCGACCGACGGCGTGAGCGGCGCGAACGCGATGCCGCGGTCGTCGACGTACGAGACGGAGCCGCTCGTTTCCGCGAGCGCGACCGGCGTGCGCTCGACGATGACGAGGCGCAGTGTGTCGGGCAGCGTCTTCTCGATCTGGACACTGCTAACCCACGGCAAAGACGAGATATCGCGGCGCAGGCCGGCGATGTCGAGATGGAACAGGTTCGTGCCCAGATAGCTCCTGGTGAGGCGATCGAGATCGGCGCGCGAGGTGTGCTGCGCGCCGGCGATCTCGAGGTGACGCACGGCGAAGCGCGCGTCG
>DATIZY010000113.1:0-10415 GCA_035516895.1 Thermoanaerobaculia bacterium | reverse complement strand
ACAAGCCGTGCAATTCGGATCGCGCGCTGCGCTGCTCATCCTCCGCGGTGAGACCTTCAGCGGCTGGAAAGGCCTCGGATTCTCGGCGCACGGCGGCAACGATGAATCGGTCAAGCGGTTCAACGCCGCGCCGGGACTCATTCCCGAGCTCGATCGCGTGCTGCGGTACGAGCACGTCATCATCTGGGACGGCAACAATCTCTCCACGCGTCTCGGCGTCAGCGGCTCGAAGCGCGCGATCCTGATTCCGATGGTGATCAAGGACAAAGTCGCCGCCGCGGTTTATGTCGATGCGATCGAAGGGGACGTCGCGAAACTCGACGCTCCTTCGCTCGAGCTCCTCGTTTTCACGACCGGGCTGCTCATCGACACGCTCGCGATTCGCAAGAAGATTCCTTCGCCGAGCCTCACCGAGGCGGGCGAGTCGACGGGAGGAGTCGCGGCACAGCCGAAGGGCTCCGAAGCGACCGTCACCGTTTCGGAAGTCGATGTGAAATCGATGATGCCGCAGCCTCCGCCGCCGCGGCCCGCAGCGCCCCCGCCGCCGCCCGCCCGCCCGGCTGCGCCTCCGCCAGCCGCACCAAAGCCTGCGCCTGCAGCAGCGCCGCCACTCCCGAAGCCTGCGTCCGCAGCTGCGCCGCCGCTTCCGAAGCCTGCTCCTGCGCCCGCGGCGCCGAAAGCGCCCGTCTCCAACTTCGCAACGACCGCAATGCCGGCGCTCGACCTTTCGAAGAGCGGACCGATACCGGCGATGGGTGGAGAAGAGCGTCCGTCGACGCAGTTCGTGCCGCCGGCCGGAATCTCGCGCGCAGCCGCGGCTCCCGGCGGCGACGCAGGCAAGAAGCACGACGAAGCGCGCCGATTCGCACGCCTTCTCGTCTCGGAGATCAAGCTGTACAACGAAGGAAAAGTCGAGCAGGGCCGCAAGAACAAAGATCTCTACGAGCGGCTGAAGGAAGACATCGACCGCAGCCGCCAGATGTACGACGAGCGCATTCCCGAAGACGTGCGGAAGGCGACGAACTACTTCTATGACGAGCTCGTTCGCATCCTCGCGGACGGCGACGCCGGCGCTCTCGGCCTGTAATTCGCAGCGCGACAGCAGTCGATGAAGTCCCGGCGCAAATGGATCATCGCGTCCGCCGCGGTGCTCCTCATCGCGATCGGCGTCGCGATCCTGATCGTCGTGCTGCGCACCAGAACGGAGCGCGAGGCGTCGCGCCCGCCGAAACCGGAAGCGCCTCCCGATCTGGCGATGCTGCAGCCGAAATTCGGGGCGGCACTGGACGCGCTGCAACGCGGCGACGCGTCGACCGCGGCGCGAGAGTTCGCGTCGTTCACCTGCGGACGGCGCACGGTCGAGGAGTACCGGATCTTCTTTCTCGCGAACGCGCTGCAGCGCGAAGGCAACAGCGATGCTGCGCGGCGGACGTACGCGGATCTGTGGAACCGCACGCCGAAGATGGTCAACTGGGGCGTCGCGGGATTCGCGCTGGCGGACCTCTACAACGCGGAAGGCGACTGGCACGCGGCCGGAGAGATCTACGACGAGATCGCCGCGCGAGCGGATCAATCGCAACCGGCGGCGAACGCGCGGTGGCAATCCCTTGCCGACAGCTTTGTCCGCGGCGACATCGACACCGTGCTGGAGACCGCGCGGGACATCGCCGTGAGGAATCCGACGACGCAACAGGCCGGCGATGCGATCGCGATCATTCGCACGCTTACGGCGCTGGGGCCGAGTGCGCCGATTCAGCTCGAGCCGCGGCAGCGACTCGAGCGCGCGGTGAGCCTCATGCGCGACGGCGATCCCGCCAACGCCCTCGCAGAGCTGAACACGCTGCCCACGACTGGTGAGTTCGCGCCGCTCCGCTTGCCCATCGAGCTCAATCGCGGGCTCGCACTCAATCAGCTTCACCGCTACGACGATTCGAACAAAGTCCTCGAGCCGCTCGCGTCCGGCCCGTACAAGATCGCGATCCCGGCGATCTACACGGCATCGAACAACTATCGCGCGCTCTCCGCGTCGATCAACCCGAACGTCGACAAGACGATCATCGTCAAGGAGCGCAAAGGGACGATTCGCGTTCCCGCGCACGGCAAGAAAAAAGCGACGGTCCGGCCGCGGTACGTCAACGTCCGCAAGATCGAGCACCTCGTCGACCTGGCGAAGAAGGCGAAAAAAGAGGAGTACGACCGTTTCTCGGTCGAACGGCTCAAGGACCTGCTGCAACTTCCCATCGTCGACGAGGTGCGCATCGAGGTGCTGAATTCGCTCATCGAAATCGCCGAATCGAAAAACCAGGACGATTACGAGCGCGACCTGATCGGGGAGCTCGCGAAGCTCGATCCGGCGCAGGAAGCGGGATTGCAGCACTTCTGGGACAAAGCGTGGTCGGCATATTCGCGCGGCGATTTCAATGATGCGTCGGAGCTGTGCACGTTCATCCGCGACACGTACCGCAATCCGAATGTGCAGCGCCAGGCTGAATACTGGCGCGGCCGCTCGCTCGAGCAGCTCGGCAGGAAAGAGGAAGCGGAGGCAATCTATCGTGAGCTCGCCGCGGCGCCTTACGCCGACGTCTTCGTGCTGTTTTGCCAGGCGCACGGCGCGCAGCATCACGAGCCGGCCGTCAATCCTCTGAAGATGCAGCGGGCGGACTGGCCGCAGATCGCCGAACAGAACATGCCGCAGGAGCTGCGGCTGGCGTACGAGCTCACAGCGTTGAATGACCCTCGCGACGCGCGCCTCGAGATTCAGAAGAACGTGAATCGCAGGAATCAGCCGTACGCCGATGCGCTGCTCGCCGACCTGTACAACAGCACCGGCGACATGCTGCTGATGATGCGCTCCGCTCGCCGCGCATTTCCCGAGCTCGCGACCGTCGAGCAGGACTCCGTTCCGCCGTACTTCCTGCGGATGTACTACCCGACCCGGTATCGCGACTCGATCGTCAAGGCGGCGAAGAACAACAATCTCGATCCATATCTGATCATGGGATTGATTCATCAGGAGAGCTACTACAACCCGACTGCGCGCTCGGCGGCCGGCGCGGTGGGACTGATGCAGCTCATGCCGCCGACGACGCGCGAGCTCGCGCACCGGCTGCACACTTCGTCGAACGCCGAAAACCCGGACGTCAACATCCGCCTCGGCACGTTCTACTTTCGAACCCTCGTCGACATGCTCAACGGGCAGACGCTGCTCGCGATCGCGTCGTACAACGCAGGCATCGGCAACGTCATGCGCTGGCGCCGCGCTGCGCCGCACAAACCGCTCGACGAATTTCTCGAGTCGATGCCGTTCCAGGAAACGCGCAACTACGTCAAACGTGTGCAGATGCTTCGCGCGTCGTACGAGCGGCTCGCGAAGTAGATGCGTGCCTACGGCAGATAGCCGCGGATCGTTCGAACGCGCGCACCGGGGCGGTCCACGGTCACCTCGATCGGCCGGTACTTCTTGTCGCTCTTCGAGCTCTCGCTGTCATAGGCGATCAGGTACTGCGATCGGAGGTCCTTCTCCAATTCCGCGTACGTTGCATCGAGGTTCTTGACGTCTTTGATGAAGTAGGCGACGCCGCCGGTCTCGCCCGCGAGGTCGCGCATCGCATGGGTACCGCTGATGTCACTCAGGCCGAGGCCGATGCCGATGAAGTAGAGGGGGACGCGAGCGGCGCGCGCGTACGAAAGCATCTCGTCGTACGACAAGCGCGAGGTCGTGTCTTCGCCGTCGGTCAGGATGATCAACGCCCGGCGCCCCTGCAGCGTCCGGAAGCGGTACAGGCCGGTCACGATCGCGTCGTACAGCGACGTTCCGCCGCTCGCGTCGGGAATCGAGCTCACCTGCTCGTAGAGCGCGCCCATGTCGTGGGCGAACGGCGCGTCCTTCGTCGCGTCGAACGAGAAGCCGGCGACGAAGGCCTGATCCTTCGGCTTGACGATGCGGCTGAGAAACTCGACCGCCGCTTTGCGCGTTGCTTCCATGCGCGGCTTCATGCTGCCGGAGTGATCGATCAACAATCCCACGGAGATCGGCAGGTTCGACGCCGCGTCGAAATTCGTGATCGTCCGCACCTGCCCGCTTTCACGAACCTGGAAGTCCGCTTTGGTCAGGCCGACGATCGGAACGCCGGCCGAGTCGGTGACGGCGACCGGAAGCTCGATGAGATTGACCTCAACCTCCTCGTTGATCTGCGCGCCGTTGAGGAAGAGGAGATCGGAGGCCTCGTAGTTCGTCGCGTCGATGACCGATGCGCGGAGGAACTTGACGTTCGTCAGGCGCGCGTCGGGAATGTCGAGAGCATAGGGCGGCCCGTTCCACGTGAAGAATTTTTTCTGATCGGCGTACAGGACGACGCTCTTCAGCGGTGTGTCTTTCGGATTCTGAACGCTGAGCTTCACGTGCGAGACGTGGTCCGTCGTGTCGGTGCGCGTGATCTTGACCTCGAGCGGCAGGGCACTTTCGTTCACCACGAACGCATCGGCATCGACGTAGCGGCCGTGAGCGTCGTATCCGATCGCGCGCACTTCGACGCGCTTCGGAATCTCGCCGAGGTCGAGCTCGGCGCGGTAGGGAGGCGCGTTGCGCGCCATGATTTTCTTGTCTTCGACCCAGAACTCGACGCGCTTCACCGGCGGCTTCACGTCGACATCAATGATGAACAGATTCGGCGCGACGTCGCGATGAGCCGATGTGATGCGCACCGAATCGCCGCTCGCGGGGACGCTCCCTTCTGCGAGAACGGCTTCCGCCCCGGCGCCTTCGCCGGCGACGTACGGCTTGTTCGTTTTCGCGATCGTGAAGTGCTGCTCGTTCTTTGCGAGGATCACCGGCGCCTGCTCTTCGAGCGGGATCATCAGACGCGCTTCGATGTCGACGTCGCCCGGCTGCAGCGTTTGAATCGTGGTCAGCTCCGTGCGCTGCGACGGCTGCAGCGGATAGCGAAACGTCTTCGTCGTCTGCTCCTGCGTGGCCGAGCCGATGATCGCGAGCGGCACTCCCTCGGGTTCGTCGGACGGGATCGTGTACTTGAAGGTGATACGCGTGACCACGCCGGAATCGCTGTCACCGAGCGGCTCGAGAGTGATGTCGAGCTTCTTCGGCTCGTCGGCGGCGAATGCGGACGTGGCAAGGAGGAGCAGGGCGAGCAGCCGCTTCATACGCGTGCGATAACGCGTGTACACCTTCGCGTGCTCCCGGGCAAGTCACAGAAAAGAAATATTCATGCGCCGCCGCGTTCTAAACTTCGCGCGTGCGCATCGCCGCGTTCATCGGTCCCTCCGGTTCGGGTAAGACGACGCTCATCGTTTCGCTGATCCGGCACTTCGTCGCGCACGGCGAGCGCGTCGCGGCGATCAAGCACACCCACCATCCGCTCAACGAGGAGCGCCGCGGCGACACGTTCAAGTTCGAGCGCGCGGGCGCCGCACCTGTGTTCATGGCCGGGGACGCCGACGCGGTGGTCTTCACGCACGAGGCAACGCGGCGAATCACCTTCGCATCGCCGGAGGATTTGCTCGCGCAGATCGATGCGGACATCGTCTTCGTCGAAGGTTTCAAGGAGTTCGCCGGCTGGCCTCACATCAGTTCGCTTGATTTCGAAGAGGCCCTCGGGATTCTGAGTAGAATCTGGCCCTCACGTTGATGGGGCAGCCTCTTCGATATCGCGCCGTGCTGTTCGATCTCGACGGCACGCTCGTCGACTCGTATGCCGCGCTTGCGGACGCCGTGAATTTCGCGCTCCGCCAGCACGGCTTCGACGAGCTCACGGCCGGCGAGATCCGCGCGCTGGTCGGTGACGGGCTCGAGAAGCTGCTGCAGCGCGCGTTCGATGGCGAAGTTCCCGACACCGCGAGCGGCGCTTTCGAAGCGCGCTACGACGAGATCTGCTGCGAGCAGTCGCACGTCCTCGCTGACGTGGAAGCGACGCTCTCCGCGCTGTCGCACCTCGATGTGGCGATGGCGGTCTGCACAAACAAGCCCACCGCTTTCTCCCGCAAAATCCTCGAATTCCTTGGCCTCGCCTCGTTTTTCCGGGCCATCGTCGGTCCGGATCTCGCCGGAGCGCGCAAGCCGGCGCGGCAGCACGTTCTGCACACGCTCGAGGCGACGCGTTGCTCGCCCGACGAAGCGCTGTTCGTCGGCGACATGCCGATCGACATCGAAGCCGCGCACAACAGCGGCATCGCCGTGGCGGTGGTGGCGACCGGATCGTCTTCTTCGAACGAGCTCAGAGCCGCCGGACCCGATCACTATCTCGACCGTTTGGCCGACCTCGTGGAGATCGTCCGAAACGGAGCGAGTGCTTGAATCCGAAGTACCGGCTGATCTTTTTCGACGTCGATTCCACACTGGTCACGATCGAGGGAATCGACGTCCTCGCAGGCGGAAATCCAGAGATCGTGCGTCTGACCGAGGCGGCTATGAACGGCGAGGTCCCGCTGGATGAGGTGTACGGTCGTCGTCTCGAAATCATCCGTCCGACGCGCGTGATGATCGACACGCTCGTGGAGCGGTATCTGAGCTCGCTCGTCCCCGGCGCCGAGGAGACGATCGCGGCGTTGCGCGAAGCGGGTTGCATCATCCACCTCGTGACTGCAGGCATCGAACAGGCACTGACGCCGCTCGCTGCGAAGCTCGGCGTCGCATTGCACGCCGTGCGGCTGCGATTCTCCGACGACGGCGCGTACGTCGATTTCGATCGCGCGTCGCCGCTCACACGTAGCGGCGGCAAGGAAGTGGTCGTGCGCGACATTCGGGCGCGCAGCAAAGGAAAGGCGGCCTTCATCGGCGACGGAGCGAGCGATCTCCAGGCGAAACCGGCGGTCGATCTCTTCATCGGATTCGGAGGAGTTCACACACGGCCCCGGGTCAGGGAGAATGCGGATGCATTCGTCTCGAGTTTGAGCGAATTGCCGGCGATGTTGTCATGAGCGACTGCAAATTCTTTGTGCCCGGACCGACATGGGTTCGGCCGGAGCTCCTCGAGGAAATGACGCGGCCGATGATCGGCCACCGCAGCGCGGAGTTCAAACGGCTCTTCCGCGCGATCGCGAACGACTTGAAGGTGCTGTTCGCCACAACTCAGGACACGTTCGTCGCGACATGCTCCGGCACCGGCCTGATGCAGGCGTCGCTCGTGAACTGCGTACCGCGGCGCGTGCTCGTCACGTCGTGCGGCGCGTTCTCGGAGCGCTTCGCCGGAATCGCGGAGAGCATGGGGCTCGAAGTCGATCGCCTGACGACTCCGTGGGGAACGGCCGTCGATCCCGATGCCCTCGAGGATCATCTCTCAGGCCGGCGCGCGCACTACGACGCGGTGACGCTCACGCACAACGAGACGTCGACCGGCGTCACCAACGACATTGCCGCGCTGGCGAAGGTCGTGCGCGAGAACTCGAGCGACACGCTCGTGATCGTCGACGCCGTCTCATCGCTCGGCGGCATTCCGGTCAAGTTCGATGAATGGGGACTCGACGTCTGCTTTGCGAGCGTGCAGAAGGGGATTGCGCTGCCGCCGGGCATCACGGTGTTCGCCGTTTCGCAGCGCGCGCTCGATCGCGCCGCAAAGCTGCCGTATCGCGGCACGTATTTCGATTTTCTCCGCTACAAGAAAGATGCGGACGGCGACAGCGTGCCGACCACGCCGTCGATCCCGCATTTCTACGCGCTCGCAGCGCAGCTCGACGCGATTCTGCGACGCGAAACGCTCGAAGCGCGATTCGAGCGGCACATCACGATGCGCGATCTGACCCTTCGGCGGACCTCGACGTTCGCGAAGCTCGCGGCCGATCCCGATTACGCGTCGCCGACGGTGAGCGCGCTCGCGCCCGTCAAGGATCCGGAGCTGGTCCGATCGGAGATGAAGAACCGCGGCTACACCCTCGGCGGCGGGTATGGCGAATGGAAGGCGACGACGTTTCGCATCGGCCACATGGGCGATATTCCGCTCGACGCGCTCGAGGAGATGCTCGACGAGTTGAATGAGGTGGCACGAGCATGACGCGCGCGGCCCCTCATCCGCCGCTTCGCGGCACCTTCTTCCGAGGGAGAAGGCGCGCCCGCCCGCGAGTGCCCGAAGGGCCGGGTGAGGGGCGGCGATGACTCAAAAAGTCCTGGTCACCGACTCGCTCGCCGAATCCGGCCTCGCGATTTTGCGCGCGGCATCCGACGTCGAGCTCGACTACCGCCCGGGCCTGAAAGGCGCCGAGCTGCTCGCGGCCGTCAGAGAATCCGATGCGCTCATCACGCGCAGCGGCACCGCGGTCACTCGCGAGCTCGTGAATGCCGGCACGCGGCTTCGCATCGTCGGGCGGGCAGGCGTGGGGCTCGACAACGTCGACGTCGACGCGTGCACCGAGCGCGGAATCCTGGTCATCAACGCCCCGACCGCGAACATCCTCTCCGCGACGGAACACACGATGGCGATGCTGCTCGCGCTCTGTCGCAACATCCCCGCCGCCGACTCGAGCGTGAAGCGCGGCGAGTGGAACCGATCAAAATTCATGGGCTTCGAGCTCTCCGGCAAAACCCTCGGCATCATCGGTCTCGGCCGCATCGGCACGCGGGTGACGGCGCGCGCGAAGGCGTTCGGGATGCACGTCATCGCGTATGACCCCTACATCGCGTCGACGGTCTTCGAAAAGGTCGGCTCCGAGCACATGAAAGATCTCGACGACCTCCTCGCGCAAGCAGACGTGATCACCGTCCACACGCCGCTGACCGACGAGACGCGCGGCATGCTCGGGCCGGAGCAGATCGCGAAGATGAAGGACGGCGTCATTGCGCTCAACATCGCACGCGGTGGAATCTGGCAGGAGAAGGCGCTCGCCGAGGCGCTCGCGAGCGGCAAAGTTGCTGGTGCCGCGATCGATGTCTATGTCGAGGAGCCGCCCGGAAAAGATCATCCATTATTGAAATCAAATCACGTGATCCTTTCTCCGCACATCGGCGCGAACACGATCGAGGCGCAGGACCGTGTCGCCGTCCAAACGTCGGAGATGGTCGTCGATGCCTTGCGCGGATCGATTTTCGTCTCCGCCGTGAACCTGCCGTTCGAGGGACTCGCTGACGCCGACGCCGCGCCGCTGATCGATCTCGCCGAGCGCGTCGGTCTGTTCACTTCGCAGATCATGAGTGCGCCCATCACGCGCGCCGAGGTGGAGTTGTGGGGGATCGACGAGCGGTTTCTGAAGATTCTCTCCGTCGCCTCGCTCAAAGGCCTGCTCACGCCGCGGCTCGCGGAGTCCGTCAATTTCGTGAACGCCGAACAGGTGGCGCAGAACCGCGGCATCGCGATCAGCGCCACGACGCATCCGACGCCGCGCGACTACAACAACCTGATCACGGTCCGCGCGTCCTCGGACCGCGAGGAGATGTGCGTCTCGGCGACTCTTTTCAGCGAAAAGAACCAGCGGATCGTTTCCGTGAATCACTTCCGCGTCGAGTTCAAACCCGAAGGGAACCTGCTGTACGTCATCAACAAAGACGTGCCGGGCGTCGTCGGAAAAGTCGGAACGCTGTTGGGCGATCGCGAGATCAACATCGCCGAATACAACCTGGCGCGCAAGGCGAGCGGCGGAAAAGCGATGGCGATCATCACCGTCGACTCGGCGCTCGATCCCCCGACGCTGCAGTTTCTCCGCTCGTTCAAGGAGATGGAGGAAGTCAAACAGGTCCGCCTGTGAGGGCGTCGGGGCGTTCTTCGTTTTTCTACTGGTCGTGGATTCCGACATTGGTCAAAATGAGCATTGAAAATCTGCCCTTCGTAGAAAACCGAAGAACGAAGACCTGACCGCATGGAGTATCGCGAGCTCGGAAAAACGGGGATTCGGGTCAGCGCCATCGGCTTCGGCGGATGGGCGATCGGCGGCGCGATCGAAGCATCCGGCGCGCCCCTTGGCTGGGGTCGCACGTCCGACGACGACTCCCTCGCCGCCATCCGCCGCGCGCGCGATCTCGGCGTCACGTTCTACGACACCGCCGATTCCTACGGCTTCGGCCGCAGCGAATCGCTCCTCGGCATCGTGCTCTCGCGCCACCGGCAGGAGGTCGTGATCGCGACGAAGGTCGGCGTCGTCCGCACGGCGAGCGGCGCGCTGAAAAAAGACTTCTCGCGCCAGCATATCTTCCACGCCGTCGACGGATCGCTCAAACGCCTCCGCAGCGACTACGTCGATCTCTACCAGGTCCACAACCCGACGATCGAGGAGTTGCGCCGCGAGGAAATCCAGGAAGCGATGGACCGGCTGCAGGACGCGGGAAAGATTCGCTTCTGGGGCGTTTCGATTTCGACGCCCGAAGAGGGCATCGAGATCGTGCAGCGTGGATGGGCGCACGCGCTCCAGGTGCTCTACAACGTGCTGAACCAGGCGCCGGCAACCGATCTGTTTCCCCTGGCGAAGGAACGAGGGTA
>DATIZY010000112.1:0-7384 GCA_035516895.1 Thermoanaerobaculia bacterium | reverse complement strand
GTCGACGCTCGCCGTCGAACTCGCCCGTGAGTTCAGCCTCACTCTTCTCGGCTTCGTCCGCGAGGGACGGTTCAATATCTACTCGGGAGACGTGACGTCTTAGGCGACGGGTGTCAGGCGTCAGGCGACAGGCGTCAGGTGTCAGGCGTCAGGCGTCAGATTCTTCCGCCGCCCGACACCTGAGACCCGAGGCCTTATTTGCGCGCATTCGATTTTCTGCTACGACACATACGACATCCATCAGGGAGACTGACGTCTTAGGCGTTAGGCGACAGGCGTCAGGCGTTAGGCGTCAGGCGTCAGGCGTCAGGCGTCAGATTCTTCCGACGCCCGATGCCCGACACCAGATACCCGAGACCCGAGACCCGAGGCCTGAGACCCGAGGCCCGACGCCTGAGACCTGAGGCCTGATTTGCACTCAATCGATTTTCTCCTCGACACGTACGACATCCATCAGGGAGACTGACGTCTTAGGCGTCAGGCGTCAGGCGACGGGCGTCAGGTGTCAGGTTCTTCCGACGCCCGAGACCCGACGCCCGACGCCCGAGACCTGAGGCCTGAAATGCACTCATTCGATTTTCTGCTCGACACGTACGACGGCGAACGCGTGAAGACGCTCAGCGTCTGGTCGTCGTTTCACGATGAGGACCTCGAGTTCCGGCCGGCGCCGCGCATCCGCACGCCGCACGAGCACATGGTCCATCAATGCTTCAGCGAAGACACGTGGATGAAGAACATGTTCGGCGTCGACGCCGGACGTCCCGCGCTGCCGGAAAAGGAAACGCGGATGGAATTCGTCCGCCACTACGCGTCGCTTTCGCAGCAGCGCCTGGCGATGCTGCGCGAGAAACCGGAGGCGTGGTGGAACGAGGTCGCGCGGTTCTTCGACGTCGACCACACGCGCAGCTGGATCATGCTGCGCCGGCTGAACCATTCCGCGCATCACCGCGCGCAGCTGCTCGTCTACCTGCGTCTGTTAGGCCGCTCCGTGTATTCGGTCTATGGGCCCACTGCGGATACCGGCGGACTGCCTGCGAACAAAGCCCCGACGATCTATCGCTACAGGAACCTCGACGATCTCCTCGCCGAAACGCCGCCGCCCGCCCTCCCCGGCCCGACCGGCAACGCGACCGAGCGGCCCGCGCCGCTGGGAATGCGCGCGCTCGAGCGGACGCCGGTGCGAGTCCGCGAAGTCGCTTCGACGGTGTCCGCGTGGCAGATGACGATCGAGACGCCGCAGGGACGCGGCTCGATCACGCTGCTCGACTCGGGCGCGTATCGCGGCGACGGGATCTTTTCCGGCTGGAGCCAGGAGCAGTTGTCGGCCGAGTATCGCCGCTGGAACACGCCGCCGGACGAGCCGAAGTTCGATCTGCAGCAGCTGGGGTAATCCGGAGTGCGCCAGCCGTCCTGCCGCTCTTACGCCGGCGGCCGCGCTGCGCCTAACACGCTCCACTCCGCGTCGTCGAGCAGCGGCGCCGCGGCGGGATAGTACACGCTCTCCATCTCGCGCTCGTGCGCGTGGAGACGCCGGTCGAGGTTCTCGACGTAACCGGCGATCGCCATCGACGCCGCCTGCTCCGCGATCTGCAGCGCGACGTAATGCGTGAGCTCGCGGATCTGCACGTATTCGAGCCGCAGCTCGCGCCGCACGTCGCGGCCCGGAATCTTCGCACGCTCCAGCGCCGGCAACAGCGCCTTCTCCTCCGCCTCGGTCCACGCGCGCAGGTGCCGCTCGAAATCGTCGATGGCCACTTCCATCGCCACGCGATTCTCGTTTCGCAGCGCGCGCTGAAAATCGTCGAAGCGGCTGCGGAGAGCACGCTGCGCGGAAAGCAGATCAAATTCCCGCAATGCCCGGCTCGATCCTCGTGTAACCCTCTTCCGCGGCCCAGAGGTCCATCGACAGCGAGAGCAAATCGTCGATCTCCGGCACGGGCCGCGCGTCGAGCGTCAGATCGATCGACTTGATGTAGCGATGACACGTCTCGCACGCTTCGATGCGCACGTTCCTGTGCACGTCGCTCTGAAACTGCGGCAGCTTGTAGGGATCCTCCTCGAAACACGATGGACAGAAAATGCGCCCGATGTTCCATTCCAGCCCGCAGAGCGAACATTGCAAGTAGCGAAATCCACTCTCCGCTTCCGGTCTCGAGCGCCGGACGCCGATCCACGCGGAGCCGCCGCAGAACGGACAATGTCCGCGCGCGTGTGTGCGGTCGGGAGGGATGTTGCGCGCGCGCAGAGCCGCGGCGTACGGCTGCAAGAGCGCGCGGGCGATGTAATCCTGGTGCCCCTCGCTCCAGTAGACCCGCAGGCGCGTCCGCGCGATGTCGCCGGCGTCGAGGAGGCGATTCTTCGCATCCTCCGAACGTTGGGAGAGCACTTCCAAAACAGGACGAATGAAGGTGACTAATTTTTCGCCATCATCCGCGAGGCGGCCCGACAGCGTGACGGGCTGAAGCCGGTCCGCACACTTTGACTGCGCTGCGCAGAGCTTCGCCGCAAACTCGAGGAACTCGCGGGCGGCTTCGTTCTGCGTGGCGAGCAGCGCGGCACGGGCGCCGCGCTGCTCGAAGGGATTCAGGGCTATTTGCGGGTCTCCTTGCCGGTAACGTCCGCGTACCAGCCGGGATGATGGAATCGCGCCCAGCGGCGCGTAACCGTGCCTCGGGTCATCGCGCGGAATGTCCCCGGCTCCGCTGCCGTGGCGAGATACACGTGTCCGATGATCGACAGGAAGAAGAGGACGAACGTGATGTCGTGCAGCAGGATGGCGATCTCGCGAACGACCACACTGAAATACGTCGGGAACCACATCGGAATGCCGCTGACGATCAGGCCCAGCGCGGCGAGATTCACCATGTAGAAGAAGAACTTCTGCCCGCCGTTGTACTTTCCGCCCTCGTCCGGCTGCGAATGGTCCCAGCGGAAGTACTCGAGCAGCTTCGGTCCGAACCATCCTTTCTGGTTTGCGCCGAAGTGCATGTCGGGAAGCCAGTGGAAGTACTGGAACAGCGACGCGATGAAGAACGCTACGCCGGCATACGGATGAATCAAGCGCGCCACCCCCAGCCCGCCGACGAACGTCGCCATCCAGCCGAAGATCGGGGCCCAGATCGGCATGCCGGTGATCAGACAAACGAAAAACGTGAGCGCGACGGACCAGTGGATCACACGCGTCGACAGCCGGTGCCGGACGACCTCTTCACCGACGGCGACGTTGTCGTGTTCGCGCGCGACGACGATCGGTGTTTCGATGTTCTGAACGGTCATGGCCTCTCCTCCGGCGGCACTTTCGGTCCGTATTTCCCGTAATGTCCAAGGAAGCCGAGGACCGTGGCGAATGCGGCGATGACGCCGATCGGCCGGATCACCTGCTTCCACGCCTTCACCGCCCACGACACATGCGGATCGGGCGGCAGTCCGTACCACTCGGGATGACCGTGACCGAGAACGGTGACGACGCCCGTGCCTTTGACTCCTTCCGGGTTGTAAAGCATCGCTTCGGCGTAGCCGGCCTGCTTCAGCTGTTCAACGCGCGTGTTGCCGAGCTGCACCATGTCTTCCTTCGTGCCGAAGTTGAGGCACCCGGTGGGACACGCTTTCACGCACGCCGGCTCGAGGCCGACCTCCACGCGGTCGACGCAGAGCGTGCACTTGGCCATCTTGCCCGAGCCCTTGTGGAACTGCGGGACATCGAACGGGCAGCCGGTCGAGCAGTAGCCGCAGCCGATGCACTTCGACGCATCGACGTCCACGATGCCGTTCGAGTACTGCACGATCGCCCCGGGAGCGGGACACGCGGCCAGACAGCCCGGCTCCGCGCAGTGCATGCACTGGTCCTTGCGCATGAGCCACATCATTTCGCCGTCGTCGTTCGTGCGCTCGTTGAAGCGGATCAGGTTCCAGTACTGCGGATCGAGATGCGGCAGCGTCTGGTAACTGCCGCTCTGCACGGTCGGCACGATGTCCAGATCGTTCCACTCCTGACACGCGGCCTCGCATGCTTTGCAGCCGATGCACGTCGTCGTGTCGATGTACTTCGCAACCTTCGGCGTCGAGCGGAGGCCGGTGCGGCTGCCCCAGACGGAAGCAGAGGAGCGGTGGATTTCGAGTGCTTGATCGCTCATGGCCGCCTCCTCATGCCTTCTCGAGTTTGACCAGGAAGGTCTTGTACTCGGGTGTGAATGTGTTGGGATCCATCGCCGATGGCGTCAGGAAGTTCGCGAGCGGTCCGGTGTGACCTTCCTCGCCTTCGTAACCCCAGTGCAGCGGGAATCCGATCTGCCACAGTTGTTGACCGTTGATGGTCATCGGACGGAGGCGGTCGGTGACCATGGCTGTTCCCTCGATCGAGCCGCGCGCAGACGTCACGCGCGCCTTGCCCCCGTTCACGATCCCTTTTTCTTTTGCGAGATCCTCGGGAATCTCGATGAAGAAGCCCGGCTGGAGCATGTTCAATCGGCCGATGTGCTTCGTCCAGTAGTGATACATCTCCGTGAGGCGATACGTCATGCAAAGGACCGGGTAGTCCTTCACGCTGCCGTAGACATCCTTGTCGGATTTGAACTTCTTCGTCGCCGGATTCGACGTGACCTTCGGATGCAGCACGTTCTCGACCGGCGCTTCGACGGCTTCGTAGTGTTCGGGGAACGGACCGTCGTTGAGCGGCGCGAAGAGCTTGCCGACGCCTTCCGGCAGCATGATGAACGCGCCGAACGTTCCGGGCGGCGCATCCGGCTTCATGTCGGGAACGTCTCCGACCCACTTCTGGCCGTTCCACTTGATCCCGGCGCGAGTCGGATCCCACGGCTTGCCTTCGGCGTCGGCCGATGCGCGGTTGTACATCACGCGGCGGTTGGCCGGCCATGAGAAGCCCCAGTTGTGGTACATGCCGAGGCCGTTCGCGTCGTCGGCGGAGCTGCGCCGCTGCGCCATGTTGCCCGCCTCGGTATAGACGCCCGACATCAGCCAGTTGCCGACCATGGTCGAGCCGTCATCGGTCAGCTGGGCGAATCCGTCGAGCTGCTGGCCGGCGAGCTTGATGACCTTCGTCGGATCCTTCGCATCCTTGAGATCGACGAGTGCTTTTCCGTTGAGCTCCTTCAGAATCTCGGCGAGATCGGGCGCGACCGGATTCGTGTAGCTCCAGTCGACGCTCATCACCTGCTCGGGCACCTGCCCGCCTTCTTTTCGATACAGCTCGCGGACGGCGAGGAAGATGCGAGCGAGGATTTCCTGATCGGTCTTCGCCTGCCCGGGAGGATCGAGGGCCTTCCACTTCCACTGAATCCATCGCGCCGAGTTGGTGAATGTGCCGTCCTTCTCGGCGAAGTTCGACGCCGGAAGCTGGAACACCTCGGTCTCGATCTTCGATGGATCGGCTCCGCCGTATTCTTTCGGCGCCTTCCAGAACGTCGCCGTCTCGATCTGATGGTTCTCGACGACGACGAGCCATTTCAGCTTCGACAGCGCGGCGACCATCTTCGGCGTGTTCGGCCCGATGCCGACCGGATTCATGCCGAAGGTGATGAAGCCTTCCGGTCCGGGCTCCTTGCCGCCGGCGCGCATCGAGCTGCCGCGATACATGTCGTCGAAGATGTACATCCACGAATAGTTGCCGTCGACTTTGGGCAGCCAGTCGTATCCGAAGTCGTTTTCCTTCGTCGCGGCGTTGGCGTACAGCGCCTTGAGCGTGGAGACCATGAACTTCGGGTAGTTCGTCCAGTAGTTCATCGACGGGCCGAGGGCCTTCGGCGTGTTCGCGTCGTTGTAGTCCTTGAGCGTGTGCCAGGCAGCCTGCGGAGTCTTGATGTAGCCCGGCAGGATGTCGAAGACGCCCGCGGTGTCGGTCGCGCCCTGAATGTTCGAGTGTCCGCGCAGCGCGTTGACGCCGCCGCCCGGCCGGCCGACGTTGCCGAGCACCAGCTGCAGCATCGCGGCCGTGCGGATGATCTGGACGCCGATCGAATGCTGCGTCCAGCCGAGGGCGTACATGATCGTGCCGACGCGCTCCGCGTTTCCGGTCGACGTCACCACGTCGGCGACTTTGAGGAAGGTCGCCTTCGGCGTGCCGCAGATCTTCTCGACCATCTCCGGCGTGTAGCGGTCCACGTGCTGCTTCAGCAGCTGGAACACGCAGTGCGGGTCCTGCAGCGTCGGGTCGGTCTTCGCCATCCCTTTCGCGTCGAGCTGATAGCCCCACGAATCTCGCTTCGCGTAGCTGCCGCTCGTTTCGTCGAAACCGGAGAAGAGGCCGTCCTCGAATTTGAAGTCGGGGTTGATCAGGAACGGCGCGTTCGTGTGGATCTTCACGTAATCGGCGTGGTACCGATTGTTCGCGATCGCGTAGCGGATGAGCCCGAGGAGGTACGCGATGTCGGTGCCGGTGCGAATCGGCGAATAGACGTCAGCGACTGCAGACGTGCGTGTGAAGCGCGGATCGACGGAGACGATCTTCGCGTTGCGCGTTTTCTTCGCCTCGATCGCCCACTTGAATCCGCACGGATGGTTCTCGGCGGGATTGCCGCCCATGCAGAGGACCACATCGGCGTTCTTGATGTCGATCCAGCCGTTGGTCATCGCACCGCGTCCGAATGTGGCGGCCAAACTGGCCACCGTGGGGCCGTGTCAAACCCTTGCCTGGGTATCCCTGTACGGGACTCCCCAGGCGGACGCCGCCTTCCAGTAGAGGAAGTTGAATTCGGTGGTGTCGGTGCAGCCACCGATCATGGCGATGCCGGGATTGCGGTTGACCGTTTCGCCTTTGGTGTTCTTCACGACGAAGCAGCGGTCGCGCGTCTCTTTGATGTGGCGGGCGATCTTCTGAATTGCCTCGTCCCACGAGATGTCTTCCCAATGATCCGATCCGGCGCGGCGGATCTGCGGCTTGAGCAGGCGGTTCGGACTGTTGATGTCGTCCTTGACCGTCGCTCCTTTCGGGCAGAGCGTGCCGCGATTGATCGGATGATCGGGATCGCCTTCGACGTGCACGACGGAGGGGTGCGCGTTCTTCGCTTTGTCGCCGAGCGTGTGAATGATCATGCCGCACGACACGGCGCAGTACGGGCACGTGCTTCGAGTCTCCGTCGTGCGCGACATCTTGAATTCGCGCATCTCGGCTTTCGCGCGACTGAGGTCGAAACCGAGAGCAATGGCACTGCCGACCGTTGTGGCCTGCAGGAAAGTCCGGCGGGAGAGTTCCATGGGGCTGGCCTCCTTTGCCGATTTGCGGTGGACGGGCGTGTGAGCGCACTTATGCTCCTGCTCGTTTCGCTTGTCAAGGAGTGGGGTCAGAGCTTCCGTTGTGCTTTTTCTACCGTCGGAGCGGCGATTGCTCCACGTATTGTGGAAAAAGCACAACTGAAGCTCTGACCCCCTA
>DATIZY010000111.1:0-6137 GCA_035516895.1 Thermoanaerobaculia bacterium | reverse complement strand
AACCAACACCTGAGACCCGGGACCTGATGCTGATGCATCCGACCTGACGCATGAGAGCTGACACCTGACGCCTGACGCCCGAGACCCGAGACCTGATCTATGTCCTGCGAGCACATCGATCCTCCTGAAGTCATGGAGCGCGCCGAGCAGTGGCTGCGCGCGCGAGGAGTTCCGCGCGAGAAGTGGGCCGGCATGCGCTTCCGTCACGCCGAGAACACGCCGGACGCCGAAGGATGGAAGGCGGTGGTGATCGAGGTCGAGCACCGCGACGGCGACTGGATCGTCACGGCCATCCAGCGCCTTCCGGAAGTTGTCACTGAGACCGGCTTGAGCATCGCCTCCTGAATGTCGATCACCGCCGGTTCGCGCCTCGGTCCGTCGGCAACGAGCCGAATCAGCCGATGCATCTGTTCGACATGCCCATTGACGGCAGCGCGCCGCCCCGTCGGATTTCCTCCGAAGTGGTCGGCTGGCCGCTGCTGCTTTCGAACGATGAAACGCGCGCCGCGGCCCTGGGTACGAACGATCGCGTGATGCTGCTCTCGCTCGAGGGCGAGAAATCGCAGACAGTGCCGGGCTGCGCCGGGGGCGATGTTCCGATCGGGTTCACGCCGGACGATTCCGCGCTCTGGATTTTCCGCCGCGGCCGCATCAGCGTGACGATCGAGCGCGTCGACATCGCCAGCGGCGCGCGCGCACATCGTGGCACACGATTCAGCCCGGCGATCCCGCCGGCATCCTCGACATCTTCCCCATCCACATCACCTCGGACGGCCAGACCTATGCCTACGGTTCTCGGCGCTTCCTGTCGGATCTGTACGTCGTCACCGGCCTGATCTGAGATCGTCGACCGAGCCGAGGAGCCGCTCGACTTCCTCGTCGTTCGTGTAGGCCGCGCATCCGACGCGCACGAGACCTTCGACGCCGAGCTTCTGCACGAGTGTCATCGCGTAGAAATCGCCGTGGCTCACGAAGAGCGCGTTCCTCGCGAGCACGCGCGCGACCTCTTCCGACGTCATGCCGCCTACCGTGAAGCCGAACGTCGGCGTCCGCGGCTTCGACGGCGGCAGACCGAACACGCGCACGTGCTTCATCGACGTCAATCCATTCCACAGCGTCTCGGGGTGGCGACGGGCGCCCTCGCCCGCCGCTTCGATCGACCGCATGAACTCGACCGCCGGGATGACGCCGGCGATCCCTTCCTGATTCTGCGTTCCGGTCTCCGCGCGCTTCGGCGAAGTGTCGGGCGACGGTTCGAGCTTGGGAAACGGCAGCGATTCGGCGAGATCTTTTTTCGCGAAGAGAATTCCGATGTGCGGTCCGTAGAACTTGTACGCGGAGACGGCGAGGAAATCGCAGCCGATCTCGCGCACGTCGATCGCTTCGTGCGGCGCGAGATGCACCGCGTCGACGAAGAAGAGTGCACCGGCGCCCTTCGCAATCTGCCGCACGCGCGCGAGATCGTTGATCGTGCCGACGGCGTTCGACGCGCCGCCGATCGCGATCAGGCGCGTCTTCGGTCCGGCGAGCGACGCGAGATGCTCCATGTCGACCTCGCACGTCTCGCGAATCATGCGCGCCGTACGCACCACGATTCCGCGATCGATTTCCAGCGCGCGCCACGGCGCGACGTTCGCGTGATGATCGAGCTCGGTGACGATCACCTCGTCGCCCGCCCTCCACGTCCGGCCGAGGGCGCGCGAGAGATGAAAGGTGATCGTGGTCATGTTCGCGCCGAACGAGATCTCATCGGCGCGTGCGCCGAGGAACTCCGCCGCCGATTCGCGCGCGCGTTCGATGATCGCGTCAGTCTCCTCGCTCGTCGGATAGGCCCAATGTGTGTTCGCGTTGTGGTGAAACAGATAGTCGGTCATCGCATCGGCGACGGAGCGCGGAACCTGCGTTCCCCCCGGCGCATCGAAGTACGCGACCGGGCGACCGTTGTGAATGCGGGAGAGCGCGGGAAACGCGGCTCGAATGCTGGTGATGTTCATCTGTTGACGCGGCACGTTGACACCCGTATATTGCAAAAACCCGGCAATCTGGAGGACAAATGCGGAAAAGCGGCGTGTTGCTGTTTTCGGCTTTCGTGTTCGTTGGTGCTGCGACTGCCGCCGATCTGCGGCCGCTCACCCCGCAGGATGCCGCAAAGGTTCAGGAGCTGCTCCGATCGTTCGATCCTCACAGCTACGAGATTCACATTCGCGTGCAGGATGCCAGGCTGGGCACGCGACCGTTCCAGGCCGGGCTGGCGAATCTGCGGCAGTCGAACACCGTGCGGCCGCAGATGATGGCTCGCTCGGGAGAGATCAATGTCTACCGTCCTCCCCTCGTCGTCTTCGTGATCAACATCTTCGCGCAGGCTGCGCAGGTTCCGGGCGCCGTCAACCAGAAAGCTTCGCCGGCTACAGACCCGCTGATGGCGGCAATCGGGGGCAGGCCGGACCTGCAGATGAAAGCGCGGCAGCTCAATGAACTGCTCGCGAAATATTACGTCCCATAGCGCAGCGTGACCAAACGCAGGATCGCAGCAGCGGCGATCGCCTTACACTTTTTCTTCGTGATCGACGTCGTGACCCACCTGCACGACTGGACGACGCGCCGCGCGCAGCTCTGGCCCATCGCCATGCTGGCGAACTACTACAGCGCCATCACGTTCTCGAATCGCAACTTTGGCTTCTTCGCGCCACAGGTGACGGGCGACTGGAATCTGTCGATGACCATGACGGACGTCCATGGCCGGCAGCGTCCGTTCTCCTTCGCCACTCCGAACGGCGAAATGCGCGTCAAGCTCTACTCCCTTCTCGGGCATTTTACGGAGAGCGACACGGCGATGGACCTTTTCGCTCGGTCGTGGGCCCTCAAAGCGATGAACGAGAATCGCGACGTGCGGCGCGTCGACGTCGTCGTGACGCAGAACTCCATCCCGACGATGCAAGAGTGGCGCGACGGAAAGCGCATCGAGCCGCAGCTCTTCTACCGGACGACGTTCGATGTTCCGTAATCTTCTTCGCCGCGCGGAGGCCTGGTTCACCGCGCCCGGCTCTCCCGTGCCGCTGGCGTGGTTTCGTATCGCCGTTGCGCTGTTCTGTTTATTGAATACATTTATCGTACGCAATTATATTCTCGACCTCTATGGACAGTATGGTTACGTGCAGTGGGCGATCACCCGCGCGACCCTCTATGGCGGCCTGCCGCACATCGGCAACATCGCCCTCGCGCTGAAACCATTCGGCATCAGCGCCGATCAGACGGTGTACATCCTTCTGGCGGTCTGGCTTTTCGCGCTCATCGGTCTCCTGGCCGGCGTCTACACGCGATCGATGGCCGTGCTGGCGTGGTGCATCCACTATCTATGGATGCACGCGGGCGGCGGGCTGGTGTACGGGATGGACATCTTCACGCACATCGCTCTGCTGTACACGATGCTGATGCCGTGCGGCGACGCACTGTCGCTCGACGTCCTGCTCGGCCGGCGCAAGTCGGAGCCGTCCGTCGCGGCGGGCGTCACGCGCCGCATGCTGCAGCTGCACGTCTGCATCGTCTACACGTCGTCCGGCCTGGAAAAGGCTGCCGGAATTCAATGGTGGAACGGCGAAGCGATCTGGCGCTCGTTGATGCTGCCGGTTTTCAATCAGTTCAACTTCGGCTGGCTCTCGCACGTGCCGTGGATGGCGATGATCGCCGGCTGGTCGATCCTGGCGATCGAGACCGGCTACGGCATCGCAGTGTGGTTCCGCAAAACGCGCGCGATCTGGATTTTCCTGACCGTCGCGATGCACATGGGGATCGGGATGTTCCTCGGCATGTGGATGTTCGGCGCGATCATGATCCTGCTCAACCTCGGCGCCTTCGGATACGAGGTCGTGCAGCAGCTCGCGCCGAATCGCGAGGCCCCTTCGCCCGCCGGCCCAACCGTTCAACCCGCGTTGTAGGGCACGGCTGCGCCGTGCCGAATCCCGGAGCGCAACTCGCCCGACACGCTACCCATCGATGAAAAGCACTCACCGCCCGGCAGCGCCCTACCGCAAGTCCTGGTTTGCGAATCATGTGATGTCTTGATCGATCGCTCGTTTGCAATTAAATAGCTGGTGATGCGCACGGTCATCGTCGGCACCGGCAGTCACATCCCTTCGGTTCGCGTTCCGAACGACGCGTTCCTGCAGTCCGAGTTCCACGGTCCGGACCAGAAGCCGATTCCCAAGTCGAACGCCGAGATCCTCCAGCAGTTCGAAGCGATCACCGGCATTCGCGAGCGCCGCTACGTTCCCGACGAGCTGGTCACGTCCGACATCGCATTCGACGCCGCCAACAATGCGCTGCAGTCCTCGGGCATCGACGGCGAATCGCTCGACTACATCATCCTCGCGCACAACTTCGGCGACGTGCGCGCGGGCAGCACGCGATCGGATCTCGTCCCCGCGCTCGCCGCGCGCGTGAAGAACAAGCTGGCGATCGAGAATCCGCACTGCGTCGCTGTCGACGTCATCTTCGGATGTCCCGGCTGGCTGCAGGGGCTGATCTTCGCGGACGCGATGATTCGCGCGGGCGACATCAGGCGGGCGATGATCATCGGCGCCGACACGCTGTCGCGCATCTCCGATCCTCACGACCGCGACAGCCTGATCTACGCCGACGGCGCCGGCGCGACGATCGTCGAGGCACGCGACACCGACGCAGGAGTTCTCGCGCACGCCGTCCGTTCCGACACGCTCGAGCACGGCACGATGCTGCGCATGGGCCACTCGTACAAAGAAGAAGCGTTCCTCGAAGCGCTCTTCCTGAAGATGGAAGGCCGCAAGCTCTACAAATATGCGCTGCAGACCGTCGCGGGATCGATCAAGGAGTGCCTCGATCGAGCACACCTCGACATCCGCGACGTCAAAAAAGTCCTGATCCATCAGGCCAACGGCAAGATGGATGAAGCGATCCTCCACGCGCTGTATCAGCTGTACGGCATCGATGCTCCGCCGCAAGGCGTGATGCCGATGACGATCTCGTGGCTCGGCAACAGCTCGGTCGCCACGATTCCGACGATGCTCGATCTGATCTGCAAAGGCCAGATGCGCGATCAATCCATTGCCAGCGGCGACGTCCTCGTCTTCGCCTCGGTCGGCGCCGGCATGCACATCAACGCCGTCGTGTATCGCGAGCCGTAGCTCGTTCGTCGTCGACTGTTCGCCGCTCGCCGCTCGCCGTGGGTCGTTGGTCAGGGACGTCCCCGTTCTCCGGTCAACGCCCAACCGGCAAACCGCGAACGGCTACAGCTTCGACAGCTCTTCGTCGAGGTGTTTGAGCGCCGCTTCGAGTGACGTCAGCCTCATCGGCGACTTCGTATTCGCGAGCTCGCTCACGACGCGCCGCCGCGACATCTCGAGGGTGTGCCTGCGCTGCTGGCGATCGACGTCGTCCGCCGATTTCCTGCCGCCCTTGTTCGGTCGACCCTCGGTCTGCTGCGACTCGACCGATTTGCTTTCCCATCCACGGGCCATATCAGTTATTCCTGCACCTTGCGCACCATCTCCAGCGCGCGCTCCGAATCCACGGGGCGCGAGAAAAGATATCCCTGACCGAAGCCGCATTGCAGCTCGCGGAGCGAATCTGCCTGCGCCGACGTCTCGATTCCCTCCGCCACCACATCGATGCTGAGGCTGTGGCCGAGGCCGATGATCGAGCGGATGATTTCGGCGCTCTTTCGCTCCTCGCTCTGCACGAACGACGAGTCGATCTTCAGCTGATCGATCGCGAACCGATGCAAATAGCTGAGCGACGAATACCCCGTGCCGAAATCGTCGACGGCGAAGCTGCAGCCGAGCTCGCGGATGCGCTCGATCACGGCGTATGCGCTCTCCGGGTTCTGCATGATCGCGCTCTCGGTGATTTCGAGATGCAGCCCGCCCGGCGCCAGCGCTGCGGCATCGAGCGCGTGCTGCACCGCCGCCACGAGATCGCCTTGCGCGAGCTGCCGGCTCGAAATGTTCACGCTGACGCGCAGATGCTCGCCCCCTGATTCGGCGCGCCATCGCGCCGCCTGACGGCAGGCCTCGATCAGCACGAACTCGCCGATGGGCACGATGAGTCCCGTCTCTTCGGCGAGCGGAATGAAATCGAGCGGCGAGATCATGCCGCGCTTCGGA
>DATIZY010000110.1:0-17582 GCA_035516895.1 Thermoanaerobaculia bacterium | reverse complement strand
ACGTGCGATACCGGAGCGCCGAGGAGGTCAGCGATCAGCAGGTCGGCGTCGCGGCTGCGATAGCGCGCGCGCAGCGACTCAATGGTTTCCTGCTTCGTCATGAGACGACAACGTCAGGAGGACGCGGGATCGTACGTCAGCTCCAGGAACACATCTTCGAGATCGCGTTCGCTGCGCAGCTCGGCAGTCGAGCCGGTTGCGACGATCCGCCCTCGATTCAAAATCCCCACGCGATCACACACCGCCTCGGCCACCGACATCGTGTGCGTCGTCAGGAAGATCGTCTTCCGCTCGTTCGCAAGCTTCCGAAGCAGGATCTTGACCTGCTTCTGCGCGAGTGCGTCGAGCCCGACCATCGGCTCGTCAACGACCAGCACCTGCGGATCGTGAACGAGCGCGGCGATGATGACCAGCTTCTGCTTCATGCCGTGCGAGTAGTTCTCGATTCGCGCGTTCAGCCAGTCGTCGATATCGAAGTACTGCGCGAGCTCGATCGCGCGCGCCTCGCAATCGCGCCATTCGCGGCCGTACAGGTTGACGACGAACTCGAGCAGCTCGCGGCCGGTCAGTTTTTCGTAGAGGTACGGCCGGTCGGGGACGTAGCCGAGGATCGATTTGGTTTTGGTGCCGTCGGAGGCGACGTCGATGCCGGCGATGCGCACCACGCCCGAGGTCGGCAGCGACAGTCCGGCCAGGATGCGGATCGTGGTCGTCTTGCCGGCCCCGTTCGGGCCGAGAAAGCCGTAAATCTCGCCGGGTGAGACACTCAGCGAGATGTCGTCGACGGCGGTGAAGTCGCCGTAGCGCTTGGTCAGATTGCGGATTTCGATCATGATGGAGCACCGGCTTCAGCCGGTTGAAACTGGCTTCAGCCGGCGGAGACTCGAGAGCGCCGAGAGCCGGTGCTCCACTATTATCCGCTTCCGGAAACCCGAAACTCCGAGTGAAGCGAGGAGTCAGACATGGCGCCGGCAGGACCGTCCGCCGGCGGCGCCCCGGCTGATTCCTCGCTGCGCTCGGAATTGAGAAACCTCAGGCTGGCGGAGCCGTAAGACACGAATGGCTGAACGTGAGCAACTCGACGACCGCGCGCTCGTCGCGCGGATTCTCGGGGGTGAGCGCGATCGATTCACGGAGCTGGTCCGACGCTACGAAAAGCGCGTGGTCAACTACGTGTTTCGCATCACGCATCGATACGAAGAAGCTCATGATTTAGCGCAGGAAATTTTCGTGAAGGTTTATCTGGCGCTCGACCGATACGATCCGAAATACCAGTTTTCGACCTGGCTTTTCCGGATCGCGCAGAACGCATCGATCGACGCGCTCAGGAAAAAGAGCGTGCAGGAAGTGCCGATCGCGCGCCCGACCGAAGAGGAGCCGGAGCGCGAGCGGGAGTTCGCCGATCCGGGAGTGTCGCCGTATCGCGACCTCAAGAACAAGCAGCTTGCCGCGGCGATCGAGAAAGCAGTGGAAAATCTGCCGCCGGATTACCGAGAATTGATCCAGCTCCGCCATTTCGCGGAGCTGTCGTACGAAGAAATCGCTACGATGAAGAAGCTTCCGCTCGGGACGGTGAAAAACAAATTGTTTCGAGCACGAAATCTGCTCAAGGGCGAGCTCGAGTCATTCGTAGAACCGTTATGAACGACGATTGCCTGCGCTTCGCCGAGGATCCGGAAACGAATGCCGCGCACTTGCGCGCGTGCGAGACGTGTCGCGCCGCGTACGGCAGCGTCGAGACGAAGGCGATCGCGCTCGAGGCACTTCCTCTCGCTCCGTGGGAAGGGGCCTCGTATCGCGCATGGCCGGTGGTCCTCATCGGTGTGCTCGCGGTGCTTGGCGTCGCGCTGGGTCTGTGCGCCGCCGCCGGGATCTCGCCGATGGGCGCGCTGACGATCGCGAGCGAAATGCAATTCGCTCGCGCGTCGGCCGTGTATCAGAGACTTCGCCCGTTCGGACCGGCGGCCTTCACGGTCGCGTTTATCGTCGTGAATTCGCTTCTGTTCCTGCTTCTGCGCCGCGCGCCGCGAGGGATCGATGCCTAACGAGATCCTCGCTGCACGGCTCCTGAACTCGCCCGCCGACGTCGCGTCGATGATGACTCAGACCGCGGTGAGCGTTTCTCTGCTGTTCGTCTGGGCCATCGCGGCCGTCGGGGTGACGCTGATGAGCGGACGCGAAGTGCGGTACTCGTCGATCGAAGTCCGCACGTCTCCGGTGCATTGTTTCATCCTCGGCCTGGTCGCGGTCACGAGCTTCGTCCTCACGGCGATCCTGTTCAGCTACTTCAACAGCTACTTCGAGCTGCCGCTGCTCGTGGCGCTGGGTGTGTTCGCGATCATCACGAAGGTCTACGGTACGATCGCGGTCTTCCACGCGATTGGAACGATCGTCGCCGGTGTGCGCTCGCGAGACGCGCTGATGCAGCGCCGCTGGCTGCGCGGCGACCTGGCTATGGTGATCGTCGGGATCCTGCTGTTAGGTGCGATCCGATTGGTCCCCGTCGTCGGACCTGCCGTGTGGGGCGTCGCCTCGGTTTTTGGCGTGGGAACCGCGCTGGCGACGAAATTCGGCCGCCGCGAGCCGTGGTTCCTCGTGTTCCGGCCCGCGGAAACCTAAAGGGGTCAGAGCTTCAGTTGTGCTTTTTCTACTTCACGTGGAGGAATTGCGTCCCCGACCGTAGAAAAAGCACCACTGAAGCTCTGACCCCTCGGGTTTTAGACGTTCTCGACGATCGCCCGCCCGAACTCGCTCGTCTTCAGCAGCTTCGCGCCCTGCATCTGCCGCTCGAGATCGTACGTGACGCGCTTCTGATCGATCGTTTTCGCGATCGCACGCTCGATCGCATCCGCCGCTTCGAACCAGCCGAGGTGCCGGAGCATCATCACGGCGGAGAGGATGAGCGACCCCGGATTGATCTTGTCCTGGTTCGCGTACTTCGGCGCCGTCCCGTGTGTCGCTTCGAAGATGGCGTACTCGTCCGATTCGTTCGAGCCGGGCGCCATGCCGAGGCCGCCGACCTGCGCGGCGAGGGCGTCGGAGAGGTAATCGCCGTTGAGGTTCGTGGTGGCGATGACCGAGTATTCGGACGGACGCAGCAGGATCTGCTGAAACATCGAGTCGGCGATGCGGTCCTTGATCACGATCTTGCCGTCGGCCTTGCCGTCCTGCACTTCCGACTCGGGAATCGTCACGTTGCCGAATTCCTGACGCGCGACCTCGTATCCCCAATCTTTGAAGGCGCCTTCGGTGAACTTCATGATGTTGCCCTTGTGCACCAGCGTCACCGATGAGCGCTTCGTCGCGATCGCATAGAGAATCGCTTTGCGGACGAGGCGCTTCGATCCGAACTCCGACACCGGCTTGATGCCAATCGCAGAGCCCTCGCGGATCTTCGTGCTGCGGCGCTCGAGGCCGTTGAGGAAATCGACGATTTTGTTTGCGATCTCAGACTTCGCCGGCCACTCGATTCCCGCGTACACGTCCTCCGTGTTCTCGCGGAAGATGACCATGTCGACCTTGCCGGGCTCCTTCACCGGTGAGGGGACACCGTTGAAGTAGTGAACGGGGCGCACGCACGCGTAAAGATCGAGGACCTGGCGCAGCGTGACGTTGAGCGAGCGGATGCCGCCGCCGACCGGGGTCGATAGCGGGCCTTTGATCGCGACGCGGTAGTACTTCAACGCGTCGAGCGTTTCCTGCGGCAGGTATTCGCCGTAGCTCGCGTTCGCTTTGTCACCGGCGAAGACCTCGTACCAGGCGACCTTACGCCGGTTGCCGTAGACCTTCTGCAGCGTGCCGTCGACGACGTACTGCGTCGCGTGCCAGATGTCCGGTCCCGTGCCGTCGCCTTCGATGTACGGAATGATCGGGTCGTTCGGAACGACGATCCTCCCCGATTCATATTCGATCCGTTGTCCGCTCTTCGGTCCTGCCAGTTTGTTCATGAGCGCGTGAGTTTAACAGGCTCCTTCACCCTGTGGAGTGACGCCCTACACTGGTCAAAGTTCGCGGAAAAAGCGCCCGCGCTTCGGCCCGAAGGACCGATTTCCTGGCCGTCACGCCGGCTCGATCCTCACGACCGATGTGGCCCATCAAGGCCTCGTCGTTCCGCCGGGCCAGCACCACATCGCGCGGCGCTACCCAATTCGCTGACGATCGCCTTCGGCATCGTCGCCGCGATCGCGTTTACCGCGCCGCTCATCGCAACAACGATCGCAGTTTCCTCAGATTTCGCCGGTCGCTCTCGTGCTCGATCTTCTTCGGCGTCTCGAGCAGCTTCGGGATCCGCCGGAAACGCTCGTCGTTGAGAAGAAACGCGAAGCCGTCGAGTCCGATCTGCCCCTCGCCGATGTGCTCGTGACGATCGACATGCGATCCGAGCGGCTTCTTCGAATCGTTCAAATGAAACAGACCGACCTTGCGAACGCCGACATGCTGCTCGAGCGACTCGATCGTTTTCTCGTACGCGTCCCGTGTGCGGAGATCGCATCCCGATGCAAAGACGTGACACGTGTCGAAGCAGATGCCGACGTGCTTGCGGTCGTCGACGAGGCGGATGATCGCGCCGAGCTCTTCGAACGAGCATCCGACGCACGAGCCCTGTCCCGCCGACGTTTCCAGCAGCGTCACGACCTTGTGCGTTGGAATCGCGGCATGAATCCGATCGAGCGATCGCGCGATCTGCTCGATGCCCGACCTCGCACCGGCGCCCATGTGGGCCCCCGGATGAAGAACGACGGCGCGGATACCGAGGCGTTCGGCGCGGTCGAGCTCGTCGATCATGGCGGCGATCGATTTGCGATGAAACTCCGGATTCGTCGTTGCGAGGTTGATCAGATACGACGCGTGCGTGAACACCGGCACGATCGTGCGCTTCTCGGCGAAGAGAGCGCAGTCAGCGTCGGTCAGCTCCTTCCCTTTCCACTGATTCGAGTTCTTTGCGAAAATCGCCATCGCGGACGCGTTGATCGCCGCGGCACGCTCGAAGGCAGTGTGCAATCCGCCTTTCGTCGACACGTGCGCACCGATGAGGTCGCCGTGTTTTTCGGAGAATTGGAACCGGGGCATCGGACGGCGATCGCAACGAGTTAATGCAGCCGGAAATTCACGGTGACCGTGTAATAGACGTCGATGGGCTCGCCGCGATACGTCGCCGGATTGAAACGCCAGCGGCTGACCGCCTCGCGCGCCGCTTCACCGAGTCCGTACGGCAGGTCCTTGATGATTTCGACATCGTCGATGGTGCCGTCGCGGCGCACGATTCCGCGGACGACGACGGCGCCCTCCACGCCCGCGCGGCGCGCCGTCATCGGATAGCTCGGCACCACGCGCTCGAGCTCCTGCGGCTGCGTACCGCCGAGCGGCACCGCCGAATAGACGCCGTGATCGGCCGGCGATTCCGTCTCCGTCGGCGGCACCGACTCGGGCGGTGGCGGAAACGGCGGCGTGCTTGCGGTCGTTTCGGTCGGCATCTCGGTCGAGGTCGTGCCAGTCGTGTCCGTCGTTGTCGTCTCGGTTTCCGTGCTGACGTCGAGCTGACGCGTGCCCACCGACGATACGTCGATCGCGTCGACGTCGGCATACGCGATCTCGCCGTTGTGATCGATTGCGTAGAAATCGTGATCGCGCGTGTACACGCGCACTTCGGTGTCCGACGCCAGCTCGCCGATCACCGGATAAAAAATCCCCGGACCGGCGTACAGCGGCGCGCTCTTCGTGACCATTGCCGACAGCGACGGCAGCTTTTTGATCGCTTCGTAGCGTGCGAAACGCCGCTCGCGTTCCGCGGTGCGCTCGAGGCTATTGCGCTCGGTCCATCCGCTCAGTCCGTCGGGATCCTGCACGCGAACCCATTCGCCCTGCTCTTCGAGCTGCTGCAGCTTCGTGCCTTCGGGTTCCGTCGCCACGACGGCCGCGCTGGCCGAAGGCTGCGTGCGCAATCGAACGCGCAGCGGCAGAACCGACAGCGTCTCCGAGCTCGCAACCGTGGGGTGCGCCGGACGCTTTCCCGTGGTGAAAATCAGCGCCGCGAGCAGCGCGAGAAAAACGAGGCCGAGGAGGATGACGATGAATGTGCCGCGCTGGTGGCGGACCTGGGCGGTCGTCATTTGGCCATCAGCGTGATCAGAATCGCCTTCTGCACATGCAGGCGGTTTTCAGCTTCGTCCCAGACGACCGACTGCTTGCCGTCGATGACGTCGGCGGCAACTTCCTCGCCGCGGTGCGCCGGCAGGCAATGCAGGAAGATGGCCTTCTTGCGCGCGAGCGACATCGCGCGTTTATCGACCTGCCATCCCGCGAAATCGCGGCGGCGCTTCTCGGCCTCGTCTTCCTGTCCCATCGATGCCCAGACGTCGGTCTCGACGACATCGGCGTCGTCGACCGCTTCTTCAATCGAGTGCGTGAGCGTGATCTTCGTCCCGGCCGCTTTCGCGTCAGCCATTGCTTCTGAGACGACTGTCGGGTCGGGTTCGTAACCGTGCGGCGTGGCAACGGCGATGTCCATGCCGACCTTCGGCGCGCCGAACATCAGCGAGTGGGCCATGTTGTTGCCGTCGCCGACCCAGGCGATCTTCTTCCCCTTCAATTTTCCGAGCTTCTCCCACGCGGTCATGTAGTCGGCCATGACCTGACAGGGATGCGAAAGGTCTGTCAGGCCGTTGATCACGGGCACCGTCGCGTTTTCGGCGAGATCGGTCACCGTCTTGTGCGCGAACGTGCGCGCCATGATCCCGTCCACGTAGCGCGACAGCACCTTCGCGGTATCGGCGATCGGCTCGCCGCGGCCGAGCTGGATGTCGCGTGAGGAGAGGAAAAGCGCGTGGCCGCCGAGCTGCAGCATGCCGACTTCGAACGACACCCGCGTGCGCGTCGAGGATTTCTCGAAGATCATCGCCAGCGTCTTGCCTTTGAGCACTCCGGCGAACTTGCGCGGCTTCGCTTTGATCGCGCGAGCAAGCTCGAGGATGCCCTTCACCTCGCGCACGCTGCAGTCGTGGATCTCGATGAAGTCTTTCTTGTTCATGGCTTGCTCACGATCGTCGCATCGAGCGGGACCGCCTTGTCGATCCGCCGCACCGGCGCGATGCTCTCCTCGATCATCGAATCGAAATAGTTCCAGTCGAACAGCCCGTCGTCGCTGCGCGGATCGAGAAGATAAAAGGCGAGCCGCGCGAGCGGCTGATCCATGCGCACGATGTAGGTTGCCGCGGGAACACTTTCGCGGCGGCCCTTCCACTTGCCGCTGAGCGTCAGTTCGTCGTGCTTCTGAAACGCATGCTCGCTTCGGGACGCCTCTTTGACGACGAACTGCTCGACGTCGAGCGGAGTCTCGCGCGTCAGCTTCTCGACGATGATGCCGTGGGTCAGCAGATTGGCGATCGCGTCGTGTGCGCCGGCGTCGACGAGAAACGCGTACGGTACGTCATCCTTTTCCGTCGCAGCGAAAACACCATAATCCATCATCTTCACGGGGACGATTTTGCCCGTTCGGCGCAGATGGTGCGGCGTCTCCCCAAGGTTTTCGGGGCCGAGGTTCGCGCCGTCGTCGGGGACGCACTTTTCCCAGAGGATCTCCGTCTCTTTCCAGGGCTTGATCTCGAATCGCACGCCCTGCCTCTTGAGCGTCGCGCGATCGGCGCGCGCGGCGATGCGCATCATTTTCCTGCTGTGCTTGTCGACCGCGTTGAGGATCTCATGCAGAAACTCGTACGTGACGTCGACGCGCGCGCGGAAATCGATGTAGCTGTACGCCTCCGACAGAATCGTGAAGCGGTTGCGCAGCCCGACGTAGTTGTTGCCGAAGCGCGGCCGCGAATCGAACGTGTACCAGCCCTTTTCCGGCGTGAGCTGATTGAGAAAGTTGCCGTAGTAGTAGGTCTCTTTGTGATGGTTCTCGCGCATCGCCGAGCGGATCTGCGGCAAGAGCGTGTCGCGCTCGAAGTCGATGATGTCCGACGGGGCGTTCGGATTCAGCGGCGGCGCGTACGTGAGCTGGTAACCATGAAACGAGCCGTTGGTCGTGTGCAGATCGACGGTCATCAGCGGGTCCCATCGGTTCAGGACGTTCGCGATGAGTCCGCGGGCTTCTGGAGATTCGAGTTTCATGTAGTCGCGATTGAGATCGAGCCCCTGCGCATTCTCGCGAACGCCGACGCCTTCCGGCGGCCCGTTTTGCGTCTTGCGATGCTCGGTCGAGATCTGCTCGTTGCCGTCGGCGTTGTAGATCGGCGCGATGAGCACGATCATCCGCTCGCGGAGTTTGCGCGACGACGAAACGAGATCGCGCAGCACCATCTGCGCGGCCTCTTTCCCCTCGACCTCACCCGCGTGAATGTTCGCCATGATGAAGACGATCGGCAGTCCGCTCGCCTGCGCGGTGCGCGGATCGACGACGCCCGGCGGTCCGGCGATTACCAGCGGCAGCGCGCGGCCTTCGTTTGTGGTCGCGAACGTCTCGACGCGAATGCCTGGATCGATTCGCTGAATCGCGGAGATGAAATCGATGACGTCGCTGTAGCGCGACGTCGCGCGGTAGTTGCTGCTCTCGGCCGTTGTCTTTGGCAGTTCCTGAGCCACTGCGACCTCACAAATCAACAGGAGAATGAAAATGAGTACCGCCCGAATGTCATCCCGAGCGGCACGAGGAACCCGGAGGCGCGGGTGGCGCGATGCCGCACCGCCCGTCCGCCCGGACCGCTCGCTACGCTCGGGGTGACAGATAGTAATCGCCGTCGCGTGTTTCAATGGAGCCCTCGTCCCGCAACTTTATCAAGTGCGCCTCCACCTGCACCTCGGCCGCCGCTCGAAGACGCGGATCGAGATCAGTGTAGATGTGCTCGCGGATCTGGGGAATCGTGCGCGCGCCGGCACGCACGGCGTGGATGATCTGCCGCTCGCGCTCGCGGCGGTGGGCGATGTATTCGTCGATGAGCGCGACGGCGTCCTCGCGCGTCGGGCCGTGCGCCGGAAAAATGCGGCGCGGGTTCCGCGCGCGCAGTTTCGCGAGCGAGCGGACGTAGTCGCCCATGTTGCCGTCGGGCGGGAAAATCGCCGTGGTGCCGAAACCGAGGATCGTGTCGCCGGTGAAGAGGTCGCGGTCGGCGGTGAAGTAGCAGACGTGCTCGCTTGTGTGGCCCGGCGTGGCGATGACTTCGAGGCCGTCGATCGATTCGCCGTCACGGACAATCCGGTCCGTTCCGTCGAGCACGCCATCCGGCGCGACGATCCGCGCGCCCGTTGCGCGTTTCAGCGGCACGGCTGCCGGTGCGTGGTCGCCGTGCCGATGCGTGATGAAGATCGTGCGCAGCTTCGGCATCGCGTCGCGGATCGCTGCGATGTGCGAGTCGATCGCCGGACCGGGATCGATCACCGCAAAATCATCGATCAGATACGTGCGCGTTCCCTCGAGAGTGAACGGGCCGGGATTCGGCGCGACGATGTCCCGGATGTTCACGGCAGCAGGATCTTTCCGTCGACAATGAAGGGACGCGTCGTCGGGATGTCGGCGTTGCGGCGCGATTCGATGAGTTCCGCCGCGCATTTGAAACCGACGATCGCTTCGAGATTCTTGAGCGTTGGAAAGACGAGCGGGAAATCGCCCGCGAGATGGCGCTGCACCGCATCGGCGGGCGAGATCCAGGTCGAATCGACGGCCTCGCTTTGTTGCAGCGTCAGCTTCGTGTTGCGGCCGGCCGTTGCGAGAAAGAAGTACGTATCGAAGCGCTTCGGCAGAGCTTCGGGCGTCACCCAGCGCGAGGTCCAGACGAGCGTTTCGAGATCGAGCGGTTGGCCGAGGGAGATGCCGGTTTCTTCGAGGAGCTCTCGAGCGGCGGCGACGCGCATGCCGTTGAGCACATCGCCGGGGCGAAGGTCGTCCGGTTCGACCGCGCCGCCGGGGAACGCCCAGACGTCGGGTGCGAAGCTGCGCTTTTCGTGGCGGCGGATCATCAGCACTTCGAAGGGATTGTCGCGAAGCAGAATCACGCTCGCGGCGGGGATGGGCGTCACTTCTGCCATCCGACCCATTCCTCGCCGCCGGGTCCGCGCTCTTTCTTCCAGATCGGCACGGTCTGTTTGAATCGATCGATGACGTAGCGGCAGGCGTCGAAGGCTTCGCCGCGGTGGGGAGAGGCGCAGGCGATGGCGATCGATGCTTCCCCGACTTTCAACAGGCCGAGACGGTGGACGACGGCGACGGCGACCTGTGGAAGACGTGAATAAATATCGTCAACAATTTTACCGATCTCTTTTTCGGCCATGGGACGATAGGCGTCGTAGAAGATGGATTCGACGCGCTTGCCCTCGTGGTGGTCGCGCACGACTCCTTCGAAGACGACGCAGGCGCCGTCGCTCGCGCGCATGATGCTTTCGGCGAGTTTGCGCGAGTCGATTGGATGATCGGTTAAGTAATTCA
Source organism: Thermoanaerobaculia bacterium (assembly GCA_035516895.1). Taxonomy (GTDB): domain Bacteria; phylum Acidobacteriota; class Thermoanaerobaculia; order Gp7-AA8; family Gp7-AA8; genus Gp7-AA10. The sequence continues at coordinate 7,165 of DATIZY010000110.1, read as the reverse complement.
CCACAGAGACACAGAGGATCGTCTGTGCCTCTGTCGTGAATCATCCTCCTGCAACCGGCGGGATGAACGCCACTTCATCTCCATCGTGCAGCGCGTCGGATGCATCGGCGTACTCCTCGTTCACCGCGGTCATCGGCGGACGATCGTACGCCGCCAGCGCGCGATGATCGGCGCGAAGGCGCTGCCAGACCTCGAGCGCGCGCGTGCCGTCGGGCAAATCGACGACTTCCTCGCTTTTGCCGACGATGTCGCGCAACACGGCGAAATAGAGGAGCCGGATTTTCATAGTCCGAGCTGCGGCGCGATCTCGAGCAGCGACTCGCGAACGAACGTGATGTGCTCTTCGAGATCGACTCCGAGCTCTTCGCAGCCTTTGTAGATGTCGTCGCGGCTGACGCTGCGCGCGAACGCTTTGTCTTTCAATTTCTTTTTCACCGACGCCGGCTTGACGTCTGCGAGCGATTTCGACGGCTGCACGAGCGCGCACGCCGTCAGAAATCCGCAGAGCTCATCGCAGGCGAAGAGCGCTTTTGCCATGAGCGTGTCGCGCGGGACGCCGGTGTACGGCGCGTGGCCCATGATCGCGTGGCGGAAGGCGTCGTCGAATCCGTGTTCCGCGAGGATCTTCGAGCCGACGTACGGATGCTGATCGGCGTTCGGGAACTGTTCGTAGTCGAAGTCGTGCAGCAGCCCGGCCATGCCCCAGCGCACCGCGTCTTCATCGGGCGCGTATTTGCGCGCGCACGCTTTCATCGCCTGCTCGACGGCGAGCGCGTGCTTTCGCAGCGATTCCGACTTTGTGTATTGGTGCAGGAGCGCGAGTGCGTCGTCGCGGGTTTTCGTCACGATCAGAAACGATATCGGATTCCGAGCGTCGTGTGGCCGTTTCGCGGTTTCGGGATGTGAACGCCCTGCGCGGCCGGACCGAAATCGTCCGCGCGAAACGGCGAGGATGTGACGATGTACTCCGCCTGCCATTCGATCGCGAAGTTGCGCCGCAGCCACCACCCCACACCCACCGCACCCGCCCCGCCCCATTCCTCGCGCGTTCCCTCGAAGAACGAAAGCGTCGCACCTGACGCGGCGCGGCGGTGGACGTCGTAGAACGCATACGCCGGCCCGCCCATCACGTCGAACCGGAACGTGCCGTTCGGATTGATGCGGATGACGAGCGGAAGCACGAACGTGGTGAGGTTCATGCGGCCGGAATCGATTGTCGTGCCCTGATCGCCGGTCGCCGATTTGACGCGCAGCGGCGATTCGACCCAGGTCGCCTCGAGCCGCACGGCGAATCGATCGTTGAGCTCACGCTCGATGTCGGCAGCGGCTCCAGCGCGCGTTTCGGCCGAAAGAACGGTTCGCGTCGTCGCCAGTCCGCTCTCGTTGCCGATCGCGAACGTGCGATCGACGAAATGTCCGAAGATGAAGGGCCCGGCACCGCCGCCGACGGCCCACTCCTGCGCGCAGGCTGGCGCAGCGAGGAAGGCAAGGAGCAACAACGCTTTCCGCATGCGCGGTCAGATTTGCAACTGAGGCGCCATCGGAAGCAAAAATTTCCCGGCGGTTCGATCCCGCTGCGGAGGCCGTTTCGAGGATAAGCGCTTTGTTTTCTGAATCTGGAGGGAGGCAAAGAGCGCTGCAGCCGCGATGATCCGTCTTGGCGCGTTCTTCGCAGCGACGAACCGCACGATGATACAGGTTTCGAAAGATTCGAGACCTCTTTTGCGCGGGTCCCTTCTGAATCGCCTGCGCTTAGTGGCCGCTGCGGGCTCCCTCCTAAAATATTGGACCGATTTTGGACGATTAATCACTTAGCTTCCTTGAATCCTGCCGACTGGCCGCAGCGGTCCAGCCCCTGTAGCACGAACGGAGCCGAAAGGCTCCGTAAGTGTTTGTAGGGCACGGCGGCGTCGCGCCGAACTCCGGGAGTGCGGCACGGCGCGGCCGTGCCCTACAATCGCCGGCCTGTGGCTCCGAAGAAACCCACTCTTTTCATCGTCGATGGCAGCAACAACGTCTACCGCTCGTACTTTGCGATTCGCGGCCTGACGAACTCGGCCGGGCTGGCGACGAACGCGGTGTACGGCTTCACACAGACGCTGAAAAAACTTCTCAACGATCACAAGCCGGATCTCGTCGCGGTCGCGTTCGACGTCGGCCGCGCGAAGAGCCGCCATGAAGCCTTTGCCGACTACAAAAAAAATCGCCGGCCGATGCCGGACGACCTCGCCGTGCAGCTTCCGCTGGTCAACGAAGTGCTCGAAGGTTTTCGCATTCCGGTGATCGGCGTCGAAGATTGGGAGGCCGACGATCTCATCGGTTCGCTGGCCTGTAACGCGCGAGACCGCGGCTACGACGTCGTCATCGCCACGTCCGACAAAGATTTTTTCCAGCTCGTCGGCGACGGCATCCGCCTTTACCACACCGGACGCGAAGTGCTTTACGACGCGAAAGGCGTCGAGGAGGCGTTCGGTCTGCCGCCGGAGAAAGTCGTCGACGTGATGGCGATCTGGGGCGACGCGATCGACAACATCCCGGGCGTGCCGGGCATCGGCGAGAAAGGCTCGAAGTCGCTCATCCAGCAATTCGGCTCGCTCGAAGGGGTGTACGAGCACCTCGACGACCTCAAGCCGGCGCAGCGGAAGAAGCTCGAAGAAAACCGCGACAAAGCGTTTCTCTCGCGGGAGCTGGCGACGATCAAATGCGACCTCGACGTGAATGTCGACTTCGAGGCGCTGAAGCGTCAGGAGCCCGACCGTGCCAAGCTGCACGACGTTTTCTCGCGCCTCGAGTTCGCCTCGCTCATGCAGGAGTATTTGCCCGAGGCGCCGCCGGTGGCGAGGGAGTATCGGGTGGCGGACAGCGTTGACGACGTTCACGCGTTTGTCGGCACGAGCGCGATCGTGGCGATCTGGTTCGAACCGAAGACACCCGACGGCTTCGACGGGTTGTTAGGCGCTTCGCTTTCGGTCAAACCGACGGAGTCGCTGATCGTGCCGGTCGGCGGCGCAATCGATTCCGAGCTGCGGCGGCTGCTCGCATCGGACCGCCTCTTCATCGCGCACGATGCGAAGCTGCAGATGCGGCGGCTCGAAGCGAGCGGCTGGCCGGTGCCGAAGCGTTGGGCCGACACGATGATCATGTCGTACGTCATCAATCCCGGCCTGCCGAGCCACGAGCTGGCGAATGTCGCGCGCGACCGGCTCAAGCTCGACGTCACTTCGCGCAAAGACGTGGCGAAAACCGCGCCGCTGTTTGCGCTCGATCACGAGATCGGCTCCTCCGCCCTCTCTCCTTATCAGCAGTACCTTGGTGAAAAATCCGACATCATCCTCTCGCTCAAAGAGGTGCTCGAGCCGGAGCTCGAGCGCGATCCGGCGCTGCAGAAAATCTACGAGACGATCGAGATGCCGCTGATTCCCGTGCTCGCGCGCATGGAGGAGCGCGGCATCAGGATCGATGTTCCGCTCCTGCAGCAGATGTCGAACGCGATGGGCGCGCAGCTCGCCGATCTGGAAAAGCGGATCTACGCCGAAGCGGGCGTCGAGTTCAACATCAACTCGCCGCAGCAGCTCGGCCACATCCTGTTCGAGAAGCTGCAGTATCCGTCGATCAAGAAAACGAAAGGCACGAAGGCCTACTCGACGTCGATGGACGTGCTGCAGGAGCTCGCGAGCCACGGCTTCGTGGTGCCGCAGCTGATCCTGCAGCATCGCGAGCTTCACAAGCTGAAGTCGACGTACGTCGATGCGCTGCCGCAGCTCGTGCGCGCCGACGGCCGTGTGCACACCTCGTTCAATCAGGCCGTTGCAGCGACGGGGAGGCTGTCGTCGTCCGATCCGAACCTGCAGAACATTCCCATCCGCACGGAGCAGGGGCGCGAGATCCGGAAGGCGTTCATCGCGAGCCACGGCAACGTGCTGCTCGCGGCCGATTACTCGCAGGTCGAGCTGCGGATCCTCGCGCACATCTCGCAGGACGAATCGCTCATCGAGACTTTCCGCCGCGGCGCGGACATCCACCGTTCGACGGCCGCGCAGATCTTCGACGTGCCGGAGCGGGAGGTCACGGCGGATCAGCGCCGCGCGATGAAGACGATCAACTTCGGAGTGCTGTACGGCATGTCGGCGTTCCGGCTGTCGAACGAGTTGAACATCTCGACCGCGCAGGCGAAGGACTTCATCGACGCTTACTTCGCGCGCTATCCGAAGATTCAGGAGTACCTCGACCGCACGCTCGAAGCAGCGCGCGCGACCGGCAAAGTGACGACGCTCTTCGGCCGCGTCCGCTACATCCCGGAGATCCACAATCGCTCGTTCACCGTGCGCGGAAACGCGGAGCGGATGGCCATCAACGCGCCGATTCAGGGCACCGCGGCGGACATCCTCAAGCTCGCCATGATTGCATTGGACGCAAACCTCGGCGGCGACGGCGCGATGCTGCTGACGGTCCACGACGAAATCGTCATCGAAGTGCCGGCGGAGAAAGCGGAGAAGGTGGCCGGGATCGTGAAAGATACGATGGAGAACATCTATCCGCTCGCGGTTCCGCTGGCGGTCGATACGCGGTGGGGCAGAAGTTGGTACGAGGCGAAGGACTGAGGCTGTGCGCGTGGTCGCTCGTGTTCGCGGCTGCGTGCGGCAGGCCTTCGATGACGCCACCCGGTGCGACGACGACGCGCGCCGGCGAGCCGACGGTTGCGGCGACGGTGATCACGATCCGCACCACGCTGCAGCCGCAAAACAAGACGTTCACGCACACGATCGCCATCGCGAACGGACACGCACGCAGCGACAGGGAAGTCGATCGCTGGCGGCTCTTCGACCTCGATCACAACACGATCACGTACGTCGACGATCTCGCGAAGACCTACTACACCGTGCCTGTCGATGGAGCGCCGGCTTCCGCCGGTCCTGACCGCCCGAAGACAGGACTCCAGGCCACCGGCCAGAAACGCGTCGTGCAGGGCGTCGAGGCGACGCAGTTTCTGATGCGAATGGGTGGATATCAACGTGAATTGTGGATCGGCGCGCCTCCCGACGTTCCGCCGCAGCTGTGGGGGATGCTCGACGACACCTTCGCGGCCGTCCGCGGCTTTCCACTCATCGATCACGCGGAGCTGCCGTACGGCAAATCGAAGCTCGTCGTCGACCACACGGTCGTCAGCATCGATCGACGAAATGTGCCGCAATCGCTGCTGAACGTTTCGGCCGACTACAGGAACGTCACAGCACCTGACGTGAATCGCCAATCCGCTTCGTCACCCCGGAGCGGTCAAAGTACTCGAGAAGAGGAATTGCGACTTTACGAGAAAGTCCAAAAAGCTCCTTGAACTGGCCGACGTCGATCGTCTGCCCGCGCCGGGTCGCAATCGTCTGTTTCGCCGTGTCGAGACTTTTCTGGTGAACGTACACGCCGTCGGCGAGGCGCACGAGTTTTCCCTGCTTCACGAGAAATCCCACGACGCCTTCGATCACCTTCGGCTTCTGCGCGATCGTGTTGATCAGCTCCGACACGGCCGGCGGCTGCAGGCCCGCGTCGGCGAAGCGTGACTCGATCATCCGCGCCAGCTCGCCTTCGGCTCCGCCGAGAGTCTTGGACCGGCCGGGGATGCCGATCGCATCTCCGTCGACCGCGATGATCTTCTCGCGCGCGAGATCCTGCAGAAGGAAGTTGATCAGCGCCGGATCGCTGCCGTGCGGAATCAGCTGCTGCACGAACTCGCTCTTCGGCACGTTGATCGCGATGCGGTTCTCTTTGAAGTAACGGTCGAGAAACTCCATCGCGCGGCGGCGGAAATCGGCGAGCGTGTCGATGTGAATCCAGCGGCGGTCGCCCGAGTCCGCGAGATGCGGCAGATGCTTGAGCTCCTTTGCCAGCGTCTCGATGCGAATGCCGGTGCGGGCCTGCACTTCGCGGATCGTCAGTCCGCGGAGGCCCTCGAGCCGCGCCATCAGCTCGACGCGCTCCGCGAGCGTGCCGTTCGCGAGCGTTTCGAGAAGCTCCGCTCGCGTGCCTCGCCGCAGCTTCGGCAGATGCGCATCGAGGATCGTGCCGCCGCCGATCGTGTACGCGGGCGAGTAGCGGCGGATCACGAAGCGATCGCCGCTGACCGCGACGACCGGCAGCTCGAGCGTGATCTGCACGAACGCGCTCTGCCCCGGCCGTAGCTCCTGCGTCGCGTCGACAAAGCGGATGCGGCCCAGGAGCTCGTCGGCGAGGTGGTGAAATCGGATGCGCGTCTGCTCTTTGAGCGGCTTCGCATCCGCGAGCAGATCGAGCCGCGCGGTGATGACTTGCGATGCGCGCAGCGTGTTGGGTGTGAGCACCTGCTGTCCGCGATGAAGCTGCTCGAGCTCGAGATCGGCCAGGTTGATCGACGTCCGCTCGCCGGCGGAGGCGTGATCGCGCGCCTCACCGTGCACCTGAATCGACCGCGCGCGGCTTCGCAATCCGCCGGGCAGCACTTCGACATCGCTGTCCTCATCGAGCCGTCCCGAAAACGTGGTGCCGGTGATCACCGAGCCGAAGCCCTTCATCGTGAACACGCGATCGATCGGCAGTCGAAACACTCTCGTCGTCGCGTCGCGATCGTCCACCTCGGCCACAGACGCCAGAATCGCCTTGCGAAGATCGTCGATGCCGGCGCCGGTGACGCTGCTCACCGGCACGATCGGCTTGCCTTCGAGAAAACTGCCGGCGACGAGCTCCTCGATCTCGAGCCGGACGAGCTCGATCATGTCGCGATCGACGAGATCGGATTTCGTGATCGCCACAACGCCAGTGCGGATGCCGAGGAGCTTGCAGATCGCGAAGTGCTCGCGGGTTTGCGGCTTGATCGATTCGTCGGCGGCAACGACGAGCAGCACGCTGTCGATTCCACCCGCGCCAGCGAGCATGTTTTTCACGAAGCGCTCGTGGCCGGGCACGTCGACGAATCCGATCTGATACTCGTCGGTGAACCAGCTGGCGAAACCGAGGTCGATCGTGATCCCGCGGCGTTTCTCTTCCGGCAGGCGATCGGTGTCGACGCCGGTCAGCGCTTTGACGAGCGCCGTTTTGCCGTGATCGATGTGGCCGGCCGTGCCGACCACCCGCTTCTTGCGGCTCATGTCCGGCGTAATCTACCAGCGAGCGGCGAGCGGCGAGCAGCGAGCGGGTTTAT
>DATIZY010000109.1:0-40406 GCA_035516895.1 Thermoanaerobaculia bacterium | reverse complement strand
CAGAATCGATCGCGCGATTCTCGTGGAGGGCTACTTCGATGCGATCGCGCTCGATCACGCCGGTGTGCCGGGAGTGGTCGCATCGATGGGAACGTCGCTGACGACGGGACAGGCTTCCCTGCTGCGCCGTTACACCACGCGCGTCGTGATCGCGTACGACGGCGACGACGCCGGCCGCAACGCGACGCTGCGCGCCGCGCCGATTCTGCTCGCGGCCGGACTGACGCTTTCCGCGCTGGATCTGCAGGGCGAGAAAGACCCCGACGCGCTCGTCCAGAAATTCGGTGTCGACCGCTTCCTCGAGATCCTCGGCAACGCCACGGACATCTTCGAGTTCGCGCTCCGCGAGTGGGCCGGCGACGTGAAGAACATGACCGGGCGCGAGAAGTCGGACCGTGTCGAAGCATTCGTTCCGCTTCTCAACGCGGTGTCCGATCCGGTGGTCCGCAATGACGCGGCGCAGCGCATCGCCGACGGCTTTCGTCTCGAGTTCGAGACGGTCTGGTCGCGCATCCGCGGAAAAGCGGCGGCTCAGCCGGAGAGGCAGCGCTCTCGCGCGGTGCCGAGCGGCGAGAAATTCGTGCTGACGGCCGTGGTTCAGGGAAGGCTCGATCGGGAGAAGCTGACCGCGCTGCATGAAGCTTTGTTCACGGATCCGGCGTGCAAAACGCTGTTTTCGATCATGAAAAATGTGATTTCCGCTGGTCAACCTATTGATTATTCGGAAATCGCGACCCATCTTAGGGGCGAGGCCGAGCTGACCCTGCTCTCCGAAGTAACGCTCACGGAAGACCTCGACGAGGGTGCCATCGCCCGATTCGACGAGGTTCTGGTGCCGATGCAGAAGGCATACATCGAACGGAGAAAACGGGAAATTCAACGAGACATTGAGGAAGCGGTCCGTGACGGGGACCACGATCGCGAACGCCGTCTCGACTCCGAGAAGCTCGAACTGTCCCGTATGTTGAGCGCGTTGAAATAATTATCGTCCTCGAACGATTACGCGATTGGCCTTGCAACGAGTCACAAACTTGAGCTGTGAGGAGCGACTGAAGGGATGACGACACGCCTGCGCGGTGCGAGTCTCGAACAGGAATCCACGGAGATCGAGGAAGGGGTCGGCGAGTTGACCGTCGAAGAAAAGTACGCCGAGGTCAAGCAGCTCATCGCACTCGGTAAGGAAAAGGGTTACCTGCTGTACGACGAGATTTACGAGGTGCTTCCGGAGGAGATCACGAGCCTTCCCGAGGAGCTCGACGAGATCTACATCCGCTTCAACGACCTCGGCATCGACGTCGTCGAGGACGCCGAAAAGCAGCTCGCCCCGCCCACCGGCAAGGGGACGATGACCATCGACGGGACCATCGAAGAAAAAGAGATGGACCAGCGCGAGGAGGTCCAGGCGGACATCATCGCGGCGTCGAGCGGAATCGTTGACAAGACCAATGACCCCGTGCGCATGTACCTGCGCGAGATGGGGACGGTCAAGCTGCTCGATCGCCAGGGTGAAGTCGACATCGCCAAGCGCATCGAGAAGGGCGAGCGCAAAGTCTACAAGGCGCTCTCCCAGAACCGGATCATCCTCGAAGAGATCCTCAAGATTTACGACAACGCGAAGAAGGACACGCGCGTCATCAAAGAGATGATCGATCTCGCCATGCCCGAGGATGAGGACGAGATCGATGCGGCGACGCTGTCGGCCACGGCTCTGACGAAGATCAACGACATCATGGGGATCTTCGAGAAGGTCGCGCGTCTCGACAAGCGCATCAAGGACCACAAGACGAAGCTGACCGAGACGAAGAAGCTCAGCCAGCGCGCGATTGCCAACACGAACAAGACGATCGACCGGCTCAAGGAAGATCTCGCGACCGAGCTGCGGCAGATCGACTTCACGCCGCAGACGCGCAATCGCATGATCAACAAGCTGAAAGACATCGACAGCGAGCTGTCGCAGGCCGCGTCGATGATCAAGAAGGATGAGGCGGCGCTCAAGCGCGAGAAGGACAAGACCCGCCGCGATTTCTATCGCCGCCGCCTGCAGAAGTACCAGGAGAAGCTGCGCGAGCTCGAGACGTTCTACGGCACCACGCACCCCGAGCTGCGCACGACGATCAAAGACATCCGCGCCGGAGAAGAGGAAGCCGATCAGGCCAAGCAGGAGCTGATCGTCGCCAACCTCCGCCTCGTCGTTTCGATCGCGAAGAAGTACACGAATCGCGGACTGCAGTTCCTCGACCTGATTCAGGAAGGCAACATCGGCCTGATGAAAGCCGTCGAGAAATTCGAGTACCGCCGCGGCTACAAGTTCTCGACGTATGCGACGTGGTGGATCCGCCAGGCGATCACGCGCGCGATCGCCGATCAGGCGCGGACCATCCGCATCCCGGTCCACATGATCGAGACGATCAACAAGCTCACGCGCACCTCGCGCGCGCTCGTGCAGGAGCTCGGCCGCGAACCGCAGGCCGAGGAGATCGCCGAGCGGATGGACATGCCGGTGGCGAAGGTGCGCAAGATCATGAAGATCGCGCAGGAGCCGATCTCGCTCGAAACGCCGATCGGTGAAGAGGAAGACTCGCATCTTGGCGATTTCATCGAGGATCGCGGCGTGATCTCGCCGATCGACCACGTGATCGTCGCGAATCTCAAAGAGCAGACGAACAAGGTTCTTCGTACGCTCACGCCGCGCGAGGAGCAGGTGCTCAAGATGCGATTCGGCGTCGGCGACGGCTCCGAGCACACGCTCGAGGAAGTCGGCCGCTCGTTCAACGTCACGCGCGAGCGCATCCGGCAGATCGAGTCGAAGGCGCTGCGAAAGCTGCGGCACCCGTCGCGGTCGAAGAAGCTGCGGCCGTTCCTCGACTCCACGTTCTAAACACGTTCACAACGAACATTGAAGGGCGGCGATTCAGCCGCCCTTTTTGTGAATTTCAAATGTCGAATTTCGAATGAAGAATTCAGAATTGGCGCACCGAGGATTCTCAATTCTTCATTCGAAATTCGACATTCGAAATTCAATAGAATCGCGCAATGCTCCTCGCTCTCCTGCTCGCGTCGGCAACGGTTCTCCCCTATCACCTGCAGCTCGAAGCGAATCCCGCCGCGCCGTTTCCCCTGCTGAAGAAGTTCGGCGTCGTCACCCTTCATGTCTACCCGGCCGGCGTTCGAGCCGATTCGATGTGGCTCAACGGATTCAGCCTCGATGGCGCGACGGTCACGGTCGAGAATCCGTACGCGCGCATGTACACCGAAGTGCCGGTGATGCAGTTTGCGGAGACGCTCGAGAAGATGGCGCACGTCGACGTCAACGAAGGTGGAGCCCCGCCGATCGCGCCGCCGGTCGCCGGCACCGTCGGCGGCATGAGCGCCGATCGGTATCGTCTGATCTACGGTCCCGATGCGTGGATCGACATCTGGACCAGCCATGCGGTGCCGGCGAACGCGCAGCTGAAAAACCTGATCGACGGTTTCGTGCGCGGCATCGCGCCGCTGACGGCGAATGCGCTGCGCTCGATCCCCGGCACGCCGATCTACGTCGAGATCAACTTCTCACGTTACAAAAAGATGCCGGTGGTGTGGGTCAAGAGCTTCGTCGCGAGCAGCGCCGGCGAGCAGAATGCGCTCCGCGTCGGGCGCTTCTATTTCAAGGTGCCGCTGCTCGACGCGCTCTGGAAGTGACGCGCAGCGTCCGGGGATATCCGCCGCTTCGCAGCTTCAGGCGGCTGCGGCTGCCGACGCCACCTGCACCTGATCGAGATCGTGCAAAAGGCCGCCGGCATCGGCGTAGCGGTCCTTCGCATTTTTCGCCAGGCAGCGGACGACGATCGTGTTGACCTCGCGGCCGATCTCGGGGCGCTGTTCGATCGGTGGCTTCGGCGTCTCGGTCACGTGCGCCGTGAGCACCGCGGTGAGAGACGGCGCGGTGAACGGCTTGGCCCCGACGAGCATCTCGTACATCAGCACGCCCATCGAATAGACGTCGCTGCGCGCGTCGAGCTGTTTGCCCTGCACCTGCTCGGGGCTCATGTAATGCGGCGTGCCGACGATCAGCCCCGCCTGGGTCATGCCCTCTTTGGCTTCGGCGACGCGAGCGATGCCGAAGTCCATCAGCTTGACTTCGCCTTTGTGATCGATCAGCACGTTCTGCGGCTTGATGTCGCGATGGATGATGACCTGCTCGTGCGCCGCCTGCAGTCCGCGGCAGATCTGCCGGGAGATTCCGAGTGCCACGCGCGGAGCGAGCCGGTGATTCGGCGCCTCGTCGAGAAGCTCGGCGAGCGTGTAGCCGCGCACGGCTTCCATGCTGATGAAGTAGACGCCCTCGGCCTCGCCGTAATCGTAGGTGCGCAAAACGTTGCGATGCGTGATCTTGCGCGCCAGTCGGATCTCCCGCTTGAACCGCTCCAGCTCTTCGGGCGATCGTGTCATGACGTCGCCGGGCAGCGTCTTGATGGCCACCGGCTCGTCGAGCTGCGTGTCGATCGCTTTGTAGACGATGCCCATTCCGCCGCGGCCGAGGATCTGCTCGATGCGATAGCGGCTGGCGAAGAGCGACCCGGGCGCGAGCTCGGCGACGCCTCCCCCCGGCGCGGTCGCGCCCGCTTGCGTCGCGCCCATGCGCACCGTAGCAATGCTCGTCGTTGCGCCGATCGAGCGCATCACGCCGGTGGTGATGCTCAACAGCGGCATCGAGGCGACCGGCAGCGGCTGCGGCAGCCATTTCAACTGCACCTGTTCGCGGGACGAGCCGCTGAGGATCTCGCCTCCCGCGGCCTGCGCGGTCTCGTAGGAGATGTACGCGTGTCCGTTCGGAGCGTGCCACGCGAGCACGCCCGCGAGCATCGGCGCGTTGCCGAGGATCGCGAGTCCGCCTTCGCCGTCGAAGCTGACGGATCCGGTGACGAACTGACCCGTCGCGATGCCGACGCTGATCGTCATGGTTGCGTCTTTGAGCGTCGCGAGCTCTTCGTTGATCGCGCGCGCGGCACGGATGGCGTGCAGCACGCCGCGGTCGCCGCGAAAGATGCTGACGAGGCGATGACCTTCGACCTCCCGCACCTCGCCGTCCTGCCGCGCGACCTCCGCTTCCTGGAGATGCATGACGCGATTGACGGCGGCGATCATCTCCGCGGGATCGCCGCCCACCGGCGGAAGTCCACGCAGGTCGGTGACGACGACCGTTCCTTCGTCGAGCTTCGCCACCTCGACCGGCCGCGCCGACGCCGCCGCGGCGGCTTCTCGTTCCTGCGATCGCGCGGCCATCTGTTCGTACAACTCTTCGAGCTCCGCTTTGTCGCGGAGGGCAACGATCATCTTCGCGAACGAGCGGCCGAGGATGCCGACTTCGTCGGAGCGGCTGATATTCGGATGGACTCCGTAGTCGCCGGCCGTGACTGCCTGCGCGATTCCGGCGAGCTGCTCGATCGGACGCGTCACGCGCTTCGCGATCAGCCACGAGAGGATGAACGCGAGCAGCAGCGCGACGCCGCCGCCGATCAGCAGAGCGTTCTCGATTTTGCGGAACGGTGCGAGCTCGATATCGAGCGAGCGCACGAACACCGCGGCGCCGACCGTCTGCTCCTCGCTCTTGAGAGGCTCGCCGGTCATGATGTAGCGGTTGCGCTCGACCTGAAGGCGCGACGGAGGCATGGGCTTGCCTGTTTTCAGGATCTTGTCGACGCCCGTCATCTGCTGCATCGTGAAGGCCGGAGCGTTGGTCGATCGTGCAAGCGAGGCCGGCGACACGAAAATCACGCCGGCATTCGTCGCCTCGGCAATGCGGTTGGCGAAGGTGTCGTCGATGGCCAGCCCGTTCACGAGGTAGCCGACGCGCACGTTGTTCGCGCCGGCGCCGATCGGCGCGACGGCGGCCTGGTACAACTGTTTGCCGAGCGGAAGGACTCCGGTCGTCACCTCCACCGAGGCGTCGTCGACGATCTTCTTTACGATCGGCGATGCTTCGTACAGGTCCTCGCGCGACGCGTTGTTGAGCGTCGGCTGATCGGTGCGCGCCACGAGACGTCCCTGATCGTCGAGAAGAATGATGAGATCGCTGCCGAACGCCTGGCGCCGCTGCTCGAGTTGATCGGCAATGCTGACGAAATCGACGACCGGCTGAGGAGCGGGTTGGCCCGGCGCGGCAGCCGGTGCAGGCGTGCCGGACATCGCATCCTGAATGTAGGCCACGAACTTCGGATCGTTGCCGAGGAGCTCCGCGGGCAGAGAAAGATGCAGGGCGCGCTGCCGCTCGAACTCACGGAACAGATGCGCGGCGTTGGAGATCGAAGTGTTGACCGTGTTCTCGGCAATGGCGTTGGCGCGCGAGATCGTGATGGCGACCGCAATCGCGACGACGATGACGATGAGCAGCGCGGTGAGCCCGAACAGCTTCCAGACGAGCGGGAAGCGCGCTTTCTCCAGCGCCGGGCGCTTCAGCTTCGGCTCTGTCGTCGGCGCGGCAACGGTCAATCAGTAGTCCCTGAGGCTGGGCGCCTCATACGGTTTGCCGAGTTTGTTCAGATGCTGCACGACGCGAAAGTTGCGGCTGTCGATCATCAGCGCGAGCTGTCCGCTCACTGTACCCGTCGATGTCACGTCAATCGGCGATTCTGTCTCGCCTCCCTGCTCGTTCCATGCGACAAGTCTGTAACGTCCTGGGGGAACGTCGGCGATCGAGTAGTTGCCGTTCCCGTCCGCGAACGCGTAATAGGGCGTGTCGACGACCTGGATGACGGCGGACATGTTCGGATGGACGTTGCAGTAGACGTTCACGATTCCGGGCGTGTCGAACCGCTGCGACTTGCCGGCGCCCCTGCGGTAAAGGCCGAGGTCGAAGCTGTTGCCCGAGGAGAGCGAGAAGAGGTTGTGCGAAATGGGGTCGTCGTTCGGGAAGGATACGGTCGAGCCCGCCGGAATCGCGAGCACGTGAGGGACGACCATCTTCCCCCGCGTCACCATCTGAAAGGCTTCCGGCACCGGACGGGCGATTCGCACGTTGACCGGCTCGAGCCGGACGAGCGTCTCGCTCGGGACGGGGTGCTGGCCGCGCTTCGTTGCGAAGTTGACTTTGCCAGCGACCGTTGCGGCGGAGACAGATGTCGCGAGCGCTAGCGCGCAGACCAGAGAAAGGGATGCGGATTTCATCGGGATGAGGACTCCAGGAAGGCCGAATGGTAGCACACGGAAAATGCTCGAAACCGGCATGCCGATTGCGGTTATGAGTCGATGAACGCAGTACGAAATTGTGATTGCTATTTGAGATGAAAAATCGCATCATCACAACGAGGTGGCGCGGCTGCAATAAAGGCGGTCGCAAAACGTTAGAACGACAAAAGCTGCCTTTGCTCTTTTGACAAGTGATCAAGTTCCCGCTCCTCCCCTCCACCCCGGGGCGAGTTGGAGCGGTCGATCCGGTCCGCGACGACGGTGAGGTGGGTTACGGCCATGGACGTGACGCTGGTTGCGGGTCCGCCGGAAATTTATGGGGGAGGAGGTACTGCGTTCGATGGATTGTTCTAGTAAACCTGAGGGGGCGAGTTCTTAGCTCCCACCCCGGAAGGGCGCCTGCAAGGGCGCCCTTTTTCATTTCCGGTCAATCCATCCGCGGGATGTAGATCGAATCGGCGGCCTCCGGCGGAATCGACTCGATCTCGATCGGCGGCCTCCCCGGCGCGACGATCCTCCGCAGCCGCTCGCGGATCTCCTCGATACTTCGGAAGTCCTCGTCGAGCATCGCGTAGAGCTCCCTCACTTCCGCCGCGCGGATGCGGGACGGATGGCGGTCGAGACACGCATTCGTCTTACAGCGGGGTGTGCAGTATTTTCGAGTGGATCGCGTCAGCGGGAATCGGCTGCCGCAGTATTCGCAGGTACCCATCACGCCCTCCCTACCCGTTCGCGGTTCGCAGTTGACCACTCGAACCGTTGATCAACAGAAATTTTCGGTTGATCAACGGCGAAAGTCAATAGGTTGACGACTGCCTGCCGCGATCTGCGAATCGAGCTGGTGCCCCCGGCCGGACTCGAACCGGCACGACCCTCACGGATCTCGGGATTTTAAGTCCCGTGCGTCTACCAATTCCGCCACGGGGGCATACGAAGTGACGAGCGAAAAGGACTGAGGACTCCGTCCCGTCCCGCCGAAGATAACACTTCGATAACAGCGTCACATCGCCAGGTTTTCCACTCGGTCCTCTGTCCTCAGTCCTCAGTCCTATAATCTGCCGCCATGACCGCCCAGGCAGTTGAAATCACACCCGGCGCACCCCTCACCTCCCTCTCCGAAGAAGAGCAGATGTTCCAGCAGACGGTGCGCGACTTTGCCATCGAGAAAATCCGTCCTCTCGTGCATGAGATGGATCACGACGCGAAGATGTCGAAGGACCTCATCTCGGCGTTTTTCGAGCTCGGCATCATGGGGGTCGAGGTGCCCGACCGCTGGGGCGGCGCGGGTGCGACCTTCTTCACCGCAGTCCTCGTCGTCGAGGAGCTCTCTCACGTCGACGCGTCCTGCGGCGTGCTCGTCGACGTGCAGAACACGCTCGTAAACAACGCGATCCTCCGGTGGGGCAACGACGATCAGAAATCGAAGTACCTGCCGATGCTCGCCAAAGACACCGTCGGTGCCTACGCACTCTCCGAGGCCGGCTCCGGCTCGGATGCGTTCGCTCTCGGTACACGCGCGGAGGACAAAGGCGATCACTGGGTGCTGAATGGCCAGAAACTATGGATTACCAACGCCGCCGAGGCGGGGGTATTCATCGTGTTTGCGAATGCGAATCCCGACGCCGGCTACAAAGGCATCACCGCATTCATCATCGAACGCGATTTTCCCGGCTTCGCGATCGGCAAGAAGGAAGACAAGACCGGCATTCGCGCATCATCGACCTGCGAGCTGATCCTCGAAGACTGCCGCGTCCCGCGCGAAAACGTGCTCGGCGAAGTCGGCAAGGGCTACAAGATCGCAATCGAGACGCTCAACGAGGGGCGTATCGGCATCGGCGCGCAGATGATCGGCGTCGCGCGCGGCGCGCTCGAGTACGCGATCGCCTACTCGAAGGATCGGCGGCAGTTCGGCAAGCCGATCTCCGACTTCCAGGGAATCCAGTTTCAGATCGCGAACGCGGCGACGCAGCTCGAAGCGGCGCGGCTCATGGTCTACAACGCGGCGCGGCTCAAAGACGCGGGCAAACCGTTTCTGCGGGAAGCGGCGATGGCGAAGCTGTTTTCGTCCGAGGTGTGCGAGCGCGTGACGTCGGTCTCCGTCGAGCTGTTCGGCGGGAATGGATACACGAAGGAGTACCCGGTCGAGAAGTTCTGGCGCGACTCGAAGATCGGCAAGATCTACGAGGGCACGTCGAACATGCAGCTGGCAACGATCGCGAAGACGATCCTCACCGATCGTCTGTAGCGCGCTGCCGCCGCGCGAGGCGCTGCAGAAAATCGTGCGCGATCCCTCCCGAGTTGCGGCGGAGCGTGATGAAGTAGACAGCCAGCGCGACGAAGCCGCCCACCCACGCGAGCGTGCCCATCTGGTTTCCCGCAGTGCCGAAGAACGGCCAGAGCATGAAGAGCATCGCGCCGATCACACCGACGACGAGGAGCGCGACGCGCTGCCACTTCGGCGCGTCCACTTCGCGATCGCAGGTCAGCGTCACGGTCGCTTCATCGCCAGTCTCGACCGCCCAGGAAACGGTGCACTCGATCCCGCCCGCGACCGGGACTCCACGGCGCAGCGGCAGCACGAATCGCCGCTGCTGCTCGGCCGAGGACTGAAGGGCACCGCCGTAGAGGTCGATGAGCTCGTCGACGGTCGCGCCAATGCCGGCGGATGGAATGCGGTCTTCGATCAGTTCGAGCATTGTCTCGGTTCGTGGTTCGTGCCTTGTGCTTCGTGTCTGTCGAACCACGAATCACGAACCACGAACGACCCCCATTGTAGAATCGCCTCCGGGCCGATGAGCGCAGTCCCGCAGTCGTTCGATCGCTTCGAAGTTCTCCGGGTCCTCGGCAAGGGCGGGATGGGGACAGTCTACCTGGCGCGCGATCCGCGCCTCGACCGCCCTGTCGCGCTCAAAGTCCTGCACGCCGAGGACGTCGGAACCGACGAGCGGCGCGCGCGATTCCTTCGCGAGGCGCGGACGGCGGCGGCAATCCGCCATCCAAACGTCGCCACGATCTACGAAGTCGGCGAAAGCGGCGGCATCCCGTTCATCGTGATGGAGTACTGCGAGGGCGAAACGCTCTCGCAGCGGCTGCGGTCGGTCCGGCTCGAGACGGCGGAATTCCTGAAGATTGCGAAACAGATCGCCGCGGGCGTTGCCGCCGCGCACGAGGGTGGGATCGTCCATCGCGACCTGAAAGCGGCGAACATCATCATCGAGCCGGACGGTCACGTGAAGATTCTCGATTTCGGTCTGGCGAAGGCGCTCCACCGCGACGTGCCGATGACCATCGAGACGGCCACCGGCCAGTTTTTCGGAACGCTGCACTACCTCTCGCCCGAGCAGGCGCGCGGTCAACCCGCCGACGAGCGGAGCGATCTCTTTTCCGTCGGCGTCGTGTTCTATCAGATGGCAACGGGGCATCTGCCGTTCGATTCGGACGTGCCGCTCATGGTGCTCGAAAAAGTCCGCGACGCCGAGCCCGAGCCGTTCGTTCCCGTCGATCCGACGTTCCCTCCCTCCGCCGCGCGGATGATCGGCAAGCTGCTGCAGAAGCAGCCCGCCGATCGCTACCAGAGCGCACGCGACCTCCTCAACGATCTCGAGGAGCTCACGACCGTCACCGCGAAGCATTCGATCTCGCATTCGCGGAGCCTCATCGGCCGGACGAAGCCGGGCGTGAACTGGATCCGTGTGGCGGTCCTCGCCGCATCGGCAGCGATCATCGTCATTGCCATCTTCTTCGCGCAGCGCTCATCGAATGTTCCTGCCACGACGACCGCTGCGCCCGCGCCGCTGCCGCCGATTCGCTCGCTCGCCGTTCTCCCGCTCTCGAACATCGGGACGACGACGAGGGACGAATTCCTCTCGGTCGGCCTCGCCGATGCGCTGACGACGAACCTGCAGCAGATTTCCTCGCTGCAAGTGCGGCCCACGTCCGCGGTCCTCGCCTTTCATTCGCAGAAGCCGGTGGACGCGAAGACCGCCGGACAGAAGCTGCACGTCGACGGCGTGCTGCAGGGACATTTTCTCGCCGCGGGCGATCTCGTGCGCGTCAACCTGCAGCTGACGGATGCACGAACGGGCTACAACGTCTGGGCGGACACGATCGACGGCCGCCGCCACGATCTCTTGCACCTCATCGACGAGGTCTCCGCGCGAACGGTGAGCGCGCTGAATCAGAAGCTCGGAGCGCAGCCGGTCAGCCACGCGTCGGAGCCGCGCTCGCAGAATCCGAGAGCGTACGAGGAGTTCCTGAAAGCGCGCGCGCTGACGGGCAGCCTCGTGCCAGCCGAGCATCGCGCGGAGATCGCGGCGCTGAAGCGCGCGATCGCGCTCGATCCGAATTTTGCCGCCGCGTACGCGGATCTGGCCATCGAGCTGTCGTTAGGCCAGGCGCGCGCGCTCGACACCGAGCCGGACATCGCTCAGAAGACCGAGTGGTACGCGCGCCAGGCGGTACGTCTCGATCCCAATCTCGCGGCGGCGCACCTCGCGCTCGCGCGTGCGTTCGTGCGCTTCCCCGATCGCTACCGTGAGTCGGTGCGCGAAGACCTCGCATCGCTGCGCCTCAATCCGAACGATCCGCACGCGCTCAACAGCATGACCACCTACTTCGTCTCGATCGGCGAGCTGCAAAAGGCGCAGTGCGTCGGCGACCGGCTGGTGCGGATCGATCCGAATTCGAACGACGCGAAATCGCGCGGCTACTGGTACGTGAACTCCATCGATCCCGAAGGGGCGATGCAGAACGCGCAGTGGGCGCTGCAATCGCCGGAAACGGAAGTCTCCGGCCACGACATCCGCGCCGTCGCCGACATCCTGATGGGCAACCTGCCCGCGGCGACCGAGGAGACGAACCGCGTCCTCCAGCTCAATCCAAACACGTACCTCGGCAAGAGCCTGCGGGCGGAGATTGCGGCGGCGAACGGCGACAAAGCCGCGGCGATCGACGCGCTCAAATCGTTCGAACCGGACGCGGAGAAGAACCATTGGGCAGCAATGCGCCAGGCGTTTTGCTATGCGAAGATCGGCGACACCGCGAACGCGCTCGCGTGGGTCGATCGCGCGCAGGCGCTCGGCGATCACGGCTGGTACACCTGGGTGAAGCATCCGTGGATGCAGCCGCTTCAGACCAACGCCGAATTTCAGACGACGATCGGCAGGATGAAAGCGGATCTCGATGACGTGCACGATGACGTCATCGGCGTGTATCAGCTGATCTGCCGATAGGGGTGTGCGGGCCGCTTTGGCCGGCCGACCGGCTGACGCCGGGCCTCACACCACGTCGAACATCCGCCGCAGCGCGCGCTCGGCGGGAACGCGGATGTCCTCGGGCACCTCGATTTCGTACCGCATGTATTTGAGCGAATCGCGCACGTCGTCGAGCGTCGTCACCTTCATGAACGTGCAGAGCTTGCAGCCTTTGACGAACGTTTTGTCGGGCACTTCCATGGCCAGACGGTCGGAGAGACCGCACTCGGTGACGACGAGGAATCGCTTCGCCGGCTTTTCCTTCGCGTACCGGACCATGCCGGAGGTCGACAGCACCGCGTCCGCGAGCGCGGCGACGTCCGGCCGGCACTCGGGGTGAACGAGCACGACGAGATCGGGATTCGTTTCGCGGATCCTCCGCACTTCCTGCGGCGTGATCTGCTGGTGCACGTAGCAAAAGCCTTCCCATGGAATGATGTTTTTCTCCGGCACCTGCCCGGCGACGAACTTCGCGAGATTGCGATCGGGAACGAAGAGGATGTTCTTGTTCGGCAGCGATCGCACGACCCTGGGAGCGTTCGCCGAGGTGCAGATGATGTCGGAGAGCGCCTTCACGGCGGCGGTCGTGTTGACATAGCTGACCACCGCGAGATCGGGATCCGTCTTCTTCAGCTGCTCGATGCGCGCTTTGAGATCCTCCGCCGGCGCGGAATCGGCAAGCTGACATCCGGCGAGAAGATTCGGCAGCAGCACGGTGCGTGACGGATTGACGATCTTCGCCGTCTCCGCCATGAAGTGCACGCCGCAGAATTCGATGACGGAGGCATCCTTGACGTTCGATGCCATCAGCGCGAGCTCGAGCGAGTCGCCGACGAAATCGGCGACCTTGAGAATCTCGGGGCGATAGTAGTTGTGTGCGACGATCACCGCGTTGCGCTCTTTCTTGAGCGCGCGGATCTCCTCGTGCAGCGCCTCGAACTGCTCGACGTCCGCCGCAGAATACTCGTACGTTTTTACGCGGCTCAATTCTTCTGCAAGCGTAGTCATAAGGACTCAGGACTCAGGACTTAGGACTTAGTGGGGCGGTTCCGCTGCTTTGCGACCGCCGTACGCAGCCCGGTGACGATTCGTGCGACTTCGTTCGCTTTGGTGATAAGCGCTGTCGCTGTCGCCTCGTCGATGTATCCCACGTCCGCAGCGACGTACAAATGATTGCGGACCTCGGCGCACGACGCTTTTGCAATCGAAAGAAATTGTGTGAATTCATTTCGATTCCCGCGATCAAAACCTTCAGCGATATTCGAGGAAACTGAAAGCGCTGCGCTCCTGATCTGTTTGGAGAGAACGTAATCGTCAGCGAACTTTCCTCGCATCGCTTGCACATAAACCTCGCGGGTGAGCACTCGGGCTTTTTGCCAGGCAATCAAATCTTCAAAGCGTTCGACCTTCATGCCGATATTGTCCCTCGGTCGAAAACGCTCCACACGCCGTAGATACTAAGTCCTCAGTCCTAAGTCCTCAGTCCTGATCACTACAACGGTGGCTCCGAGGTGCGCGTCGTCCCAGAAATTCTCAACGTAGTCGAGGGACTGCAGCATCGACTGAATGTTTGCGCGTTGCATGCCGATGCCGCGGCCGTGAATCAATCGCACCTGGCGGAATCCCCGCTCGCGCGCGACGCGCAGATATTCGAGCGCGACGTCGCGCACTTCATCGGGCCGGAATGGATGCAGGTCGATCGAATCGGTGATCGGAACCTCGACCGGCGCGTCGTCCATGGCGCCGGCGATTATGCGATACTCTCGTCGGATGGTCCTGTTCAATCACGCGACGCGCGAGATGACCGCGAAGATCGTGTATTACGGTCCCGGCCTCTGCGGAAAGACCACCAATCTGATGGTCATCTTCGACAAGCTCGATCCCAAACAGAAGGGAAAGATGCTGTCGCTGGCGACGAAAACCGATCGCACCCTCTTCTTCGATCTGCTCCCGGTCGACATCGGCAAAGTCGGCAACTTCAATCTGAAGATGCAGCTCTACACGGTCCCCGGCCAGGTCTTCTACAACGAGACCCGCAAGCTCGTGCTCAAGGGCGCCGACTCGATCGTGTTCGTGGCCGATTCGCAGCCGTCGATGGTCGAATCGAATCGCGAAAGCTTCGCGAACCTTCTCGAAAACATGCGGGAGAACTCGATCGATCCCGACGACACCCCGATCGTCGTTCAGTTCAACAAGCGCGATATCCCGGGCGTTCTCCCCGTCGAAGATCTGCAGGAGCAGCTCGGCCTCGAAGGCTATCCCTACCAGGAAGCGTCGGCGATCAAAGGCGAAGGCGTGATGGAGACGTTCAAGCTCGTCTCGAAGATCACCGCCAAGCACCTCTACAACCGGCTCAAAGGAAAAAGCGAGCCGATCGAGCGGAAGAAGCCGGAAAAACCGGCGAAGCACCACGCGAAGCCGAAGACCGTCGCCGGCACGAAGAAGCTGCCGATTCCGGTCGCCGAGCCCGAGCCGCAGCTCGACGCGAATCCCTTCGGCGACTCGATGCCGTTCCCGGAAGCCGACGCGAATCCGCTCAGCTCCGGCTACGAAAAGATGGAAGAGGTCTCCCTCGAGCAGCTCCTCGAAGGGCGCGAGCGTCCCGCCACGCTCTCGGGCGCGATCCCCGTTCCGATTCCTGACGACATCGAAGAGCTGGGTGCCGAGGAGCTGATGGCGGCGGATGAGACGCCGCTGTCGATCGCGGTCATGGAAGAACCGGCCCCCGCTCCCCCGCCCGTCGCAGCTGCCAGCAACGGCCAGATCCAGGCGCTCGAGCAGCGCGTCCGGCAGCTCGAAGGATCATTAAGTGACGTGCTGCGGACCCTCACCGACCTCACCTCGCGATTGAAAAATCAAATCGGCCAATAGCTGCTACAATTTCGCGCAATCAATTCTTATTTGAAGGAGCATTCCATGCGTCGCATCCTCCCCCTTGTGATCGGTGTGTCCCTCCTCCTCGGTGGCTGCAAGGTCAAAGAGCTCGCCGAGAAAGCAAAGATTGCGAAAGATCTCGACAATCGCGGCACGATCGACCTGATGAAGGACGTGTCGAAAGACAAGTACGCTCCGCCGAAAGACGGCAAGCTGACCGATGCGCAGATTCAGATGTACCTCAAGGTGCGGCAGCACGAGAAGGACATCGCCAAAGTCGCAAAGGCGGAGATGGAAGAGCATTCGAAGAGCGCCGATCAGAACAAACACTCGCTCTCCGGCATGTTCGAAGGCATCAAGACGATGCAGTCGGCCGCCGAATTCGCCACCGCCGACATCCGCGCCGCCAAAGACCTCGGCTACAACACGCAGGAGTACCTCTGGGTCAAGGGCAAGGTCCTCGAGGCCAGCACCGCCGCGTTCGCCGAAGGGCTGACGAACGCGATGTCGAAACAGATGGACGCCGCGTACCAGCAGACGAAGAAGGCCTACGACGAGGCGAAGGACGATCAGACGAAGCAGATGTACAAACAGATGCTGGACAACTACGCCCAGACGGCGAAAGAGGGCCAGCAGGCGACGGCGAATGAAGATCCGTCGATCGCATACAACCGCCAGCTGCTGAAAAAGTACGACACCGAGCTCGCCGCATTCACGACCGAGATGTCGAAGTACGAGTCGAAGGACGGCGAAGCGCAGAAGTCGATGGACGAGCTGCAGAAGAAACTCAACGAAGCGGGCAAGCAGAGCCAGTAAAATGTGTAGGGGCCGAAGGAATGGCCCCTTCCTGTCATCCCGAGCGTAGCGAGGGGCCCCGGCAGGGCGGATGGGTCGCTGACCGCATTGCCCGCCCGGGTCCCTCGCTACGCTCGGGATGACGGAGAGCTGATGCGACGATTCTCCTTCCATCTTGAATGTTCGGCGTGTTCCGAGCGCTACGACCCCAACCAGCTCATCAACGTCTGCCGCAAGTGCGGCGCGCCGATCCTCGTCCGCTACGACCTCTCGCCCGCGCCCGAGCTCCGTCGCGAGATCACGAAGCGCGAGCCGACGATGTGGCGCTACATCGAAGTGCTTCCGGGCGATGATCCCGTCAGGCTCGGCGAAGGCATCACGCCCCTTTTGAAATCGAAGCAGTTCGCGAACGTCTGGATCAAAGACGAGTCGAAGAACCCGACGCGCTCGTTCAAATCGCGAGGCATGGCGACCGCGGTCACGATGGCGAGGCAGAACGGCGCACGCAGCCTCGCCGCGCCGAGTGCCGGCAACGCCGCCGCCGCGCTCTCCGCGTACGGCGCGCGCGCGGGACTGCCGGTGTTCGTGGCGATGCCGAAGGACACGCCGAGGTCGATCGTCGACGAATGCCGCAGCTACGGCGCGCAGGTGGAGCTCGTCGCAGGTCTGATCACGGACGCCGGTAAGCGCGTGCAGGAGTTCATCGCCGCGAACGGCGGCTTCGATCTGTCGACGCTCAAGGAGCCGTATCGCGTCGAGGGCAAGAAAATCATGGGCTACGAGCTCCTCGAGGACCTCGGCCGCCTGCCCGACGCGATTCTCTACCCCACCGGCGGCGGCACAGGACTCATCGGCATGTGGAAAGCCTTCGAGGAGATGGAGCGCCTCGGCTGGATCGGTAAGGAACGGCCGCGGATGTTCAGCGTGCAATCGAGCGGCTGCGCGCCTGTCGTCCGCGCATTCGAGCAGAACCTCGAGAACGCGCCGGAATGGCAAAACGCCCGAACCTCTGCCTGGGGATTGCGGGTGCCGAGGGCGATCGGCGACCGGTTGATGCTGAGGGCGTTACGGGAGTCCCACGGCGGAGCGGTCGCGGTCGACGAAGATCGGATCGAGCCGGCCGCAGAGGAGATGCGCACGAGAGAGGGCATCGACACCGGTCCCGAAGGAGGCGCAGCACTTTTGGGGGTGCGGCGTCTAATCGAGGAAGGGACCATTTCCGAGAGCGATACGGTCGTCCTGTTCAACACGGGAGGCAACAAGTACCACTCATGAAAAAGATGGCGGTGGCGTTTGTCGCTGCGTACACGATCCGCGTCTTCGCGGCCTGTCCGACGGAGCCGCCGCAGCTCGTTGCGCCCGCGAACGGCGCTTCGAACGTTGCCTCGCCCGTGAATTTCGATTGGAACGATGTGCCGAATGCGAACGCCTACCGCGTCTGGGCTTCGTTCAACGGCGGCACGGCGAACATCATCGCGCTGACCACCGACAGCCAGTACTCGATCAGCCTCCCATCCGGGAGCGTCGAGTGGTGGGTCGACGCGCTCGGCGATTCATCCTGCCCCACCGTAGCGACATCGCCGCATTTTCGATTCACCGCGGTCAGCGGGACAGCGTCGTGTCCGCAAAACCCTTCATCGCCCGTTTTGCAGACGCCAACGAACGGCGCGAACAATCTGACATCGCCCGTGATGCTCTCGTGGACGCGCGTGACCGGTGCTTCCGGCTATCGCGTGTTCGCGTCGCTGAACGGTGCGGCGCCCGTCGTCGTGGCGACGACCACCGCGACGCAGATCTCCGAACCGTTTCCGGAAGGCAGCGTGACATGGTTTGTCGAGGCGCAGTTTCCGAATTGCCCGTCGACGTTTTCCCGCTTCGCGACCTTCACGGTGACGACCGGCGCGTCGTGCAGCACGACGGCCGCCACTCTCGTTGCGCCGGCGAACGGCTCGACCGTGACGGCATCGCCGGTGACGTTTCAATGGAGCGCGGTGCCGGACGCGGCCGGCTACAAGCTCTTCATCAACGGCGATCTCGCCGACGAGACCACCGATACGTCCGTGAGCCGCCTCGTCGGCACGGGGACGATCACCTGGCGCGTCGACACGAGCTTCGCCGCCTGTCCGGATATCGCATCAGCGAACTCCACGTTCACGATCCCCGCGCCGTCGTGCGGCGGATCGATTGCGCTGCAGAGTCCGGCCGACAACGCGACGGTGAGCTCGCCCGTGTCGGTTTCGTGGACCGCGGTCTCGAATGCGACGGCATATCGAATCTGGGCATCGGTCGACGGCGGTCCGTTTGCCGTCATGGCGCGCAGCAGCAACAAGACGCAGTCCGTCGCGCTGCCGAGCGGAAACATCGAGTGGTACATCGAGGCGCTCTTCGCGTCGTGTCCTTCGGTCTTCTCGCCGCATCAGCACATGACCGTGTCGGAAGCGGCGACGTGCGGCTCGAATCAGGCTCCCACGCTCGCGTCGCCGCTTGACGGCACGCAGCCGAGCGGACCGGTCACGTTCACCTGGAATGCCGCGGCGAACGCGGTGCTCTATCGCGTTTGGGTGTCGAGCGACAGCGAGCCATTCGAAGACGTCGGCGACACGAAGTCCACGAGTCTGCAGCAGGACGTCGGCACCGGCGCGATCACCTGGTACGTTGAAGCGCTTTTCGCCGGTTGCCCTGCTGTCGCTTCGAGCAAGGCGACGTTCACGATTCCCGTGGCCGCGTGCTCGAACGGGAAGACGGTGCTCATCAGCCCGGCGAACGGCGCGACCGGCATCACAGCGCCGGTCACGCTGGTCTGGAGCGCGGTTCCCGACGCGACCGGCTATCGGGTCTGGAGCAAGAACGCCGCGGGCAGGAACGTGGTGATCGCCAAGACCGGCGGCGATGAGACATCGATCGATCAGAACCTGCCGCCCGGCGCGATCGAATGGTGGGTCGAGTCCGACTTCGACAGCTGTCCGGCGACGAAATCCGTGCACGAGACATTCACGATTCCGCGCGACGCCAACTGCGGTCCGGACGTCCCGCAGCTCGTGATACCGGCGAACGGTGCCGCGAGTGTCGCCTCGCCCGTTCAATTCGCATGGAATCCGGTGAGCGGCGCAGTCGGCTACGCGCTCCTCGCCCGCCACAACAACGGCTCCGCCACGATCCTCGGCCAAACGACCAACACGACTCTGACACGGCGGGTGCCGGAAGGTTCCTTCGAATGGTTCGTCGTTGCATTCTTCGCCGCATGTCCGCCGGTGGAGTCGCAGCATTTCACTTTTTCCATTCCGGTGACGGCGTGCAGCGATCGCCAGCCACTGCTGATGACGCCCGCCGATGGCGCGACTGGCCTGACATCGAACGTGCACTTCTCATGGTCGGCGGTGCCGAACGCCACGCAGTACAAGATCTGGGCAGCACCGGACGATGACGATCAAGCAAGCGTCCTGACGACGACCACGGCGAACAAAGCGACGCTGCAAATGCCCGCGGGAGCGGTCGACTGGTACGTCGAAGCGATCCTCCCGAACTGCCCGAGCGTGACTTCGGCGATCTCCGGATTCTCGGTTCGCAAGAATGCACCGGCGTGCGCCACGCCCGCCCGCCCGCAGGCGAAGGCGCCGGGACAGGTCGCGAGCGGCACGCCGTTCACGATCAACTGGAACTCGGTGGCGAACGCGACGAACTACGAGCTGCAGGAATCGATGGCGATGAATTTCGCGAAGGCCGCCACGCAGACGATTACCGACACGTCGACGACGCTCACGCGCACGACCACCTCGCAGCCGCAGCGCTACTTCTACCGCGTACGTGCGATCAGCAACTG
The DNA here is from genome assembly GCA_035516895.1 of Thermoanaerobaculia bacterium. Classification (GTDB taxonomy): domain Bacteria; phylum Acidobacteriota; class Thermoanaerobaculia; order Gp7-AA8; family Gp7-AA8; genus Gp7-AA10. The sequence goes on along the minus strand of DATIZY010000109.1, from coordinate 20,498 downwards.
CAGCGACGACCACAGCGCGTACTCGAAGGTCGTCAGCGTGGTGGTGATGCCGTCAGAGACGCGCACCACGAGCGTCGACGTCGGCGTGCAGAACGGAATCACGCAGCAGATCGCGCTCGCGCCGCAGAATCCGCCGGTCGCGTTTTCCGCCCGCAGCGACAAACCGTGGATCACGGTCACGCCGGCGACCGGAACCGCCGGCCCGAACGGTGCGACGATCAACGTCACGTTCGATCCGTCGGCGATGAAGCTGGGCACCAACAGCGGGACGGTCATCGTGAGCTCCGGCTCCGCATCGGGTTCGATTCGCGCGAACGGCGTCACGCCCGTCGTGCCGGTTTCGGTCAGCCTCGTCACGCCCGTTCTTCCCGCCGGCAAGAACACGCCGCCGCCGAACTCGCTCATCGTCCCGGCGGTCGGCCACGCGCCGGGCGCGAACGACTCGATGTTCGAATCGGATGTGCGCGTCGCCAACACATCCGCCGACACGCAGAAATATCAGCTCAACTTCACGCTGTCAGGCACCGACGGAACGCAAACCGGTCAGTCGACGACGATCGAGATCGAGCCGGGCGACACGATGGCGCTCGACGACATCCTCACCAGTTTCTTCGGCATCGGCTCCGACGGCGGCGCCGCGACCGGCGTGCTCGAGATCCGCCCGCTCACCTCGGATACGACGACCCTGGCGACGGCGCCTTCGGTTCAAACCGTTGCATCGAGCCGCACGTTCGACGAAACGACGAACGGCACGTTCGGTCAGTTCATCCCGGCGATTCCGTTCTCCCAGTTCGCCGCGCAAGGCGCGCGGCTCTCGCTCCAGCAGATCGCGCAATCGAGCGCGTTCCGCACGAACATCGGCCTCGTTGAAGCAGCGGGCCAGCCGGCCAGCGTCGTCCTGCACGTCCTCGACGACTCCGGAAACGAGATCGCGGCGATTCCCGAATCGATTCCGCCGGGCGGACACATTCAGCTCAGCAACGTGCTGCCGCCGCTGACCGATGGCCGCGTCGAGGTCGAAAACACATCGACGAACGGCGCCATGATCACCACGTATGCATCGGTGATCGACAACGTCACGAACGATCCGCGAAGCGTTTCGGCCGTGGCGAGGGGAAGCGTCACCGCGCAGAGCTACACGCTCGCGGGCGTCGGCGATTTCAACACCGGCGCCGCACACTGGAAGAGCGACGTTCGCATTTTCAACAGCGGCACGAGCTCCGCGCCCGTCACGTTGTCGTACTACGCGCTGGGCAGCGCGGCGAACCCCGTCACCGCAACGAAAACGATCGCGCCGAACTCCGTTCTGGCGATCGATGACCTCATCGCCTCGACGTGGCCCCAGCTCGGCAGCACCACCGCCGGCTCGCTCGTGGTCGGCACCGCGAGCGACTCGAGCCTCGTCGCCACGGCGCGCACGTACACGCAGCTGAGCTCCGGCACCTACGGCCAGTTCATCCCCGGAGTCACCTCGGCTCAAGGTGTCGGTTCCGGCGATCAGCCGCTCAACGTGCTGCAGCTCGAGTCGTCATCGAACTACCGCACGAACATCGGCCTCGCCGAAACGTCCGGAGAGCCGGCCACCGCGCACGTGTCGCTGATCCTCCCCGATTCGAAGTTCGCGATCAGCACCGACATCCCGCTCGCGGCGCATGAGTTCAAGCAGTTCTCGCTCGACAGCTTCGGCGCCGGCACGGTCTACAACGCCCGGGTGAGCGTTTCGGTGACGAGCGGAAGCGGTCGCGTCACCGCGTATGGATCGGTGATCGATCAGATCACGCAGGATCCGACGTACGTCCCCGCGCAATAGCGGGTAGCAATTGGCGGGTGGCGGGTGGCGGGTGGCGGGTGGGCCTGCCCGCCACCCGCTACCCGCCACCCGCCGTTATAATCCGCGCCGCCATGGCAGATCAGCAATACGACGTCGTCATCATCGGAAGCGGACCGGGCGGATACGTCGCCGGCATCCGCGCCGGTCAGCTCGGAATGAGAGTCGCGGTGATCGAGAAAGATCCGTTCGTCGGCGGCACGTGCACGCATCGCGGCTGCATCCCGACCAAGGCGTTGCTCGAAAACGCCGACATTTACGAGCACGTCAATCGCGCGAAGGAATTCGGCGTCAACGTCGGAGGCGTTCAGCTCGACTTCAAAGCGGGACAGGACCGAAAGCAGCAGGTCGTCGACAAGAACGCGAAAGGCATCGAGTTTCTCTTCAAGAAGAACAGGGTCGAGCGCATCACCGGCTTCGGCCGCATCGCCGGAAAAGGCATCGTCGAAGTCACCGGCAACGAGCCGCGCACGCTGAACGCGAACAACATCATTCTGGCGATGGGCTCCGTACCGAAGGACCTGCCGCACATCAAAGCGGACGGCAAACGCATCATCAACTCCGATCACATTCTCCTTCTGCAGGAAGTGCCGAAGTCGATGCTGGTCATCGGCGCCGGTGCGGTCGGCTGCGAATTCGCCTCGATCTTCGCGCGCTTCGGCACGAAGACGACCATCGTCGAAGTCCTGCCGCAGCTGCTCCCGATCGAAGACGAAGAAGTGGCGAAGGAATTCACGCGCCTCTTCAAAAAGAAAGGCATCGACGTCTACACCGATGCGAAAGTCGAATCGGCGGAGGTGCACGCGAACGGCGTCAAAGTCGTCGTCTCGACGAAAGGCAAACAGCAGACGTTCGATGTCGACGTCGTCCTCTCCGCCACCGGACGCCGCGCCGTGACGGAAAACTGCGGGCTCGAGAAAACGAAAGTGAAACTCGACCGCGGAATGGTGCAGGTGGACGAATTCATGCGCACCGCCGAACCGAACGTCTACGCGATCGGCGACATCGTCCCCACCCCCGCCCTCGCCCATGTCGCCTCGGCCGAAGGGATTCTGGCGATCGAGCACATGAAAGGCATGGACGTGCGGCCGCTCAACTACGATCATGTTCCGAACTGCACCTACACCGATCCGGAAGTGGCATCGGTCGGCCTGACGGAGAAAAAGGCGCGCGAACGCGGCTACGACGTCAAGGTCGGCAAATTTCCGTTCACCGCCAACTCGAAAGCGCGCATCCTCGCGGAATCGGGCGGCCTCGTCAAAATCGTCGCGGAGAAAAAATACGACGAGGTCCTCGGCATGCACATCGTCGGTCCGCACGCGACCGAGCTGATCGTCGAGGGCTGCTCGGCGCTCGAGCTCGAAGCGACGAGCGAATCGATCGCAAAGACGATCCACGCCCATCCGACGCTGTCCGAAGCAATGATGGAAGCGGCAGAGGACGTGTCGGGACACTCGATCCATCAATAAGACGTCCGGGACCCCGACGGGATCAACAACGGCCCGCGACTCGGGACCGCCACCGCGAACCGATGAATCTCACGAAACAGCAACTCCTCGAGATCGACTACTACCTGCGTTTGACGCGCACACTCGAGGAGCGTCTGGTCGCGCTGTTCCGGCAGGCGAAAGTGATCGGCGGGCTGTATCGCTCGCTGGGCCAGGAGGGCGAATCGGTCGCCGCGGCGTACGCCCTCGACTTCAAGCAGGGCGACGTCGTCCAGCCGCTCATCCGCAACCTCGGCGCGATTCTCGTGGCGGGCGCGAAGCCGGCCGACATCATCCGCCAGTACATGGCCAAAGGCGATTCGCCGACGCGCGGGCGCGAGCTCAACATCCACTTCGGCCATCCCGCGCGCGACGGCTTCATCGGCCAGATCTCGATGTTAGGCGACATGATCCCGGTCATGGCCGGGGTCGCGCTCGCCGGGCGCATGCAGAAGAAATCGCTCGTGGCGATGGCGTTCATCGGCGACGGCGGCTCTTCCACCGGCGCATTTTTCGAAGGGATGAATTTCGCGTCGGTGCAGAAGCTGCCGATGGTCGTCGTGATCGAAGATAACGCCTACGCGTATTCGACACCGACGTCGAAGCAGACGGCGGCCCGCACGCTCGCGGACAAAGCGTACGCCTTCGGCTGCCGCGGCCTGACAGTCGACGGCAACGACGTGTTCGCTGTCTATCGGGCGGCGAAAGATGCCGTCGATCGCGCGCGTGCCGGCGAAGGCGTGACGCTGCTCGAAGTGAAGACGTTTCGATTGAAAGGCCACGCCGAGCACGATAACCAGTCGTACGTGCCGCAGGAGCTCATCGATCAGTGGCGTGGCCGCGATGCCGTCGATCGCTTCGAGGCGGCGCTGATCGAGAGCGGAATGGCCTCGAAGCACGATTTCGAATCGATTCAGCAGCGCGTGCGCGCGGAAGTCGATGCCGCAACCGATGAAGCAGAGCGCTCGCCGATGCCGCGCGGCGAGGAAGCGACGAAGGGCCTGTTTGCGGGCGACGGGTATTGGGAAGGTTGACGCCCCGAGTCCCGGGACGAGAAACGAATGGAAACGAGCTACATCGACGCGATCACGCAGGCAATGTCCGAGGAGATGGCGCGCGATCCGCGCGTGTTTCTGATGGGCGAAGACGTCGGCGCCTACGGCGGCGCGTTCAAAACGAGCGCCGGCCTCATCGAGCGCTTCGGCCCCGAGCGCGTGATTGACACGCCGATCTCCGAGATTGCGATCGTCGGAGCCGCGTCTGGCGCCGCGCTCATGGGCATGCGTCCGATCGCCGAAATGCAGTTCATCGACTTCATCACCTGCGCGTACGACATGCTGGTCAACTTCACCGCCACGTCCCGCTATCGCGTCGGCAGCGCGTGTCCGATCGTCGTGCGCGGTCCCGCCGGCGCGGGCGTGCACGGCGGGCCGTTTCATTCGCTCAGCCCCGAGGCGATGTTCATGAACCGGCCGGGGCTGAAGATCGTCTCGCCCGCCACCGCCTACGACGCGAAAGGATTGCTCAAGGCGGCAATCCGCGACGACGATCCGGTCATCTACATCGAACACAAATTTCTCTACCGCCGCATCAGGGAGAATCTCCCCGAGGAAGACTTCGTCGTGCCGATCGGAAAGGCGAACCTGCGGCGCGCGGGCAAGGATCTGTCGATCATCACGTGGGGCGCGATGGTCTACGTCGCCGACGACGCCGCGAAGGAGCTGGAGAAGGACGGAGTGAGCGTGGAGATCGTCGATCTGCGCACGATCCTGCCGTTCGACGAAGCGGCGATCCTCGAATCGGTCGCGAAAACGAATCGCGTGATCATCCTGCACGAGGCTCCGCTGACCGGCGGCGCCGGCGCCGAATTCGCGGCGCGGATCGCGGAAAAAGCATTCGATTACCTCGACGCGCCCGTCAAACGCATCGGCGCGCTCGACGTGCCGACGCCCTATTCGCCGCCGCTCGAGGAATATGTGCTGCCAAACAAAGATAAAGTTGTCATGGCAGCGCGCGAGCTGCTTGCATATTGAAGGATCCGGCGGATAGCGTGAAGCGGGCCGACTCGCCACCCGCTACGACCTGCCCGCCGATTGGAGTAACCATGGCCATTGATGTCGTAATGCCGCAAATGGGCGAATCGATCGCCGAGGGGACGGTCGTTCGCTGGATCAAGAAGCCCGGCGACAAAGTCGAGCGCGACGAGCCGCTGCTCGAGATCTCGACCGACAAGGTCGACGCCGAGATCCCCGCACCCGCTTCGGGAACGCTGTCCGAAGTGCTGGTGAACGAGGGGCAGACGGTGGCAGTGAATTCGGTCGTCGCACGTATCGACGGTGGAGCGGCGGGCGCTCAGCCGGCCCCTGTGAAGGCCGCCCCCGAACCGGCGAGGACGCCGCCTCCTGCACCGAAGCCCGCGGCGACCCCTCCGACCGAGCCGCCGAGGGCCGCGACTCCTCCACAGAAAGAGCCCGAGAAAGTCGCCTCGCTCGAAGAGCGGCGCCGGACGAAGTCCTCGCCGCTCGTTCGCAAAATCGCCGCGGAAAACAATGTCGACATCTCGCAGATCCAGGGCTCCGGCGTCTCCGGGCGCGTGACGAAGAACGACGTCCTGTCGGCTCTTCAGCAGCCAGGTGGAGCAAGTGGAGCACAGCCAAGTGGAGCACCGGCTTCAGCCGGTTTCCCGGCTAAAGCCGGGGCTCCATTGGCCGTGGGTCTCCCGGCTAAAGCCGGGGCTCCATCGATCGAATTCAAATCCGGCGAGTCGATCCGCCTCGAGCCGCTGTCGGTGATGCGCAAGAAGATCGCGCAACACATGGTCCTGTCGAAGCAGACCTCGGCCCATGTGACGACGGTCTTCGAAGTCGACTTCACGAACATCGAGAAGCTCCGCCGGCAGTACAAGCAGGAATACGCGGAGCGCGGCACGAAACTGACGTACATGCCGTTCATCGTTCAGGCCATCGTCGCCGGCCTGCGAGAGTTCCCGGTCATCAACGCGTCGATGGACGAGAACAACATCATTTACCACCGCGATTACAACATCGGCATCGCCGTCGCGCTCGATTGGGGCCTCATCGTTCCCGTCGTGAAAAACGCCGACGAGAAGAACATCCTCGGCCTGGCAAAGTCGATCAACGATCTCGGCGAGCGCGCGCGAACGAAGCGGCTCAGCCCCGACGATGTCGCGGGCGGCACGTTTACGATCACGAACCCCGGCGTCTTCGGCGGACTGTTCGGAACGCCGATCATCAACCAGCCGCAGGTCGCGATCCTCGGCGTCGGCGGCGTGAAGAAGCGGCCTGTGGTGGTCGAGACGGACGACGGCGATTTCATCGCCATCCGCTCGATGTGCATCCTCTCGCTCACCTTCGACCATCGGCTGATCGATGGTGCGGTCGCCGACCAGTTCATGGCGGGGGTGAAATCAGTTCTGGAGGCGGGACAGTTTACGTTGTAGATGTCCCGTCTTCGCGCAGCGCTGCTGTTGCTGGTGTGCGGAGCGGCTTTCGCCGGTTGGCCGGTTGAAGCGTCGCCCGCACCGCAGTTCATCCCGCCCGTCCTCAAAGGTGTGCAGGGCGAAGGGCGCGGGCGCCACGCGCTGCAGCCGATCCCGTTTCCCGATCCGCACGAGCAGTGGATCCTCGCGCGCTCGAAGCACTTCGTTTTCATCAGCAGCGCCGGTGGCAAGCGCACGCGCGACATCGCCGCGAGCCTCGAGACGCTCGCCGCTGCGCTGACGCAGACCTCGCCGCAGTTTGCGGCCTCGGCCGAGCCGACGCGCGTCTTCATCTTCGGGCGCCATTCCGAGGCGCAGCCGTATTTCGACATGCTGGTCGGAGAGAAGGACGCGCACGTCGCGGGACTTTTCATCTCATCGAAAAACATCGCATCGATGCTGATCGAGAGCCGCTCGTCCGGCGACGATCGCACGCCGTTTCACGAGCTGATTCACTACCTCGTCACGAACAGCGGCACGCGTCCGCCGCTTTGGCTCGAAGAGGGACTCGCCGAATACTTCAGCAACGCCGAGCTGCGGAACGGATCGATTCGCGCCGGCGAGCCGATCCCGGCGCACGTCCAGCTGCTCCGGGAGCGACGCCGGCTTCCGATCGACGAGCTTTTCGCGATGACATCCGAGTCGCACATGTACAGCGCGGCGGACACGCAGCGCGCGTTTTACGCCGAGAGCTGGGCGATCGTCGCGTGGCTGATCCGCACGAACGGGGTCGCGTTTTACGATTTCCTCCGCGACGTCGAGTCGGGCCAGAGCGTCGAAGCGTCGCTTCGCGCGCGCTACGACCGTTCGCTCCTCGACATGGAACGCGCGTTCGACATGAGCGGCGCGCGGCCGCTGTTCGGGACTGTGCTCAAAGTCCCGAATGCCGACGCGACGGTCGTGATCGCGCCTCTCGACCGCGCCGACCTGCTGTACCGCCTCGGCAAATTCCTGTCGCAGGTCGAGGATGCGAGCGCGGACGCGGAGCGGCATTTCCGCGAGGCTCTCCTCGTCAACCCGCACCACGCTCGCGCGCTCGCTGCGCTCGGCGAGTACGAGAAGGCGATCGCCGCCGATCCGAATGACGCCGATCTCTACACCGAGTATGCCGACTCGCTTCTCGGCAAGCAGATCGGACCGCTGGCCGAAGCGGAGGAAGTCGAGCCGGAAGACGCGGCGAAGTTCCGCAGAGCGCGCGAGCTTGCGCAGAAAGCGACGACGCTCGCGCCGAACGACGCGCGCGCCTGGGGCGACCTCGGCACGAGCTACATTGTGGAGAAGGACTTTGCGCCCGGCATTGTTGCGCTCGAGAAGGCGCACGAGCTCGCGCCGGGACGGCTCGATTACGGCGTGCATCTGTTCGCGCTCTATCGCCGCACCGGCGATCGCGCGAAGGCGGATCCGCTGTTCGCCGCGCTCGAGAAGGCGCGCAATCCGCAGGTCTCGTACGCGCTGCGGGCGACCGAGCTGCGCGTCGAGCTCTCCCGCGCGCACGATCTGCTGAAGCAGCAGAAGCTCGACGAAGCGGCGGCGGTCATCCGCGACCTGGCCGCGAACACCGAGGATCTCGATGCGCGGAAGGATCTGACGAATCAGGCGGACGAGATCATGCGCGCCGCGGCGACCAACCGCGAGATCGACGCGTACAACAAAGCGGTCGCCCTCGTGAACGTTGGAAAATACTCGGAAGCGCTGACGACGCTCGACGAGCTGCTGAAGACCGCGGCCGATCCCGGCGTCGTCCGCGACGCAAAGAAATTGCGCGCGCAGATCATCGTTCGGAGGGGTACGTGATCGCCCGTCATCCGCCGCTTCGCGGCACTGTCCATCATGGGAAAAGGCACTCGCGCGCGGTGGTGCCCTCTCCCTCGGAAGAAGGCGGCCAGTGACCCGTATCTGCGAGCTGCGCAACCTCCATCTCGTCACGTACGAGAACGGCATGCATCTGCAGCAGAAGCTCGTCACGCTGCGGCAGTCGAACGAGATTCCCGACCAGCTGCTGCTGCTCGAGCATCCGCCGGTGATCACGTTAGGCCGCGGCGGCGATGCGGCGAATCTGCTCGCCGATGAGGACGCGCTGCGAAGAGTGGGCGTCCGTTTTTACGAGACCACGCGCGGCGGCGACATCACCTACCACGGCCCCGGCCAGATCGTCGGCTACCCCATTCTGCACATCGGCGAAGGCAACCGCGACGTTCGCAAGTACGTCACGAAGCTCGAAGAGGTGCTGATCCGCACCGTCGCGGAGTACGGAATCACGGCGACGCGCGTCGGCGGCAAGAGAGGCATCTGGGTCGGCAACGACAAGATCGCGGCGATCGGCGTCCGCATCGCGCGATGGGTGACCTCGCATGGATTCGCGCTGAACGTGAATACGAACCTCGAGCACTTCCGGCTCATCACGCCGTGCGGCATTCGCGGCTCGGGAGTGACGTCGATCGCAAAAGAAATGGAGCACCGGCTTCAGCCGGTAACGGGACCGGCTGAAGACGCGGGACCGGCTGAAGCCGGTGCTCCATTCGGGGGCGGTGGTCCATCCGGTCGTGAAGTGCGGCGCGTGATCGTCAAGCATTTCGCGGACGTGTTCGAGCGCGAGATGGTGCCGGTGGCGGAGACGATCCGCCTCGTCAAAGTGATGGTTCATGACGGCCGCCCGGAGGAGCGGCACCGACGAAGTGACCATCGTGTTCTTTTGTTGCATCGCAAGCCGGAGCGCGGCAACTTCTGGCAGCCGATTACCGGCTCGATCGAGGATGGCGAAACACCGCTCGAGACCGCGCGGCGCGAGATCGTCGAGGAGACCGGCAATCGCGGCGAGCCGGATCCGCTCGATCTCGAGCAGTCGTTCATGATCGAGTCGCAGTACCTCGCCGCCCGCCACCCCGGCCCGATCATCGCATCGGAAGTCGGATTCGTGGCGCAGCTCGCGTCGAGCGTGCCGATCCGGATGGACGCGCACGAACACGATGCCTTCGGCTGGTTCCGCTTCGACGAGGCGTATGAAAAGATCCGCTGGAGCGATGATCGCGAAGCGCTGGAGCGGCTGGAGTCGAAGCTGCGATGAATAAACGCGCCGGGATCCGGCCGCCGTGGCTGAAGGTCCGCGTTCCGGGCGATCTCGATCGCCTGCCGGTCGCGCAGCTGATGCACGACCTCGCGCTCAACACCGTCTGTCAGGAAGCCCGCTGTCCGAACATTTTCGAATGCTGGGGGGCGGGCACGGCAACGTTCATGGTGTTAGGCGAGATCTGCACGCGCCGCTGCACGTTCTGCGCGGTGTCGCGCGGAATTCCGGGCGCCGCCGATGCCGACGAGCCGAGGCGCGTTGCGGAGGCGGTGGAGAAAATGCGCGTGAAGCACGCCGTGATCACCATGGTCAATCGCGATGACATGCCGGACGGCGGCGCCGCGCATGTCGCCGGCACCGTTCGCGCGGTTCGCGAGCGCACCGGCGCGGCGGTGGAAGTGCTGATCTCCGATCTCGAGGGCAATCGCGACGCGCTGCAGATCGTCATCGAGTCGAAACCGGAAGTGCTCGCGCACAACATCGAAACCGTTCCGCGCCTCTATCCGCAAGTGCGACCGGTGGCGAAGTACGATCGATCGCTGGAGATTCTGCGATGGGCGCACGACGCGGGCATGCTCACCAAATCGAGCCTCATGCTCGGCCTCGGTGAAACGGAGCGCGAGATCCTGGACGTCGCGCGCGATCTGCGGGAGAACGGCGTAGCGATCTTCACGATGGGTCAATACCTCGCGCCGAGCGAGCGCAATCATCCCGTGCGCAGGTACTACACGCCCGAGGAGTTCGCCGAGCTCGGGAAGAGAGCGATGGAGCTCGGCTTCATGCACGTCGAATCGGCGCCGCTCGTGCGCAGCTCGTACATGGCGCACAGGGCGCTCGCGTGAATGCCGCGTCATCTGTTGTCAGGCACGTCTGCGGCGTCCCGAAGGCGGGGGTGCGGCACGGCGCAGCCGTGCCCTACACCAGCCGAAGGACCTGATTGATAAAATCATCACTTCATGCCGCGAGTCACGTTCGAGGATCAGGACAAAGCGGCTGAGTTCCCTGCCGGGCGGACCCTTCTCTCGTGCGCGCTCGAGCTCGGTGTCACCATCAGCCATGTGTGCGGAGGCGACGGCGCGTGCGGGACTTGCAGAGTCGAAGTCGCCGGCAGCTGCTGGGATTTGCTCACGCCGCCGACACCGGACGAAACGTACAAGGAGCTCGAGCGGCCATATCGTTTATCCTGCCAGGCCAAACTGATCGGCGACGTGATCGTCAAAGTCGCCAGGATCGAGTGAGGTCACCGGCAACCCCAACGAGGTACGAAATGACTGTAACCGATACAACCACCGGGAGCGTGACGGAGCAGCAGCTCGGACTGCTGATGCAGTACACCGTCGAGGCCTACAAAACGTTCGAGAAGCTCGCGGAGAACCTGCCGAATCCGATGTCAGCGCAGATGTTCAAGGAGTTCGCCGTCGACGAGCGCCTGCACCGCGATCTGCTGGAGCTCAAGATCGAAGCGGCCGGCGCGACCCGCGTGCGCACGACACTCGCCGGCGATCTGCAGTTTCAGGACATCCTGGAGGGCGACCTCTCGTTCCGCGAGACGACCGAGTTTCTCATCAACCGCGAGCGGACGATGGAAAAGAAACTAGCCGACTGGAGCCGCAGCGCATCGGCGGCGGATCGCAATCTGCTGGTCTACCTCGCGGCCGGCAAGCGCGCGCACATCGTCGAGCTCGAGCGCGAGCTGGAGCTGATCAAACTCGACCGCGACTGGTTCCGCCGCGAAGATGCGGAGTGGCGCATCGTGCACGGATCGAATCCGGAATGAACATTCAGCTCTCCCCTTCCGCCGCGCAGCACCTTCAGCACGATCTGGCCGGACGGGTTCTGCGCATCGCCTTCACGACCGGGTGCGGCGGCAGCGGCTACCGGCTCAGCTACGAGCCGGTGCCCGCCGACGGCGATGAGACCGTGGCGATCGACGGAGTGCGCGTCGCGCTCGATTCGATGTCCGCCTCGCGCCTCAACGGCGCCGTCATCGAGTACGACGCCGACGAGGATGGATATCTCATCGATCATCCCGACGCCGTGAGCGTCGCGTGGTGCGGCTAACGCTCGACCATTCGCATCAGCTCCTCCGCGGTGGAACAGCGGCTCAACACCCGCCGCAGCGCGTGAGCGAAGTTCAGGTCGTGTCGGATTCGCTGTTCGATCTCGCGCAGCAAACACTGCGGATCGTGCTCCCGCAGATCGTCGACCGATGCATGCAACGCACGGGCGAGATCGGCGAGCACCCGCTCCGACGGGTGCCGCCGATTCAGCTCGATGTCCGACAGATACGGCGCGGTGATCCGGACCCGCGCCGCGAGATGCCGCAATGAAATTCGCCGTTCCTCCCGGAGCTCCCTCAGTCGTTCGCCGAGCGTAAGCATCATCAGCGCTCAGAAGTGATAGCCGAGTTGAGCGGTATACGTCCGCGGCGTCACAAAGTGCGTTCCGCTGAACGTCGACAGAAAGTTGTAGAGAGCAACCTTGTTCGTCAGGTTGATGACGGTCAGAGTCAAACTGATTCTCCGGTTGCTGCCGCTCCCCAACAGGTCGTCGTCGCCGACAGCCAGGTCGAAAAGGCTCCTGGGCCGGATGCGCGGCGGGTTGTGGTCGTCATTCTCCGTTCCCGGAGCGGGGATGCTGATGCGCGTCGACCCATATTGCGACGGACTGCATGTAGTGAGCGGAGCGGCAAGCGTCGGCACTTGACTGCCGCAGAACAGGCCGGCCTGAATCTGCTGATCTGCAGTCAGGCCGGTCAGATCCACTGGAGTAGTCGTATCGATGGCGACCGGAACTGAGCCGGCGACGAGGCCGCTGTCATATCTCCAGTTGAAGCCGATCCACGGCCCGTTGTGCGGGAGCTGGTATTGAACATGGGTCGTTTGGTTGAACTTCTCGTCGTGGTCGATGCGAAACACGCCGCTCGGCGCACTCGGTGTCGCTCCTGCGCCGGCAAGCTGTGGCGCGAAGAAGCGGGCGGCCACGCTGGAAAAGACCACGAGCGCCGAGAAGCCGTGGATGTCGGGCACACTGAGGCGGCCGGTGTATCCCGGAATCTTCGACTTGGCCCATTCCACCGGGAACGTGATCGGAGTGTTACCCACAACGCTGAAGTCGTACCCGAGGGTGGTGTACTTCCACACGTACTCTGCGTCAAAAACCGCATACCTGCCAAACGCCTGCTCGAAGCCGACGTGATATTCGTTGCGCACCCCGGGACGAAGCGGCTCGACCGACGTATCAGCGCATCCCAGGAGCGGGTTCAACACCGCGTCCGCGCAACCTACGCTGGAGATGATCAGGTTCTCGTTGAAGGGGGTTTCCATCGTTCGGGCGTAAGAAGCGCGGAGGACCGTGTTCGTTGTCTGGATCTTGTAAGAGGCTCCGAGGCGCGGCTCGGCTTCATTGGCATTTGCCAGGCCGTGATAAAAGTCGCCGCGCAAACCGAGATTCAATGCCCAGTTGCCCGTCGTGATCTGATCCTGCGCGTAGACGCTCGCCAGCCTTATGTTCGTCTGACCGAGGAAGGTGTAAAAGCCTCCTCCTCGGGTGAGGTCGTAAGGCAGAAGGTCCGTACAAGGTGACGCCACGGCGTTCGTACCGTCGAAGCAGGGATTTCCGTCACTGTCCTGCAGCGAAGGGATGAACGTGTTATCGATGATCCCGAGGCGATCGTTTTCGTAGAGCTTTGTGTTCTGCAGTTCCGCGCCGACCTTGAAATTGTTGATGCCTTTGATCAAAGAAAAAGACGTCCGCCCGCCCTCGTTGGTCAGGCGCCGGTTCTGGCCAATCGACTCCGAGTTGGTGCTCGACAAATCCGCAAGGGGATTGGCACTCGGATCGTAGTTGTATTGGTCATGGCGAAACCAGCCGCCAAGAGTGAACAGACTGTCGGTGCTCACCAGCCGCGTCCATGTTGGATACAAATTGATGGTTTGGATTCGAGAACGCTGATCGCTCGGCGGAAGCGGATTTCCGGACGGATCGGTCTCACCGAGGTGGTAGACGTTGTCGAGACTGTTGGGGTTTTGGAACCACGAACGTGTGTAGCCGAGGTTCGCTTGAAGCGAGTCAGAGTCCGAAAACTTGAAATCCAGGCGGTCGAAGAGGTTCTGCTCGTTGCCCCGATCATGCAGCGCCTGGAACTCCGGGGGATCGAGAAATCTGTTCGTAGACATGGCGCTCAACGAGAGGAAGTTTCCCCACACGTCGTTTCCGGCGCCGACATTGAGACCTCCGCTCGCGGTTGCGAATTTGCCGTAGGAAGCGGTCACGTTCCCGTCCGGCGGATTGATGCCCAGACCTGAGCGCGTAGTCACGTTAATGATCACGCTCGTCTTTTCGCCGTATTCGGCGGGAGGAGCTCCCGGGATCACCTCGAGCGCCGCGATGGAGTCGAGCGGAATCTGGTTGGAAAAAACCTTGCTCTGCTGGTCCGTGATCGGTTGCCCATCAACCGAAAAGGAATTCTCTGCGTGATCACCCATGCCATGAAAGAGGCCGTTCGAGTCGGCCGCAATCCCGGGCGATGCGAGCGTGACGAGGGAGCTCACCGATGACGACTGGCTCTCCAGCGGCAGCTTCGAAAACAGCTTCCGATCCACGTCGGTGTGCGCCGTCGGGTCGTTCTCAGTCAAGTCCGAGGCCTCACCGGAAACGTTCACGACCGCGCTGACGGCCGCCACGCTCAATGTGACCGTGAGCTTCGTCGCGACGAGCGAGCGCAGATCGACGTCCTGCACGTAGGGCGCGAAGTTCGCCGCCGTCACGGTCATGTGATACGGGTTGAATGGAACGTTCGTGAAACGGAAAGCGCCGGCCGCGTTTGTGACCGTGCTTTGGTTGAAGTGACTCACGGGGTTGTAGAGCGTGACGGTTGCACCCGGCACGACCGCGCCCGTCGGGTCTTTGACGATTCCTTCGACGGTCCCCGACTCCTGAGCGAAAGCCGGCATCGAGCCGGCAACTGCGAATCCGAAAACGACAACAGCAGCGAGACTGATCCGCTTCAACAAATCTCGCATGGTTACGACCTCACCGACTCGCCGCGGCCGTAAGCCGCGGAAAGCATGCTCGCGCCCTGCGCGAGACGATGCGTCTCGGCGAGGCTCACATACGGATTGAACGGAACGCTGAAAAACGCGTCGTTGGTAGCAACGCAACTAAGGGCGCCCTGATGAAAACCGGCGACGTCGTTGAGCATCGCGCGGTTGCCGGGTCCCACGACTTTGCCGTGGACGACGCCTGCTTCGGCAGCAAACAGAGACGTTGGGACCACGAAGAAAACAAACAGAATGATCCGAAAAGCGGATCGCATCGCATCCTCCTCCTGACATGAATCGAAGTGAAAGAGTCAGGAGGCGAGCGGCGGAGCGCGCGAGGATTGGCGCAGGCGGGTCGCATTCGCGGACGCGACGCGGACCGTGGCGATGAGAAATTGACGGAGCATCGCCGGCGCGCCGAGGACGGTTCGGAGCGTGGTGGCGCGCAGGTGCTCGCGGAAGCACGCGATGCAGCTGTCGGTGCGCCGCGTCTCGTCCGGATGCATGTGCGCGGCGCCGCCGTGCGCGCCGTCGCATCGGACGATGTGCTGAGTGGCCGGCGCGCCCGAATCGTCGCCGAGCCAGAGATCGAGCGAATCCGCGTGCGTGTGCGGAACGACTTCGATGATCGCGACGATCAGCAGCGTGGCGATCGCGAACGCGCGTTTCACGGCGCGCATTGTCTCACTTGTTCTGTAAGCTGACAATGTCAATTGCGCCGTCATCGAGTGCTAAGATGGCGCCCGTGCCGCGCGCGCTTGCAACCATGCTGATCTGCTGCATCGGCCTCTCGTGGGCGGCCGATTTGCCTGCGCGCAAAGAGCTTCCTCCCTGCTGCAAGAGACACGGCTGCACGATGATGAACCGCGTGACGTCGGGCTGCGCGCTCTCGCGATGTGATCGGAACGAAACGGCAACAATGTCGGTGAAACTATTCACGATCTTATGTGATATTTCACGGACGGTCCGTTCCGAAAGCACGTTCACGCATCCCCCGCTCGTCGCTCGCCGTCTGCCGCTCGCACCTCCATCGGGCATCGACCACCCCCCTCGCGCGTTCGCGTAGCGCCCTCCTTCCCGACTCAAGAGACTGGAGTTCGAATGAAGCTCACGCGAGCTTGTATCTTCATGTTCCTTTTCGCCGCGTCCGCGGGCGCGACGATCTTCGGCACGGTGCGCGGAACCGTCGTCGATGCGCAGAAGCACCCGATCTCCGCGACCGTCGAGATCTCTTCCCGCACCTCGGACTGGCATCGCAGCGTCACCGCCGATGCATCCGGAGCCTTCATCTTTCAAGCGGTGCCGATCGGCAGCTACGTCGTGAGCGCCGACGGGGGCGAGGAGGCGGTCGATGTCACGTCGGACACGTCGGTGGCCGTGAACCTCGTCGTACCTCGCGCATCGGCCACCGTCAACGTCACTGCCTCCTCGGTCCCGGTCGAAGCGCGATCGTCCACGACGCAAAACACCATTGCCCGCATCGATGTGCAGCGAGCGCCGGGCGCCGATCAGGCGAACAGCCTGGCGATGATCACCGACTTCGTTCCGAGCGCCTACATCGTTCACGATCATTTGCACGTGCGCGGCGGACATCAGGTGGACTGGCTCATCGACGGCGTGCCGGTGCCGAACACGAACATCGCGTCGAACGTCGGCCCGCAGTTCGACCCGCGCGACGTCGACGTTCTCGAAACACAGCGCGGCGGATATTCGGCCGAGTACGGCGACCGCACGTACGCGGTGTTCAACGTCGTGCCGCGCAGCGGATTCGAGCGCAACAATGAAGCGCATCTGCTGCTCAACTATGGCTCGCAGCAGACGACCGACGATCAGTTCAACTTCGGCGGCCACTCCGACCGATTCGCGTACTACGCGAGCGCCTCGGCCAATCGCACGAATGCCGGCCTGGAACCGCCGGTCGCGCAGATCGAGCACGACCGCGCGACGGGCGGCGGGTTGTTCGGATCGCTTATTTTTCTTCCGACCGATTCCGACCAGCTCCGTCTGGTCACGTCGGCGCGCAGCGACCGCTACGACATCCCGAGCACCGCGGATGTGGAGCATGAGCGGGATGTGTTTCTGAATCTGTCCTGGCTGCGGACGATCTCTTCGTCCTCGCTGTTGACCGTGGCGCCGTTCTTTCATCTGAATTCCGCCGATTACAACGCGCTCAGCGATCCGGTGGCCACGCGCGACCGCCAGCGCTCGCGTTACGCCGGCGCCGAGGCGACGTACGCGTGGACGACTCAGAAGAACGATTTCTCCGCCGGCGGATTCGGGTTTCATCAGAGCGACGACTCGGCGCTGTCGCTCGATCAGATTTCCCAGCGCAACACTCCCTCGGGCAGCGTGGGCGCTGTGTTTCTCGAAGATCGCTATGAGGTCACCGACCGGCTGACGGTGCGTGCAGGCGCGCGCTATACGAGATTCAACGGCGGCGTTCACGAGTCGGCGCTGACCCCCCGGCTGGGCGCATCATTCCGTCTGGGCCCGCACGCGATCCTTCGCGCGTCGTACACGGACGTCTATCAGGCGCCCCCGCTCTCGACGGCCGCCGGCCCGCTGCTCGAGTTCGCCGCGGAGGAGGGATTCGGATTCCTGCCGCTCCACGGCGAGCGCGATCGCGAGATCGAGGCGGGCATCGCGATGCCGTTCGGCGGCTGGGACATCGATCTCGCCGCGTTCCGCAACCACGCGCGCAACTTCTTCGACCACGACGCGCTCGGCGACACGAACATTTTCCTTCCGCTGACGATCGATCGCGCGTTCATCCGCGGCGCGGAGCTGATGGTGAAATCCCCGCTGATCGCGTCGCGCGCGCGGCTGCACGTCGCGTTCTCGCATCAGATCGCCGAGGGGGAAGGCGCGGTGACCGGTGGTTTGACCGACTTTGAGCCGCCGGACGAAGGGCGATTCTTTCTCGACCACGACCAGCGCAACACGCTGAGCGTCGGAGGAAGCGTGGAGCTTCCCGGCCGCGCCTGGATCAGCGGCAACTTCGCGTACGGCTCGGGATTTCTCGAAGAAGACGGCCCGGCGCATCTGCCGAGCCATACCACGTTCGATTTGTCGGCAGGCGTCCCCTTCGGCAGTTGGACAGCCAAGCTCACCGCGTTGAACGTCGCAAACAGGCGCTACCTGCTCGACGACAGCAACACCTTCGGCGGCACGCATTGGAATCTGCCGCGGCAGTTCATCGGGCAGATCGAGTATCGATTCCGGTATTGAGACGTGCAGGGCACGGCCGCGCCGTGCCCTGCCGCGGGATTCGTCAGCGGGCAGCGCCGCCCTACTGACGCGCGAAATCCACCGCGAAGTACGTGATGATCAGATCGGCGCCGGCGCGTTTGATCGACGTGAGGATCTCGTTCATCACGCGCGTGCCGTCGATCCAGCCGTTCGCCGCGGCCGCCTTGACCATCGAGTATTCGCCGCTGACGTTGTACGCCGCGACCGGCAGATCGAAGTTCTCACGCGCGGCGCGGATGACATCGAGGTACGACAGCGCCGGCTTGACCATGATCATGTCGGCGCCTTCCTCGATGTCGAGCTCCATCTCGCGGATCGCTTCGCGGATGTTCGCGGGGTCCATCTGATAGGTGCGGCGGTCGCCGAACTGCGGCGCCGATTCCGCCGCTTCGCGAAACGGACCGTAAAAGCCGGACGCAAATTTCGCCGAGTAGGCCATGATTCCCACCTCGGTCAGATGCGCGTCGTCGAGCGCGCCGCGGATCGCAGCCACGCGGCCATCCATCATGTCGGACGGTGCGACGAAATCGGCGCCGGCATTCGCGTACGACACCGCCTGCTTCGCGAGAAGGGGCAGCGTCGCATCGTTGTCGACGTCGTTGTTCTCGATGACGCCGCAGTGGCCGTGATCGGTGTACTCGCAGAGGCAGACGTCGGCCATGACCGTCATCTGCGGAACGGCCTTTTTGATCGCTTCGATCGCCGACTGCACGGGACCCGACGGGTCCCACGATGACGATCCGATCGGATCTTTGAACTCGGGAATGCCGAACAGCAGCACGGCGCGGATTCCGGCGTCGTACGCGCGACGCGTTTCGTCGACGACTTCGCGCACGCGGTTCTGCCACACGCCGGGCATCGAGCGGATCTCGACGCGCGGGCGGCTGTCGGGCACCACGAACAACGGATAAATCAGATCCTCGGGCCGCACGACGGTCTCGCGCACGAGTGAGCGAATCGCTTCGGTGCGGCGCAATCGCCGCGGGCGCCGCGTCAGATCGGCTTGTTCAATACTCCGGCTCTCGCTCTTGGGTATCGTCCTCATCTTCTTCCTCGCCGGTTCCCCAGAAAAAATCGCGCGCGCATCCGGCGGAGCAGAACCGCCTCCCCGTCTGCTTGAACGCGCAGTCCTTGCAAAACCATTTGCCGCAGACCATGCAGCGCTCGAGTTGCACCAGATCCGCTTCGGTGCCGCAAACGAGACAACGGCGCTCTTCGAGGGTGGACATTCGAATGCGGGCGCGAAATTTTGGGCGCCTCGAGCTGTTCAGTATAAGCTGCGCGGCAAGCGGACCCCTCCGGTCGCTAGCGCGGTTTCAGCGCTCTGGCGGTGTAGCTCAGATGGTTAGAGCGGGCGTCTCATAAGCGCTAGGTCGACAGTTCGACTCTGTCCACCGCCACCACTCCTCTCCTCCGCGTTCAAAGATCCGCGATCATTTTCCGCGATCGCTTCCGACCATCGTGCGGGCATGATCACGCCCGAGAGTGACGACGGTTACTCGATCTGCAGCGGAACGGAATCACCAGATGCACAGAGAGCACAGGGTCCCCTATCTCTTGTGGTGAAAAACTCCTCGGAGCTGCGGCGTGGTGCAGCACTCCAGATTACTTGGGTGATTGCACGCCTTCGGGCCAGGCAACGAACGCGCCGCCCGAGTAGACGATGTCGCAGTCGAAGCTCGTCGTCGGTCCGCCCGTGTACTTGTTGCCCGAGAAGACGCCGTCGCGGCCCGGCGATCGGATCACGTACTCGTTCGCCGGCTTGTCGCCGAGCGGTTCATCCGTAGCGAACTGGAGAGGATGTCCCCACGCATCGAACTGCGGGATGTTGCGCATGTACGTCGGCGAGATCATCGCGGAGAGGCTGCCGTAGTCGAGCGGCACTCCCGGCATCGTGAACCCGGCGGCGTTGTAGCTCTTCGTGTCGACCGCGCGCGCTTCCCAGGCCATGCCGATGCTGCGGATGTCGGCCATGGTGCGCTTCTGGCGGGTGCGCTCGGCCGCGTTGAGGTAATTGGCGATCGCGATCGCAGCGAGGATGCCGAGGATTGCGACGACGATGAGGACCTCGAGGATGGTGAAGCCTCTCTCCTGCTTCATCGCTCAAGTGTAACCTTGATCCGTGATCGTCGAAGTCGTGCGGCGCTTTCTCGACGCGAACGGAATTGAAGGACCGCTCGTGATCGCCGTGTCCGGCGGCATCGACTCCACCGCGCTGCTGATCGCGGCGTCCGAGTCGGGAACTCCGATCGTCGCGGCGCACGTGAATCATCATCTGCGCGGCGTGGAATCCGACGAGGACGAAGCGTTCGTGCGCGGTCTCTGC
>DATIZY010000108.1:0-39132 GCA_035516895.1 Thermoanaerobaculia bacterium | reverse complement strand
CGGACACACGCAGATTCCGATCTGGCCGGGAACGGCCCCCGACGCTCAGCCCGCCGCCGGGCCGGAGACGGCGATCCCGGCCGCCGACAAACCCGTCGCCGGCAAGCAGTGGTTTTGGATCACGAACGTCTCGCGGCCAACGATGACGGTCTATTCGCCGAAGGGAAAAAACAGAGGCGTGGCGATCGTCGTCTTTCCAGGCGGCGGCTTTAACGGATTGGCGATCGATTTGGAAGGCTCGGAAGCCTGCAACTGGCTCGCATCGCACGGAATCACGGCTGTGCTGCTGAAGTACCGAGTGCCGGATTCCGGGCCGCATGAACTCCGCTATCCGAAAGTAGAAACGGCGCTCGAGGATGCACAGCGCACCATGGGATTGCTGCGGCTCCACGCGGCGGAGTGGCACATCGATCCGCACAAGATCGGAGTGCTGGGATTTTCGGCCGGCGGCTATCTCGTCGCTGCGATCAGCACGCGCTTCGACCGGCGCTTGTATCCGGCCGTCGATGCGGCCGACCGCGAAAGCTGCCGGCCGGATTTCGCGGTCGCGCTCTATCCGGGACATCTGTGGAACGAAAAAGACTTCGAGCTGAATCCGAAAGTTCCTGTCAGCCGCGACACGCCGCCAACCTTCATCGTGCAGGCTGAGGATGATCACGTCGACGGAGTCAATCAGTCGCTCGCCTACTACATCGCGCTCAAGAATGCGGGCGTTCCGGTGGAAATGCACTTGTACGCGCACGGCGGACATGCATTCGGTCTCCGGCGCACGAACTTTCCAATTACAGAATGGCCGGAGTTGATGGAGAAATGGCTGTCCACGATCGGGATGACCGCTAAGGCGGCGGCGTAGTCGTTGTCGTCGCGGTTGTCGGCGTCGTAGCGGTTGTCGCCGTCCGCTCCGTACCTTCCGTGGTCGTGGTCGTCCCCGGCGTCGTCGTTCCGGTCGTCGTGGTCGTCCCCGTCGTGGTCGTGGTGGTCGTCCCGGTGGTCGCCGGCTCGATCGACGGCGGCGGCGCAGTTGTTGTCGTCTCCGCCGGCGGCGCGGGAGTCGCGGTGTCGGTCGGCGGAGTCTGCTCGAGCTCCG
Organism: Thermoanaerobaculia bacterium; assembly: GCA_035516895.1. Classification (GTDB taxonomy): domain Bacteria; phylum Acidobacteriota; class Thermoanaerobaculia; order Gp7-AA8; family Gp7-AA8; genus Gp7-AA10. Next base: position 38,045 of record DATIZY010000108.1, on the reverse strand, counting down.
GCGGAGGCGGCGTGTTCTTCTTCGGCTCGAGCGTTTCCTCTTCGAACAGATAGCCCCACCGCCGCATGCGGCGGAGGATCATTTGCTGGCGCGAGCGGAGTCGTGTGTTGGGCGCGCCCGGATTCATGATGCGCGGATTCGGCAGACATCCCGCGAGCAGCGCAGCCTGCGACGGAGTCAGCGACGACGCCGGCTTGCCGAAGTAGTGCCGCGCCGCGGCCTCGGCGCCGTACACGCGCTCACCCATCTCCACCACATTCAGATAGAGCTCGAGAATTCGTTTTTTCGTCAGATGGTTCTCGAGGGACCGTGCGATGAAATACTCCTCGATTTTCCTGATCGGATTTCGTGATGGATTCAGATACAGATTTTTCGCCAGCTGCTGCGTGATCGTCGATCCGCCATGCGTCAGCTTCTTGCGCTCCCAGTCCTTCTGAATCGCTTCTTTGAGCGCATCGACATCGACCGCCTTGTGCTCGTAAAACGTGTCGTCCTCGGCCACCAGGACGCCGCGGCGCAAGTACGGCGAGATCCGGGCGTACGGCACGGGCCGGTACGACAACGCGTCATCCTTCCCTTCGGCGCGCAGCTCACGCTTGCGCAGCTCCATGAACGCCGTCGTCGCGGGCCAGTGGTCCTTCAGCGTCGAAACGTCGGGAAACGTAATCCATTCGTACGCGACGAACGCGACGACGATCAGGAGCACGACCGCGAAGAGGCGCTTGAACATTAGAATTGTTGTTGGTGGCTCGTGGTTTGTAGTTTGTGGTCCGTCAGCGAACACCGACGCGAATCACGAACCACGAATTCACGAACCGAATACCACGAACCACAAACCCATCATGAAACGACTCACGATTCTTGTTTCGATCCTCATCACAGTCCCCGCGTTCGCGCTGACGATGACGCCGAAGCCCGGCGATCGCATCGGCGTGCTCCGGATGTCCGGCCGCTATGGCGACCGCGCGGAGCGAACGATCGCGAACACCATTCAAAACGATCTCATCGGCGAGCTTCAAGCCCTCGGCTACAAAGCATTCGACACGAAGATGACGTACGACGAGCTGCTGCGCGGCGGACCGCAGGACGCCGAGTATTACGTCGAGGTGCTTTCGAGCGACGCCGCCGGGCGGCCGGTGGGTGGTGCGGGCGCGGCGGTGGGCGGAGTGGCGGTGGAGGTGGGCGTGGTCGTTTCGCGCGTCGCCGCGGAAGTGCGGCTGTATGACGGCCGCTCGCTCGTTCCCGCCGGCACCTATGACCTGAAACGCGACAATACGGCCGTCGTTCCGACGGGCATCGGCGTCGCGGGCCGCTCCATCTGGGCCGGCATCATGCTGCCGTTCGTGCAGTACGGCGAGCTCCGCAGGGCCGCTCACGACGTCGCGCACCAGGCGGCGCTGAGGATCGCAGGGCAATGACTCCGGTGATCGTGCTGACCACGGTCGGCGCGACACAGGACGTAGATTCGCTCGCGACTCAATTGGTGGAGAAGCGGCTCGCCGCGTGCGTGAACGTCATTCCGCAAATCCACTCCGTGTATCGCTGGAAGGACGCGGTCGAACACGAGTCCGAACAGATGCTGCTCATCAAGACCGTTCAGGAACGCGTGAACGAGCTGCTCGAAGCGATGCGGACGCTGCATCCATACGAAGTGCCGGAGTTCATCGTCATCCGCATCGACGACCTTTCAGACGCGTACCGCACCTGGCTCACCGGCGAGCTTCAGCGCACCGAGTAGCGCGAGCGCCCATCCGGCCGCAATGATCAGCGGCAACGCAACGAACAGCCGTACGGGCGCCGCATCGATCGCAGCGCGATACCCGTCCCATCCGATCGCATGACTGGCCTCCCCTGCCCAGTGCGGGAGCATGAGAAAGATCGTCCCCAGCGCAATCGCGATCGCGCAAAGAAGAGTGAGAACACGCGCAACGATCCGCGCTTCGACGCGCGTCGTCGCGGCGGCAGCGAAGAACGAGATCACTCCCGCCTCCATCGCGCGAATCTCGTCGAGGTACCAGCCGCCCGGACCCACCGTCACCGATCCGGGCGCTTTCACCGCCCCGATCGCGGACGCAAGAAGATGCCACGCGAGCGCGATGAGAAAGACGACGATCGCGGTCATCAGAGGAAGCACGATCGCGGCGTCCCCGATGCGTTTCTTTCGAACGGCGTAGAGTGCCGCGACAGCGACGACACCGGCGATCAGGACGATCTCCGCGGCCTCGTACGCGGCGACCGGCGGCTTGACGAATCCCCAGCCTCCGACCCACAGATGGTTGTGAACGAATTCGCTCGTCAGAGGGATCGAGCGGAGAAGCCGGATCGCCGCGCCGAGGTCGGCGCGCGTCACCGGGCCGCGGTAGGACTGCTCGATGATTCCGCTGAAGTGCCCCGATCCCGCCTTGTTCCACGCGAGCATGATCGCGGCCGCGGCCGAAGGAATGGCCACCGCTTGCATCCAGCTGAGCGCCCGTTTGTCGCGCGAGATGATCAATGCGACGACCAGCGCCGGCAGCATCGTGAGAAACGTGATGCGCGTGAAAATGCCGGCGGCGGTCAGCAGTCCGGCAGCGGCGAGGTGACCGCCGCCACGGCCTTTCGCGATCGCCACCAGCTCGACCGCGACAGCCGTCGCCAGCGGAAACGCAAGAGCTTCATTTCCCAGGCGGTCGAATGTAAACGGCGTGTTGGGCGCGAGCGCCAGCAGCGGCAGCCCGATCCACAGCGCGCGCTCGCCACCGAGGAGGTTGAACATCCGCGCGGCGATCGGCACTGCCGCCGACGCGACGAGCACGCAGAACAGCCGCATCGCGACGAGCAGCTTCGGCAGCGTCAGCTGACGCAGAAAAAAACCGGGAAGCGCCGCGAGGCAGTAGAACAACGGACCCTGCTGCCGCTCGTAGTTGCCCGACATGTAGACCCGATATCGATTCGGATCTCGCGCGAGCTGGTCTGCGATCGCCCGATCGCGATCGCGCTCCGCGGCCGGCATCGCCCGCCACTCCGTGAACGACGGCGCTCCGTGACCGACCATGCTCGGCAGATAACGGTTCTCGTCGACAAAGAAACGGGGAAAACTCGGCTCGTGGAACCCCGGCGGCCGGCCGTGCTCATCAACAAAGAGGATGTACGCGAGATGGGCGGGCTCGTCGAACCCGTCCCACATCGGCGCGACGATCGCGTAGAACGTCCCCTGCAGAACGAAGGCGAGCCAGAGCGCTACCACAAAACCGCGCCGCTTCGGCATTCCACTCAGTGTAGAACTGGAAGAGTTCCGAATCTCCCCGGGTTAGAGGTTTTTCGCACCGAGAGAGTCGGGCCGGAGGTCCGGATCTCTGCTCGGGATAGACTGAAAAGCCTCCCATGGACTCGATCGTCATCCGCGGCGCGCGCGAACACAACCTCAAAAACATCGACGTCGTCGTCCCGCGAAACAAATTCGTGGTCATCACGGGCGTCTCCGGCTCCGGAAAGTCGTCGCTGGCCTTCGACACGATCTTCGCGGAAGGACAGCGGCGCTATGTCGAGTCGCTCTCCGCGTACGCGCGGCAGTTCCTCGAACAGATGGAAAAGCCGGACGTCGATTCGATCGAGGGCCTCTCGCCCGCGATTTCCATCGAGCAGCGCACGACCTCGCGCAATCCGCGCTCGACGGTCGGCACGGTCACCGAGATTTACGACTACCTGCGCCTCCTTTACGCATCGGTCGGCGTGCCGCACTGCACGAACTGCGGTCAGGAGATCCGCCCGCAGACCATCCAGCAGATGGTCGACCGGCTGATGTCGCTGCCCGCGGGCACGAAGTTCAGCGTGCTCGCGCCTTATGTCCGCGGCAAGAAGGGTGAGTACCGCAAGCAGATGCTGCAGATGGTGAAGGAGGGCTTCACGCGCGCGATCGTCGACGGAGAGATGATCGAGCTCGCCGATCCTCCGACGCTCGACAAGCAGAAGAAGCATTCGATCGACATCGTCATCGACCGCCTCGTCGTGAAAGAGGGCATCGAGCAGCGCCTCGCCGATTCGCTCGAGACCGCGACGCGCGTGGCGAAGGGGCTCGTGAAGATTCTGTATGCGTCTCAAGTCCCGGCACCGAGCGAGGCGAAGGGAAAGGATCCCCAGCGCAAAAACGCGGCGGATTCTTCGGCGTCCGGGCCGAAGACTCGCGAGGAATTAATGTCACAGTCCTATGCGTGCCCCGACTGCGGCATCTCGATCGGCGAGATCACGCCTCGCCTCTTCTCGTTCAACTCACCGTACGGCGCGTGCCCGAAATGCTCGGGACTCGGCGTGCTGCTGGAGATCGACGAGAAAAAGATCGTGCCCGATCCGCAGAAATCGATCGAAGACGGCGCGATCGCGATCTGGAAAGAAGGCGCGGAGAACTGGCGCATCCGGCAGATCCACACGCTGGCGAAGCACTACAAGTTCTCGCTGACCACGCCGTGGCACAAGCTGCCGGAGAAGGCGCGCAACTGCATCCTCTACGGCAGCGAAGACAAGATCAAATTCGAGTTCCAGGGCAGCGACAGCTCGTACCACTACACCGGCAACTACGAGGGGCTCGTGCCGATGCTCAAGCGGCGCTACCACGAGTCGGACAACGACGACATCCGTGAAGAGATCGAGCGCTTCATGACGCCGAAGAAATGTCCGGAATGCGGCGGCCGGCGTCTCAAACCGGAAGCGCTCGCGGTGACCGTGGCCGGACAGCCGATCGACAAGGTGGTCGCGCTGCAGCTTCGCGACGCCGCCGAATTTTTCAGAACGATCTCGCTCACGACGCGCGAAGAGCAGATCGCCGGAAAAATCCTGAAAGAGGTCCGCGACCGCCTCGGCTTTTTGAACGCGGTCGGCGTCGGCTACCTCACCCTCGATCGCAATGCGGCCACGCTCTCGGGCGGCGAAGGGCAGCGCATTCGCCTCGCGACGCAGATCGGATCGAAGCTGATGGGCGTGCTCTACGTGCTCGATGAGCCGTCGATCGGCCTGCATCAGCGCGACAACCGCAAGCTCATCGAATCGCTGCTCGAGCTCCGCGACCTCGGCAACACGGTGATCGTCGTCGAGCACGACGAGGAGACCATCCACACCGCCGACCACGTCATCGACCTCGGTCCGCGCGCCGGCGTGCACGGTGGAGAAGTCGTCGCCGAAGGCACAATCGAGCAGGTGAAGACCTTTCCAAGCTCGCTGACGGCGAAATATCTGCGCGGCGATGTGCGCATCGACGTTCCGGCCGCGCGGCGTCCGGTCGGCGAGAACGCGCTGTTGATCCGCGGCGCGCGTCAGAACAATCTCAAGAACATCGACGTGACGATTCCGCTCGGCGTCTTCGTCGCGGTCACCGGAGTCTCCGGCTCGGGAAAATCGACCCTCGTCAACGACATTCTCTTCAAGGCGCTGTCGCGGCACTTCTACGATTCGCCGGAGACGCCGGGCGAGCACGCGTCGATCGAAGGGCTCGAGCAGATCGACAAGATCATCGACATCGATCAGTCGCCGATCGGCCGCACGCCACGATCAAACCCCGCGACGTATACGCAGCTCTTCACCGAGATCCGCAATCTGATGGCCCAGACGCCCGAGGCGCGCATGCGCGGCTACGGTCCGGGACGCTTCTCGTTCAACGTGAAAGGCGGCCGATGCGAAGCATGCAAAGGCGACGGGCAGATCAAGATCGAGATGCACTTCCTGCCCGACATCTACGTGACGTGCGACGTCTGCGGCGGCCGGCGATACAACCGCGAGACGTTACAGGTGACGTACAAAGGCGCGTCGATCGCCGACATCCTCGACATGACCGTCGAACAGGGCCTCGAGATTTTCCGCAACGTGCCGAAGATCGCGAACATCCTCCGCACGCTCGACGAGGTCGGGCTCGGCTACATCAAGCTCGGGCAGTCGTCGACGACGCTCTCGGGCGGCGAAGCGCAGCGCGTGAAGCTGGCGAAAGAGCTGGCGAAGCGCGCGACCGGACGAACGCTCTACATCCTGGACGAGCCGACCACCGGGCTGCATTTCGATGATGTCGCCAAACTGTTGCATCTGATGCACGGACTCGTCGATCGCGGAAACACCGTCGTCGTGATCGAGCACAATCTCGACGTAATCAAGACCGCGGACCACGTCATCGATCTCGGTCCCGAGGGGGGAGACGACGGCGGGAGGGTGATCGGCACGGGAACTCCGGAAGAAGTTGCCGGGCTGGACACTCCGACCGGGCGTTTTCTGCGGCGCGTTTTGCGCAGCCCCCAGGCCGTCGTCGCCCGCTGAAGAACACCCGCCGGCGCGTTTTCGTCGTACGATTGTGATCCGTGGGTATCCACGTACTTCGAAAGGAGCGACATCATGCGTTTCTCCCGGGCTTGCGTGATCCTTCTCTGCTTCGTCGCGCTGATCGGTTGCCGTCATCACCAGACGGTGGCGCCGGTGACGGCGCCCATGGCCGCCGCGGCCGCGCCGGCGCCTGAGGTCCACGTCGCACCCGCGAACAAGGACTTCGTTTCGCCGACGGTGGAAACGGATCCGCTCGCGGACCTCAGCCATGCGACGGACGTCGCCGAACAGCGAGGCTGGCTGCGCGACGCGTTCTTCGACTTCGATTCGTCGGAGCTTCGTCCCGACGCGCAGCAGAACCTCACGCAGTCGGCGACGTTTCTCAAATCGCATCCGAAGTTCGACGTGCTGATCGAGGGCCACTGCGACGAGCGCGGCACCGAGCAGTACAACCTCGCGCTCGGCGAGCATCGCGCGTATCAGGCGAAGGAATACCTCGCCACGCTCGGCTACGACGCGAGCCGAATGAAGACGATCAGCTACGGCAAGGACCGGCCGTTCGACACCGGTCACGACGAGGAAGCGTGGGCGAAGAACCGCCGCGCGCACCTCGTGCTCGAATCAGCGCAATAGCGTGAAAAAGCCGCGCGCGCCTGGGGCGCGGCTACAATTTCACGCATGAAGAACGTCGCGCTGTTCCTTTGCCTGCTACCCGTCTGCGCGTTCGGCGTCGAAACCACGGACTGCTCCACCGCGATGCAGCTCTCCGCGTTGTATCAGGTCCGCGCCCTCATTCTTCGCGGTGACTCCACGTCGTCCGATGTCGCTGATTTCATCAACGGCAAACTCGACACTCTGCGCGGACCGATGCCGAACGGCGCCTTTCGCTGGGTGCAGTGGACCCGGCCGTCCGGCAGCGCGGATTACGACAAGCAGGTTCACACCGTTGCCGCCGTCCACGGCAATGGCACCGACAATTTCGAATCCTCCGGTAACCACAGTTATGCGGTGCGCATCGCGGTTCCCTCAAAACGGTCGCTGATCCACGGCAACAACCCGGTCTTCGTCGGTACGGTTCACATCCACGCAGTCGTCAACGGACGCGAGCGGACGAAGGATGAAGCGATCAACAACTGGATGAACCCCGACACGAGCCGCACCATCGACCTCGGCACGATCGCCGATCACGCGGACGTATCGCTCGATTCCTCGGTCGATCCGCGCGACGTGAAAGAGGCCGTGGTCGAGATTCATCTGCTCAAAGCCGTCGCGCAGGACGATCCGGCGAACCCGAGCTACGAGGCGATCCAGTCTCTGAAGCGCGTGCGCGATTCGTCCGACAGCGATTCGATCGACGACGAGATCGCGAGGATTGCGCCGGACGATTCCATGCCCCTCGTGCACATCGTTCACGATCTCCACCGCGCGGGCGACCTGATGCGCAGCAGCAAAGAGAAGGATCAACACGAAGGACAGCGGCTGCTGAAGGAGACCCTCGATCGGTTGCGGTGAGCTTTCCGTTGTCCTTCCGGACCGTCGCGAGGGAACCTGAAACCTGTGCCGGCGGCCGGCACAGGAACCACCTTCCGCCCAGGTCCCTCGCTACGCTCGGGATGACAAGCTGCGGCAATTGCGTTGAAGCGGGCGCAATGGCCGATAAAGTCTTCCTCCTCTCGCCGGCGAATCTGAGCGGCCAGCGCGCGCGGCAGCTGACCTCGCCGCGTGCCAAATTCGAAGCGGCGCGGATGTACCAGTCGGCGGAGGGCGTGCCGATCGCGCTGGCATTCGCGTTCATGAGCGCGCTCTACTTCCGCGGCAAGATCGCGTACGCGCTGCAATTCGCGGAGCCGGCGGACATCTTCGTCATCGCACCCGGCTTCGGACTCGTGCCGCCCGCCTGGCGCATCACCCCCGAGCGAATGAAAGTGCTCGCGCGGACCGAGGTCGACGTGCGCAAGCGAAACTATCGGAAGCCGCTCGAGCGCGACGCCCTGCAGCTGGCCGAACGCCTCAACGACGCCGCGCAGGTCGTGCTCCTCGGCAGCGTCGCCAGCGGAAAATACGTCGACATCCTCTGGCCGATTTTCGGCGAGCGGCTGATGTTCCCGGCGATGTTCGCCGGTCTCGGCGACATGAGCCGCGGGGGCTTGCTGCTGCGCGCCGCGCGAGCGAATCGCGAGCTCGAGTACACCTCCCTCGCCGCGCCGCGCCACAAACACGAAGCCGGCGATCCGGTCGAGCTCGCGCGAGCGTGGGCGCGAATGCATTCGTATCCGATGGGTCCGAAACGCGAGTGAAAGCCAAAGCGCTCGTCCTGCCCGCCGACATCGATGACGTCATCCTGCGCTTCGGCGATCGCGACGTGCAGCTGACGAACCTGCGCAAGCTTTTCTGGAAAAAACTGAAGATCACCAAGCGGGACCTGCTGCAGTACTACGCCGACATCTCGCCGTGGCTGCTGCCGCACCTCATCGACCGTGCGATGGTGATGAAGCGCTATCCGAACGGCGCCGAGGGCGATTTCTTCTACATGAAGCGCGCGCCGGAGCCGCGTCCCGATTGGATTGAGATCTGCGAGATCCCTCACAGTGAAGGCCTCGTCAACTTCCCGATGGTGCAGGACCTCCCCTCGCTGATGTGGCTCATCAACCTCGGCTGCATCGATCTCAATCCGTGGTATGCGCGCTGCGACGATTACGACCGCCCCGATTTTCTGCATTTCGATCTCGATCCCGTGCCCGGCGCAAACTTCGACCGGGTACGGGAAGCCGCGCTCCGCACGCGCGATCTGCTCGAGCGCCTTTCGCTGCCGTCCTACCCGAAAACGACGGGCTCGCGCGGCATCCACGTCTACATTCCGATCGTTCGCGGTCCGCATCAGGACGAAGTGTGGGCGTTCGCCAAAGCGGTCGCCATCCAGCTCGAGTCGATGCATCCCAAAATCATCACCGCCGAATACAAGAAAGCGAAGCGGCCGCACGGACGCGTGCTCGTCGATTACAACCAGAACCGATGGGGGGCCACGCTCGCGTCGATCTACTCCGTTCGGCCGACGGCGGTCGCGTCGGTGTCCGCGCCGGTGACCTGGGACGAAGTCGAAGACGGCATGCGCATCGAAGACTTCCGCATCGACAACATCGTGTCACGCGTCAAAAAACTCGGGGACCTGTGGAAGCCGGTCCTCGGAAAGAGGCGGATCGATCTTCGCAAGTTGTTCGCATCGAAGAAGCGAACCTCCTGAGCCGCGACCGGCGCAGGATCTCGCGCTTTGAGATCCTCCCGCTTCGCTACGCTCAGCGTCAGGATGACGAAACATGACTCTTCCCAGTCACCCGCGGAAGGCGCGACAAAAATTCCTGAGTCCGAAGCTCGTGTGCGAAGTCGAGCACGACGATTTCTCGCAGGGGCGTTTTCGACACGGATCGAAGTTCTCGAGATGGCGGCCGGACAAATCGCCGCGGGAATGCACGATGGAGCAGGTGACGAACGATGAGCGCGGAACGATGAGCGAAGAACCGAGGTCACTCGCCAGATGAAGTTCCTCGTTCATCTCTCATCGTTCATCGTTCTTCTGATCGCAACCGCAGCCGTCGGTCAGCCGGTAAGGATCACCCAAAAACCCGAAGGGTTGGTGCACGGAACGCTCTACGTGCCGGCCAGCGTCGCGCCGGACGTCACGCGCGTGGAGCTGCTCGTCAACGGCGTGAAATGGACCGAGGCGCATGGGCGGTCGGTGGTGATGGCGGTGCCGATCGGCGACTACATCCGGCGGCTCCGCATTCGCGTCGTCGGCTACGACGCGCAGAACAACGTCGCCGGCGAAGACGAGATGGTGGTGAACGATCCGCAGCCGCCATTTCGCGTTCATCTGCAAAGCAGCGACGGCATGTTGTCGGCGGCGATCGTCAGGCCACCCGATCTCGCGATCACCTCGGTCGATTTTTTCGTGGGCGAGGAGAAGATCGGAAGCGCAGCGGAGCCGCCGTATCAGGTTTCCTACGACAGATCAAAATTTCCACACGCCGTATACGCGCGCGTTGTCGTGCATGCGTCGAACGGTGACGAGGCGAATGACGTTCTCTTCTTCGGAACGAATCCGAGCGAGCGCGTCGACGTCACTCTGCAGCAGATTCCGCTGTCGGTGGTCGGCAGCGATCGTCCGCCGCGGCTCGACGAGCTCACGCTTCTCGACGACGGTCAGCCGCGGAAAATCGAAGCGTTGGTGCCGGCGTCGAACGAGCCGCTGAACGTGATTCTCCTCATCGATTACTCCGAAAGCATGATCGAGGAGATGCCGGTGGTGAAGGCGGCGGCGAAGCAGTTCGCGCAGGCGCTCCTGCGGCCGAACGATCGGATTGCGATCGTCGGCTTCAATCAAACGCTCTTCTGGCTGACCCCGTGGACGAACGATTTCGATCTGGCTTCGCGCGCAATCGATCGCGTGAAACCCGGCGGCGAGACGCACCTCTACGATTCGGCGATCGAGATGCTCTACGAATTGCAGAAGCGACCGGGACGGCGCGCGCTGGTCGTGTTCACCGACGGCGTCGATCAGGGCAGCACGTTCAAGCTCGATCATCTCATTCACTACGCGCGTTACGCCGGTGTGCCGCTGTATCCGGTCATCAAGAACCGCGTGCTCATGAAATTGATGCGCTTCGGCATCGGCTACCTGCAGGCGCGAAAGATCGCGAATGTCGCGCGCGACACCGGCGCGACGTACTTCATCATCCAGCGGGAGAACGAGCTGCCCGGCGTGTACGCCCGGATCGCGCAGGAGCTGCGCAATCAGTATCAGATCGATTTCTACTCCGACGCGAGTGCGCCCGATCTGTGGCACACGCTTCAGATCCGGTCGAGCGCGGGTCAGCAGCTGCGGATACCGAAGGGCTATTTTCCGTAGAAAGAGGACGGCCGGCGCCACGTCGGCATTGATGTTGAAGCGCCCCCGGCCGTGACGAGCATCCCTCTCGTCCCCGGGAGGCGGCATCACCGCATCTTCGGCGGGCTCAGCGAGCGGCAGGAACACATCTTCACGTGGATCGGCGTGGTGGTCGTGCTCCTCTACATCGCGGCGTGGGCCGGCGCGATCCGCGAGGACATCGATCAGCAGCGCGAGATCGCCCGAGCGCAGCAGGAGGCGAAGATCAAGACGGCGCCGCCGCCACCCGCCGCGCCGTCGCGGCAGATCACGTCGAGCCTGACCACACCGAGCTCGCCGACCGCGGCGTTCGTCAGCAACGCGCTGCTGACCGCGCTCGCGCCTCTGCGCGGAGCAAGCGGCGATGTCTACTTCGCCACGCGCACTCCGAACGCGCGGCTCGTGCCAGGCGTAAACGTCGTCACACCGAACAATCCCGGCATCTATACCCTGGCCTCCGAAATCGGCCAGGCCGTGCAATCCATGTCGAACTTCAACGTCATCACGCTCGTGCCGTTCGCGGCAAAACAGAACGGCCACATCGGTCTCTACTTCATCGGCAGCTGGCCGTTCGAGCACGGCGGAAAGCTGAAGACGCCCGCGTACGCGAATCCAGTCGGGTTCATCGAGGTCACGCCGCAGAACGAGAACACGCAGGTGTCCGAGCATTTCAAGCTCAGAGATTTTCTGACGAAGGGACAGGCGAACGTCTGGCCGAAGTACATGCTTCTGAATCCGAAGCTGCTCGACAAACTCGAGCTCACGATTCAGGAGCTGCAGGCGATGGGACATCCGGTGAAGCACATGACGATCATGAGCGGCTTCCGCACGCCCAGCTACAACTCCACCGGCGGCAACACCGAGGGGCGCGCGAATCTGAGCCGGCACATGTACGGCGACGCGTCCGATGTCTTCGTCGACAACGACGGCAACGGCGTCATGGATGATCTCAACGGCGATGGTCGCGTCGACATCCACGACGCCGAAGTCATTGACCAGGCGGTGGAAAGAGTCGAACGGGCCCATCCGGAGCTCGTCGGAGGAGTTGGCGTTTATTCCGCATGTTGTGGACACGGGCCGTTCACGCACATCGACGTGCGCGGATACCGCGCTCGCTGGCGCGGCTTCGGGAACGGATAGCAGGAGGTTTTTGTGGCAACCGAGACGATCAACAAACGGCAGCGCGAGGAAGAGGTTCGCGATGAGGATCTCGAACCGTACGTGACGCTGCGCTACATCGCGCGGCTGTTCAAGATTCTCGCGGTGCTGATGATCATCATGCTCATCGGCGAGGTCATCACCGGATTCGTCACCGAGGGCAGTGCGGCGCTGATGACACTCATCGGCGAGGCGACGAAGCTGCTCGTGATCGCCGGTTTGATGTGGGGCGGCGGCGACATCACCGTGCTGCTGATCGACGCCGGCCACGACCTCCGCGTCGCCCGCATCCTCCTCGGGCGCATCAACAACGCGCTCACGCACGAGGAGCCGCCGCTCCAGCAGCGGCGCGGTGCGGCAGGTTCGTAGCGTGGAGCCACGGGATGTCGCTGGTCCCGCTCGGCGGAACGCCGCTTCACGAAGCTCTTTCTCGTCGCGCGGCTACGACTGAGCGACGATCGCGCGTCCGAGGATCTCGCGGATTTCGCGGAAGACGTTTTCGGGCGGAATGCCGAGCTCGCGAAATCCGGCCGCGCGTTTGAAAAGGGACTCGGCGGTCTTTTCGTCGAGAACGCGCGAATCGATCGTCCGGTTGTTCAACTCACAGAACGCGAAGAGCGAAGCGAGCGCAACGCGTCGATTGCCTCCGCGAAACGGAGCATTGCTCAGCAGCGCGAACAGAAACGCCGCGACTTTGTCCGGAAACGACGGATACGCTTCGCGGCCGAGAGTCGTCACCTGCGGCCGCTGCACCGCGTTGACCAGGCCGAACTGCGATTCGACGACGCCGGGATGCGCCTGCGTACCGCCGAATTCCGCGCTGACCGCGCGATGAAGATCGACGAGGTCCTGAACGCTCAGATAGCGCGTGCCACCGTCAGTCTGTGAGGCGCCGGAAAGCGCCTGGGTATTTCTTGACGGCGCGTTTGAAGGCAGCGGCGACGGCCGGGTTGTTGAACGCAACGCCGTCGGTTTTGGGTGCGCCACGGGCTGGCGAAGCTTTGGGGCCGGTGGCTTTCGCGGCGACGCGGCTGGCGGTTTTACTTTTCGCTGCGGCTTTGCTTTTTTTGCCTGGGGCCGTGGCTTTGGCTTTACCCTTTTTGTTGCCATGCTTCATCTCAGTCCCCGAGCGACGATGCTACGCTCGTTAAACCACTGAGTCAAAGCATTTTAGGCGCGAAAACATTCCAGGCCGCCAGCAGGCGGGAACGTAAAGTGCTGAAATCGCTTAGCTTATACGTGCACTAAAATCTGTGCATTATTCGGCGGCTTCCTCTTCGCCGCCTGCCGCGCCGCCCTCTTCAAACTCGGGCTTCGGGTCGTAAGCAAGGAAATCCTTGGCTTTCTGGGTCAGAGTGAAGTTCTGCTGGCCGTCGTCGGGGCTCAAGAACCCCTTTTGAACGAGCGAGACGGCAGGCGCGTCGCCTCCGCCGGACGGATGCTTGATCGCCTTGATCGCGGTTACCGGCAGCGAATCAGTCGTGATGCGGCGAAACTCCTGCAGGATACGGATCTCCTGCGGCGTCATTCCTTTGATCAGCATGCCCGCCGATTGTAGTGGGTCAGGTCTGCGATGTGCGATTTTCTGCAGACTTTGCCGAAGGCGACGCTGACGCGCTCGGCTATCCGAGAATGCGGAATGAGCGGCTGCGCATCGCCAGCCAAACGCGGGAACCATTCGCCAGCCGCAAATCGTCGGCGGCTGACCGCGTGATGCGAACGCGCACCGGGGCCGGCGTCGACACCACGAGGTCGACGATGCCATCGATGTCGCGGAGCGAGCTCACCGTGCCTTCGATGACATTGCGCGACGACGTCGACCCCGGCTTCTCCCCGAACACCACAATCTCCTCGGCGCTGATCCTGACGATGACCGGAAACGCAGCATCGCCGACGCGATCGAAGGGAAGCACGATCTGCAAACCGTCGGTGGTCGTAACGGTGGTGATGCCTTTGGCCGGCTCGTGGCGAGGATCCGAGACCTCGAACACATTCTCGAGCTCGCCCGGGACGTCCGCAAGGATTTCGCGCGGATGTCCCTGCGCGACGATGCGGCCCTCACGCAGCACGATGCACCAGCTCGCGAGCGCGATTGCCTCGAACGGCTGATGTGTCACATAGATCATCGGGACGCCGAGGTCGCGAACGCGGCGCAGGTACATGAGGATGCGCTCGCGCAGCGGCTGATCGATCGATGCGAGCGGCTCGTCGAGCAGGAGCAGGCGCGGCTCGGTCACGAGGGCGCGTGCGATCGCGACGCGCTGCCGCTCGCCGCCGGAGAGCGTCGAAGGCGAGCGGTCGAGCATGTTCGTCAGGCCGAGCGTGTCGCAGACCGCATCGACGTTTCTGCTGCCGCCATACGTGATGTTGCGGCGAACACTGAGGTGAGGAAAGAGCGCCGCGTCCTGCGGAACGTAGCCGATGCGCCGCCGCTCGGGTTTGAGCTCGAGCAGGGAAACGGAATCGACGATGATGCGTCCGGTCGCGTTGCGCAGGCCGGCGATGCTTTCGACGAGCGACGTCTTGCCCGATCCCGACGCGCCCACGAGCGCGGTGACCTTTGCGTCGCTGGCGCAGCGCACATCGAGCGCGAAATGCGCCAGCGGCAGATGGACGTCGATCTCGATCAGCGCGATGCGAGCCTCCGCTGACGCCGGACGAGCAGCTCGCTCGCGATGATCGCCGTCACCGCGATCACCAGCACGCACACGACGAACATCGTCGCTTCGTTGTCATGGCCGAGGTTGATACGGTCGTAGATGGCGAGGGCCATGGTCTGTGTGCGGCCCGGAATGTTTCCGGCAATGATGATCGTCGCGCCGAATTCGCCGATCGCGCGGCAGAACGCCAGGATGACCCCGGCGAGCAGGCCACGCCACGCGAGCGGAAGCGTCACGGTGGCGAACGCGCGCAGCGGCGAAGCGCCGAGAGTGCGTGCGACATTGAAGTAGCGGACGTCGGAAGCGTCGATGGCCGCGCGCGCCGCGACGAACATCAGAGGAAACGACATCACCGCGCACGCGATCACCACCGCGACCTGCGTGAAGAGGACATCGCGCGGCAGGACCTGAAGCAGAAGAAAACCGACCGCGGTCGGCGGAAGGACCAGCGGAACGGTTGCGATCGCATCGAGCGCCACGCCCGCGCGCGACCGCCACGACAACGCGGCGATCATCGTCGCGAGCGGCGCGACGATCAGCGTGCTGATCGCGGCGACTTTCAGCGTGAGCGCTACGACTGACATTTCGGACAAAAATACGTGCCGCGAAGATTTTGCAGCTTCCGGACGATCGCCGTACCGCATTTCCGGCACGGCTGCCCGCCGCGCTCGTAGACGAGAAAGCGCGGGCGCTCGCGCGTCGACCGCTGCAGCAGCGCGCGGGCCTTCTTCAGAATCGCGCGAACGTCGCAACTGCCCGCGAGGCGAAATGGATTCACACCGCAGGCGAACAGCGTCTCCGACTTCCAGATGTTTCCGATGCCGGCGACGAGCCGCTGATTCAGCAGTGCGTTGCCGATCTCTTCATCGCCGTGCGCGAGAATCCGGCGCTCGGCTTCGTCGATGTCGAACGTCTCGGCGAGCAGATCGGGGCCCAGTGCAGCGAGCGGTTCCGGCCGGTCCGGCCGGCTGAAGCCGGCTCGCACACTTGCGAACTCCGCCACCGGAATGTTGAAGCCGACCGCTTCGAAATCGTCGGTGGCGATGACGAGGCGCATGTCGCCGCGGCGCTTTCGCCATCGCTCGCCGCGACGGTACAAATGCCAGCTTCCGTTCATCCGCAGATGAGTGCGCAGAACGAGCGCACCGGAGAATTCGATGATCAGGTTCTTGCCCGACGACGTGACGCGCTCGACTTTGCGGCCGCGCAGAGGCGTCTGATCGTCGACGTGCGCCAGCTGTGGCAGCACGGTCTCGAATCGAGTAACGGTCTTACCGGCGAGCGCTTCGTTCAATGTCCGCGCGGCGCGAAAAATCGTGTCGCCTTCAGGCATCGTCGTCAGCAGGATACTGCGAAGAGCAAATCACCACGGCAGCGGGTTGCCGTCGCGGAAGAAGCCGCCGCTTGGGCCATCGTCAGGGAGCGTCGCTGCCCAGACGACGCTGGCCGCGCCCTTCGAAACCGGACCGCCGCCGCTCCCGCCCATGTCGGTCGCGACCCAGCCGGGACAAACCGCGTTGACCAGAATCCCCGTTCCATGGAGCTCGCCCGCGAGTGTCCGCGTCAGCGCATTGAGCCCCGCCTTCGTCACCTGATACGCAGGCGGTCCCGCGCCCATGTCCGCAAGCGATCCCGATTCCGATGAGACGTTGACGATTCGAGCGGAGCGACTCTTGCGCAGCAGCGGCAGAAAGGCCTGACATACACGCCAGGGGCCTAACAGATTCGTGGTGATCGTCTCCATCACCGTCCCGTCGATGTCGGCGTTCTCGACGTTTTCCCATGTGTCGTAATTGATTCCGGCGTTGTTCACGAGCACGTCGAGGTACTCATACCGGCTTGCGACTTCCGCCGCGGCTTTCTTGATACTCGACGGATCGGCGACATCGAGCGAGAGCGGTTCGACGCGACCGGCTTTGGCCAGCTTCCCGGCCGCGGTTCTGGCGTTTACGTCGCTGCGGGCCGTGAGCACTACGACGAAACCTTCGCTCGCCAGTTGGCGGCACACTTCGAAACCGATCCCTCGGTTCGCGCCGGTGACGAGTGCGATCCTCACGGCTGCAGAAACGCTTTGATCGCGCGCCGCTCATCCATCGCTCGATAGCCGTCGGCGACTTTCTCGAGAGGGAGTCGCAGGTCGAACACTTTGCCGGGATCGATTTTCCCGTTCAGCACGAGGTCGATCAGCTTCGGCAGAAAGCTGCGCACCGGTGCCGGCCCGCCGTGCATGCGGATTTCCGGGGTGTCGATGCTATTCGGCACGCTGTCCCGCTGCGTATTCTTCATCGTTGACGTGCTCCATCCACTCGACCTGACTTCCGTCGAGGCTCTCGAGAATGGCGATGTGCGACATGGCGGTCGTCGCCGTTGCACCGTGCCAATGCTTCTCGCCGGGCTTGCACCAGACGATGTCGCCCGGCCGGATCTTCACGACCGGACCGCCCTCGACCTGTGTCAGGCCGCAGCCGGCGGTGACGATCAGCATCTGTCCAAGCGGATGCGTGTGCCACGCCGTGCGAGCGCCCGGCTCGAACGTCACGACCGCGCCGCCGACGCGCGCGGGCGGAGTCGTCTGAATCAGCGGATCGATTCGCACGTTACCGGTGAAGTACTGCGCCGGACCCTTGCTCGACGGCTGCGAGCCGCTTCTTTGAATGTTCATCGACTGCTCCACTCGAACCGGTACGCCATCTGCGGTCCTCGGCGATCGTGGTACGCGATCGCGGCAATCAGAAGCGCGAACGGCTCGGTGTAGCGCGCTGCGCTGAGGCCGCCGATGTCGAACGGCTCGAACCCGGCGTCGCGAATCAATGTCGTCGCTACCTTCTTGGCCCGCTCGTCATCGCCGCAATAGACGAGGCTCGGCCGATTCTTGTTTCTGCGCGATTCGAAAACGTCGAAGAAGACCTCGCTCGGCACCGTCTGAAACGCTGCGACGACCGATGCGCCGCGCGCTTTTTTCGCCAGCTCCTCGGCGCCCGACGACGTGTGGCCGATGACGAGACCCGTGTCGTCCGCATTCATCGGAAGCGAGCAGGTGACAACGACGCGTCCCTCGAGATCGCCGGCCTGCCGCAGCACATCATCGATCTTCGACCAGTGCACGGCGATCAGGACCGCCTCCGCATTCTGCGCCGCTTCGCGCGGCGTTCCCCATTTCGCCTTCGCGTCGCGCGCGAGCTTTTTCAGCTTCGCTTCGCTGCGCGAATAGCTGAACGTGACCTCATGGCCCGCGCTGGCGAAGATCGTTCCGAGCTTCGCGCCCATCAGGCCGGAGCCAAGAATGCCGACGCGCATCACAGCCCCGTCCTTCTCTCCAGCTCCTCGGGATAGCGCGCGCCTTCGATCTCGATGCCGGACGCGGCGGCGTCGATGTCGCGCATATCGTCGCGCGTGAGCTCGACATCGGCCGCGGCGATATTTTCCTCGAGCCGATTGAGCTTCGTCGTGCCGGGGATCGGCGCGATCCATGGCTTCTGCGCGAGCAGCCACGCGAGCGCGACCTGCGCCGGCGTCACCTTCTTGCGCTGTGCGATGGCGCGCAGCAGATCGACGATCGCCTGATTGTGTTTGCGCGCTTCGGGCGCGAAACGCGGCACCGTGTTGCGGAAGTCGTTCGGCGTGAACGTCGTCGTCTCGTCGATTTTTCCGGTCAGAAACCCCTTGCCGAGGGGACTGAACGGAACGAAACCGATGCCGAGCTCCTCGAGCGCGGGCAGCAGCTCCTCTTCCGGTTTGCGCCACCAAAGCGAATACTCGCTTTGAATCGCGGTCAGTGGTTGCACCGCATGCGCACGGCGGATCGTCTTCACGCCGGCTTCCGACATTCCGAAGTGCCTGACCTTGCCTTGGGCGATCAGCTCTTTGATCGTGCCGGCGACCTCTTCGATCGGCACAGCCGGATCGACGCGATGCTGGTAGTAAAGATCGATGCGTTCGGTGCGCAATCGCTTGAGCGAGCCTTCGACGCTTTGCCTGATCCGCTCGGGCCGGCTGTCCTGCACCTGCTTGCCGTCCTGGTACTCGATTCCGAACTTCGTCGCGATGACGACCTGGCCGCGCAGCGGCTGGAGAGCTTCGCCGACGAGTTCCTCGTTCGCGTGGTTTCCGTAGATTTCCGCGGTGTCGAAGAATGTGGCGCCTCGGTCGAACGCTGCGCGAATCAGCGCGATCATTTCCCGTCTGTCCCCCGGCGGGCCATAACTCTGGCTCATGCCCATGCAGCCGAGGCCGATGGCGGACACTTCGAGTTGTGCGAGTTTTCTCTTTTTCATTCGTGACTCCGCATCAGAATCTAGGTCGCGGGACCGGCGAAAGCTTGCGCAAAAGGAGGAATCTCTTGCCTGATCCTGTCAGGCGCGCGCGATGGCCCTCATCTGATATCCCAACGACGTCGCGGCAAAGCCCGCCTCGGCCAGATACGGCGCGATTGCACTCCGCCCGACCGGTTCGTCATTCACCTCGGTGACGAGCAATGCGCGGCGCGCGCCGCTCGTCACGACACTCGCAAGCGCGCGAGCAACTTCGCGGCCAACGGCGCTGCGCATCGGCTCGTCATCCGGCAGAAACACTTTCAATTCTTTGTCGCCGCGAGCGATGTAGCACGCGAGCATGCCGTTGACGAGGATGACGCTCGCGCCGACGCTGCGTGTCAGGCCGGCGACCGGCCACTTCACCAGCGCACCGTACGGGTTCGCTGGATCGGTCGCCGCAAGCATCACCGTGTCCGGCTTCTCGGGATCGTCGCGGAACGAACGCAGAAGATCGAGCGCACCCGCGGTCGCGAATTGCGTCGCGCCGAGTCCGGCAACGAAGTATCCGCGTCGAATGCGGCCGGTGTCTTCGATCGCTTTCAGCACCGGATAGATCGCGCTGAATCCGCCGGAGATCGACTCGACGGCCGCCGCTTCGCGAACGACGACGCCGTAACGCGCGATGAGCTGCTGCGCAATCGCGCGCGCGCGCTCGGTCGAATTTGCGCTCGCGGTTGCCACGAGCGACCAGCGCCCCTGCGTCTTCGCCGGCTGGATGCGGCGCGAGCGGAATTGCGATCGCTTCGTGTACGAGCGGAGCGCGTGAAACGTGTCGTTCGTGACCACGCCTTTCCACACGAGGTCCCACAGCTGATCGATGACGTCGTTCGGAAATCCGCCGACGGCGGCGTGAATCTGCGCGAAGAACGATGCGCCGTGCGCGGCGAGGTGATTCACGATCGGGTGGTCGGGAATCTCCGCGGGCGTGTGCAGCAGCGGCAGATGATCGGTGAGGTAGAGCGCGATGCGTCCGTCGCGCTCGCCGAGCGATTCGACGCCGGTCCAGACGATTTCGCCGGCGGCGCTGAGCATGTCGAGATCGGGCGAGCGGTAGTCGTCAATGCGCGCCGACAGAATCTCGCTCTCGAAAATCGACGCCGGCATCGCGTAGCCCTGCAGCGTCTCGATCGTCTCGAGCAGCGCTTCGACGCCTTTTCGTTTCTTCGACGCGTTTTGCCACGACGTGAGCAGGCGCGCGAACGCGGGCGTCTCCACCGGCTCGACTTCGTGCCGCAGCTTCGCCAGTGAACGACGGCGAATGATGCGCAGCACTTCCTGATCGACCCATTCGCGCTGTGTGCCGCCGGGACGGAACTCGCCTTCGATGAGACGGCCGCGCTCGACGAATCGCTCGAGCGCCTGCATCACGACCGCGGCGCCGATGCCGTAGCGGCGCGCGACGTCCTGCGGCGTGAACGGGCCGTGCGTTCGAGCGTAGCGAAGCACGAGATCGCCGACCGGATCGGCAACCGGCTGCAGAAAGCGCTCGGCGATTCCGGGCGGCAGCGGCACGCCCAACGCATCGCGGTAGCGGCTCGCATCCTCGGCGGCGATCCAGCGCTTTTCTTTGGCGATGCTCACCTGGGCGATCCGGCGACTCTTCGCCAGCGCGAGCAGCGCCTCACCCGCCGCTTCGCTTCGCTCTGTGGCGCCCCCTCCCGAGGGAGAGGGCTGGAATCGCGCGGCGACCTCTTCCTCCGTCAGATCGCCGATGCGCAGCAGCAGATCGTGCAGCGCATCGGGCGATTTCGCTTTGTGCCGCTCGTCGAGGTGCTGGCTCTCGAGCTCGACCTGCGCGAGAACATCGGCATCGAGCAGCTCGCGCAGCTCGGGCTCGCCTAACAGCTCGCGCAATTGCGCCTGATCGATCGCCAGCGCCTGCGCGCGGCGCTCGGCGAGCGGCGCATCGCCGTCGTACAGAAAGTTCGCGACATAGCGGAAGAGCAGCGACCCGGCGAACGGCGACGGTTTCTCGGTATCGGCGACGGCGACGCGAATCGATCGATCGCGAATCCTGCGCATCGTGTCGACGAGCGCCGGCACATCGAAGACGTCGCGGAGCACTTCGCGATACGCCTCGAGCATGATCGGAAACGATCCGAACTGCGACGCGACCTGCAGCAGGTCGTACGCACGCTTCCGCTGCTGCCACAGCGGCGCGCGGCCCTGGGGGCGGTGACGCGGCAATAAGAGCGCGCGTGCAGCGGCCTCGCGGAACTTCGCAGCGAAGAGCGACGACGCGCCGAGCTGACGAACCACGAGCTGCTCGATCTCCTCGGCGTCGGGCAGCACGAGCTCGGCAGCAGGAGGCAGATCCGTTTCGGGAAATCGAACGATGAAGCCGTCGTCGCTCCACATCGTCTCGACGTCGATCGCGAGCTCGCGCCGCACTTTCGCCGTCACCGCCATCGCCCACGGCGCATGAATTTTTCCGCCGAACGGCGTCAGCACGCACACGCGCCAGTCGCCGAGGTCGTCGCGGACGCGCTCGACGACGAAGGTGCGGTCGTCGGGAACGGCTGCGGTCGCGGCGTGCTGATCGTCGAGGTACTGCAGGAAATTGCGCGCGGCGATCTCGTCGAGATCGTGATCGTTGATCAGTCGCGCGATCGCATCTGCAGGCTTCATCTCCCGGATTTCGCGAATCAGCCTGCCGATCTCCGTGCCGAACGGAACCGTGCGCTCGGCGGCGTCGGCGCGCCAGAACGGCATCTTTCCCGGCTGGCCGGGCGCGGGGGTGACAAGCACGCGATCGTGCGTGATCTCCTCGATGCGCCACGTTGACGCGCCCAACAGGAACGTCTCGCCGACGCGCGACTCGAAGACCATCTCCTCGTCGAGCTCGCCGACGCGCGCACTGCCTCTCTCCGCGCCGGCGAGAAACACGCCGTAGAGGCCGCGATCGGGAATCGTGCCGCCGCTGGTGATTGCGATGCGCTTCGCGCCGGGACGCGCGGTCAGGATGTTCGTCATGCGGTCCCACGTCACGCGCGGGCGCAGCTCGGCGAATTCGTCTGATGGATAGAGACCGGAGAGCATGTCGAGAACGCCATCGAACGACGTGCGGCTCAAATCAGCGAACGGCGCGGCGCGGCGAATCGTGTTGAACAGATCGTCGGCGTGCCACTCTTCGACCGAGACCATCGCAACAATGTGCTGGGCGAGAACGTCCAGCGGGTTGCGCGGATACCTCGTCGGCTCGATCGCGCCGCGATGCATCGCGTCGGTCACCGCGGCACAGGCGAGCAGATCCCCGCGGTATTTCGGGAAAATGATTCCGGAGCTGACCGCGCCGACCTGATGCGACGCACGGCCGATGCGCTGCATGCCGCTGGCGATCGACGGCGGCGCTTCGATCTGGATCACCAGATCGATCGCACCCATGTCGATGCCGAGCTCGAGCGACGACGTGGCGACGAGTGCCGGCAGCTTCCCCGATTTGAGGTTGTCCTCGATCTCGATTCGCTGCGGCCGGGCGATCGAACCGTGATGCGCCTGAACGAGCGTCTCGCCCGCGAGCTCGTTGAGCGCGGCCGCGAGCCGCTCCGCGAGGCGTCGCGAGTTGACGAAGAGCAGCGTCGAGCGATGCGAGCGAATCAGCTCGAGAAGGCGCGGATGAATCGCCGGCCAGATCGAATTGCGGTTCTCGCCCTGCGCCGGTCCGCTGGGCAGGCCGGCACTCTCACCGATCTTGGCCATCTCCTCGACCGGCACTTCAACGCGGAGCGAGAGCTGCTTTTTCTCCTCTGTATTAATGGTTACTACAGCGCGCCCTCGAAACGATGCTTCAATGTGCGGGCCGGCTTTAGCCGGCCGACCGGCTGAAGCCGGTCCACACATATCATCGGACTCGAATCCGCCGAGGAACCGCGCCACCTCGTCGAGCGGCCGCTGGGTCGCGGAAAGGCCGATGCGCTGCGGCTTTTTCTCCGTCAACCGCTCGAGACGCTCGAGCGAGAGCGCCAGATGCGCGCCGCGTTTGTTCGGAACGAGCGCGTGGATCTCGTCGATGATGACCGCCTCGACGCCGCGCAGCATCTCGCGCACGTTCGAGGTCAGCATCAGGTAAATCGATTCGGGAGTCGTGATGAGGATGTCGGCCGGATCGCGGAGGAAGCGGCTGCGCTCCGCGCTGGGCGTGTCGCCGGTGCGGATCGCGATCGATGGAATCGCGACCGCCTCGCCGCGCTGCGATGCGACGTTCGCGATTCCGACGAGCGGCGCGCGCAGGTTGCGCTCGACGTCGACGGCGAGCGCTTTGAGCGGCGAGATGTAGACGACGCGGCAGCGCCGCTCCTTCGGCGGCGTGGGCGCAAACATCAGCCGCTCCAGCGCCCACAGAAATGCCGTGAGCGTTTTACCGCTTCCCGTCGGAGCGAAAATCAGCGTCGACTCGCCTGCGGCGATCGCCGGCCATCCGAGCTGCTGCGCGCGCGTCGGTTCGCGAAAGGAAGCGAGAAACCAGTCGCGGACCGCCGGATGAAATCGCGTGAGCGCGCTCACGTCATTCGATTGCAAATCGCTGGACATAAACCGTTTCCACTGCAAGAATACTCACCAGTCCTCCATCGGCGACAGGCGAAGACGGGAAAATGCGGCTCAAGGTGCTGGGCGCGTACGGCGCCTCCGATGCGGAACACAATCTCACCGGATATTTAATCGACGACTGGCTGGCCGTCGATGCCGGAACGCTCACCTCGAAGCTCTCGCTCGCGCAGCAGGCGCGGATCCAGGCCGTCTACATCACGCACACACATGCCGATCACACCCGCGATCTGCCGCATCTGATCCTCAACCGCTACAGCCAGAACGCGCCGCCCCTGACGCTTTATGCTGCAAAAGAAGTCATGCAGCTTCTCGCCGAAACGATGTTCAACGGCGTGGTGTGGCCCGACTTCGCCATGCTGACCTCGCCGGTCACCGGAAAGCCGGCGATTCACTACAAGTCGCTCACGCCCGGCAAGAAGCTGATGGTGTCGGACGCCGGCATGACCGCGGTTGCCGTCGATCATCAGATTCCGGCGTACGGCGTCATCCTCGAATTCAAGGGCCAGTCGATCACGTTCACCGGCGATACCGGCCCGACGGACGAGATCTGGAAACGAACGAACAAGACGCCGAACATCGTTGCGGTCGTCACCGAAGCTTCCTTTCCGAACGATCAGCAGTCGCTCGCGGATGACTCCGCTCACCTCACGCCGCAGACGTTCGGCGACGAGCTGAAAAAGATCGCCGTCGACGCCCCCGTCTATGCGAGCCATCGCAAGATCCCGTTCGAGCGCGACATCGAATCGCAGATCCGGAATCTCCGCGACCGCCGCGCGCGCGTCCTGCTCGAAAAAAATT
This sequence comes from Thermoanaerobaculia bacterium, assembly GCA_035516895.1. Classification (GTDB taxonomy): domain Bacteria; phylum Acidobacteriota; class Thermoanaerobaculia; order Gp7-AA8; family Gp7-AA8; genus Gp7-AA10. The sequence continues at coordinate 13,371 of DATIZY010000108.1, read as the reverse complement.
ACACGCTATAGTTCACCGCGGAACAAGTGATGAGGACTTAGGACTCAGGACTTAGGCACACCCACCCTTCAACAATGTTCAGGGCGACGCACTCAGTCCTCAGTCCTCAGTCCTCAGTCCTGAGTCCTGAGTCCTGAGTCCTGATCACTTCCGTATGCGTCCTCAGGTCACCGCGCTGATCCACACCCTCAACGAACGCGACTACATCGAAGACTGCCTGAAGTCCGTCGAATGGGCCGACGAGATCTACCTCGTCGATTCGTTCTCCACCGACGGCACGGTCGAATTCGTGCGCGAGCGCTTCCCCCGCGTCCGCATCGAACAGCGCGAATACAAAGGCGCCGCCTCGCAGAAGAACTACGCGATCGATCGCTGCGCGCACGAATGGGTTTTCGTCATCGACGCGGACGAGCGCGTCACGTCGAAGCTGCGCGACGAGATTCTTCGCACGCTCGACGGCCCGCTCGAGCTTTGGGCGTACTCCGTCGGCCGCCGCAACTACATGATGGGCACGCTCGTGCGATTCAGCGGGCTGCAGCGCGATCGCGTCACGCGGCTCTTTCATCGCAAGCACGCGCGGTATCCGAACCGCCGCGTCCATGCCGATCTCCTCGTCGACGGCGAAACGGGCCGCCTGCGCCACAAGATGGACCATTTCTACATCCGCAGCTTCGATCACATGATCAAAAAGATGACGCGTTACGCCGAGTGGGGCGCGGCACAGATGTACATCGACGGCAGGACCACGTCGGCACTCGGCATCCTCGGTCACACCTTCGGCAAGTTCTTTCGCGACTTCGTCATCAATCTCGGATTTCTCGACGGCGTGCACGGCGTCATCTCGGTCGGCATGCACGCGTATTACACGTTCTGGAAGTACTCGAAGCTCTGGGAGCTCAACGAGCTCAAACGCCTCGGCAAACCGGTTCCACTGCCAAAGCTCGACGAGGACGAAGGGCGGTGGGAGCTTCCGTGGATGAAGCCTCGTCCTGAGACGCGAAGCGCCGAAGGACCCCCCACGCAATAGCGCGGCCCCTGGCCTGCCGCTTCGCGGCGACCTCTCCCGCCGGCAGAAGTGGGCGGGAGGTCCTTCGCGCTTCGCGCTCAGGATTCAGGACTTTTTTTCTCCGTGACGTGCATAGCCTCCGCGACGGACGCGGGCACGTTCCGCTGCACGTTGTCGATCTCGCGAAATGCGATGCCGCCCTCGAACTTCCACTGATGCCGCGGCCGGTAGACGCCGATGTCATGCATCCGCGAGCCGACGACGAATCGCATGACGCCGCGCCGGTAATCGAATGCGCGGCCGTTTCGCGTGTGCACGGCGGCGTCGATGCGATACGTTCCCGCGACGAGCTCGAGCGACGGCATCACGAACCGCACGCGGCCGTTTCCGTCGAGCCGCTGCGGCATCAGTCCTTCGATGTCGGTGTTCGTGCCGTATACGCACGCACCATCGGCGTGATAGATGCCGACGCCGAACACGAAGTCGTCCTGGGGCACGCGCACTTCGACATCCATCTCCACCGCCACCGCGCTTCCGGCGCCTAACGCGACGAGCTCGCGACCCTTGTCGTCGACAAGCGCGACGCGTTTGAGCACCACTTCGCCCGAGCCCCAGCGCTCCTCGTCGTCCGGCTGTGGCTCCGATGGAGCACCGGCTTTCGCCGGTTCGGCCTGGGGCTGAAGCCGCGGCTCCGTCACGCTCTGCAAGTACTCGTCGACGACGCGCGCCGGATCGCCGATGGCCGCCCCTCCGCCGTGATCGAGCCACAGCGCGCGATCGCAAAGATTGCGCACCTGATCGAGCTGGTGCGTGACGAACACGAGCGTGACGCCGCGATACTTCATCTCCTGAATCTTCGCGATGCACTTCTGCGAAAACTCCTCATCGCCGACCGCGAGGACCTCGTCGATCAGCAGAATCTCCGGATCGACGTGCACCGCGACGGCAAATCCGAGGCGCACGTACATGCCGGAGGAGTAGGTTTTGACCGGCTGATCGATGAACTCGCCGATCCCGGAGAAGTCGACGATGCGATCGAAACGCTTCTCGATCTCGCGCTTCGACAGGCCGAGCATGATGCCGTTGATGACGATGTTTTCGCGGCCGGTGATCTCCGGATGGAAGCCGGCGCCGAGCTCGATCAGCGCGGCGATGCGCCCGTTCACTCGCACCACGCCGCTCGACGGCTTGAGAATGCCGGAGATCACTTTCAACAGCGTCGATTTGCCGGAGCCGTTGCGCCCGACGATGCCGAACGCTTCGCCGCGATCGACGACGAAGGACAGCGCCTTGAGCGCGAGCACGCTCGCTTCGGGTGTCATCTTCAGATCGCGCTTCAGCAGCGCGCTTTTCAGCGTGGCGAATTGCGAGCGGCGTCCCCAGAGCCGGTAGCTCTTCGAGACGCGTTCGAGCGCGATGGCGAAGTTCGCGCTCAAATCGCCTCCGCGAGCGTGTCGCGCAACCGGTCGAAGACGAAGAACCCGGCGAGCATCGACGCGAGCGCGTACGCGATCATCAGCAGCGTGTCGGCGAGCCCGGGCAGATGTCCGAAGAACAACACGTCCTGATACGCGACGACGAACGGCGTCATCGGATTCAGCCGCAGCAGCGCGCGCAACAGACGCGACGGAATGTTGTCGATGAGGTAAATGATCGGCGTGACGAAGAAGCCGAGCTGCATCAGGTTCGCGATGATGTCGCGCAGATCGCGAAGAAGCACCGCGGAAGAAGAGACACACATCACGATCCCCGCGACGAAGACCGTCTGCAGGATCATCAGAAACGGGACGAGCAGCGCCGTCACGGGAATGGTGGTCAGGCCGAACGCGGCATACGCGATCATCGCCGCGAAAAGAACCGGCAGCGCGAGGGCGAAATGCACGAGATGCGACAGCACCACGACGAGCGGCAGCGCCTCGGCCGGAAACATCACCTTCTTGATCAACCCGGCGTTCGAGGAGATCGACGTCGTCGACTCGAGCACCGCCGCGGAAAAGAACGTCCACGGCAAAATGCCGGCGAAGAGAAACAGCGGATAGTTCTTCACGACCTGCTGCGGAAAGAAGATCGTGAAGACGAGCGTGTACACGCCTAACAGCAGCAGCGGATTCGCCAGCGACCAGAAAAATCCGAGGATCGAGCCGCGGTAGCGCGCTTTGAGGTCGCGCGCGGTGAGCGCGATGATCAGCTGACGATAGCGGTAGAGGGTCGCGAGCTCGTTCATGAAGTTGTCAGTTGTCCGTTGTCAGTTGTCGGGCGGAAGGGAACAGCTGACAACTGACAACTGATAACTGACAACTCGTTCAAACGTCCTCGGTCACGATCAACATCAGCGTCGATCCGCCGACCTGAAATTCGGAATGGTTCTGGAGCTCGCGCGGCGCGGTGATCTTCTCGCCGTCGACGAGCGTGCCGTTCGTCGATTTCAGATCCTCGAGCAGGTACGTCGCGTCGCGGATCTCGACGGCCGCGTGCGCGCGCGAGATCTCGCTGTCGTTGAGCACGACGTCCGCTCCGGTCCGCCCGATCGTGACCTTCGGTTTCTCGATGCGAAATACGCTTCCCGCGTCCGGACCGCTGATGACCGCGAGCGACAAACGCTTGCCCGACGGCATCTGCGGGAGGGCGACTTTGTTCGTGTCGCGCTTCGGCGGAGCCGGCTCGTGCGGCTCCGACTTCGGCTCTTCGCGGCGCGCGAACGTCATGTCGCCGGCGTACGATCGCTCGACGGTGGGCGGCTTTTCCGCGAATGCCGGATTGTGAATCTCGAACACCGTTCCGCATTTCGCGCACTTGATCTTCTTCGATGGCTTCCGCTCGAAGCGGTCCTCGTTGTACTGATACCGCGCGTGGCAGCTCGTGCATTCGATGATCATTGTGGGTACCCGGTCGCGACGATAATACAATGCGCCTCCTATGAAGCGCACCGCTCTCATGGCCGCGGTGTTCGCCGCCGCCTGTCAAACTGCCGCACCGCCGCCGATGAACACTTCGACCCCCGCCTCAGCCGGCCTGGTGATCGCGCCCGACGTCGCCCAACGCGTCGCGCAGCTGCCGCCGACGGTCATCGATTACGACCATTCGCTGCTCGACGACAACGAGCGGCAGGTCGTGGCGAAACTCATCGCTGCCTCGAAGCAGATCGACGAGATCTTCTGGCGGCAGGTATCGGAGAACAACCCGGCTCTCGCCGAGCAGCTGTCGAAGCCGTCGGACGCATACACGTACTTCGTCATGAACAAAGGTCCGTGGGACCGGCTGAAGGATGATCAGCCGTTCATCGGGACGAAGCCGAAGCCGCCCGGCGCCGCTTTCTATCCCCAGGACATGACGAAGGAGGAGTTCGAGCGTTATGTCGCCGCGCATCCCGCGAAGAAGGACGAGCTGCAGGGACTCTTCACGATCGTTCGTCGGGACGGCGCCGATCTCACCGGTATCCCCTACTCGGCGTTTTACAGGAATTTTCTCGATCCCGCCGCGGCGCGGCTGCGCGAAGCGGCGGCGCTGACCGCGAACGGGTCGCTCCGCAATTACCTGACGAAGCTTTCCGACGCGTTTGCGTCCAACAACTATCGCGACAGCGACATGGCGTGGATGGACCTCAACGGACCGATCGAAGTGGTGATCGGACCGTACGAGGTCTACGAAGACAATCTCTTCAACTACAAGGCGTCGTTCGAATCGTTCGTGACGGTGGTCGATGCGCCGGAAAGCGCGAAGCTCGCCGCGTACGCGCATGCGCTGCCGGACATGGAGCGCAATCTACCGGAACCCGATCAGTACAAGAACCTCAACCGCGGCACCGAGTCGCCGATCCGCGTCGTGCAGGAAATCTACACGGCCGGCGATGCGCGGCGCGGCGTGCAAACCGCGGCGTTCAATCTGCCGAACGACGAATCCGTTCGCGAGAAAAAAGGATCGAAGAAAGTCCTGCTCAAGAACGTGATGGATGCGAAGTACCGGCAGTGCGGCGTGCCGATCGCGCGCCGCGTGCTCGATCCGGCGCTGCTCGACGACCTCTCGTTCGACGCGTACTTCAACCACACTTTGTTTCACGAGCTCTCGCACGGACTCGGTCCGGGTTACATCACGCAGCCGAACGGCGAGCGCGTCGAAGTCCGCATTCCGCTCAAGAATCTCTACTCCACCATTGAAGAATGCAAAGCCGACGTCCTCGGCGTCTGGAACATTCTCTACGCGCAGCAACACGGGCTGCTCACGAGCTTCAACGACACGCAGCTCTTCGCAACGTACGCCGGATTGATGTTCCGCTCGACGCGCTTCGGCGTCGGCGAGGCACACGGCCGCGGAACCGCCGTGCAGTGGAACTGGCTGCGCGAGAAAGGCGCGATCACGCCGATCGCCGGCGGGAAGTACACCGTCGATTTCCAAATGCGCGACGCGATCCGCGATCTCGCGACGGAGCTGCTGACGATCGAAGCGACCGGCGACTTCAATCGCGCGAACGCGCTGCTGAACAAGTACGGCGTCGAGACCGATGAGATGCGCGCCGTCGACGCGAAGCTGAAGGACATTCCGGTCGATATCTGGCCGGTCTTTCCGGCGGCCGGAGAGAAATAGTGGAAGGGCGCGCGCGGCTCGTCTGCGGCGACTGCGGACGGACGTGCGAGATCGCCGGGGAAATGCCGGGCGAGTATCGCGACTCGTTCACGCGCTGTGTGACGGACCAGGGATGGGCGCCCCGGCCCGGCGCGAATCTGGTGATGATCTGCGGCGGATGTCTCGCAAATTACGAGGGCAGCGAGACGCACGACGACGCGGAAAAGTTTTAGGCAGCGGCGGTGTCGCTACCGGCTGGAGCCGGTGCTCCATCGAACTTCGAAGCCGGTGCTCCATGGAACTTTTCCCGCGCGACGCCGGCGAGTTTTGATGGAGCCCCGGCTTCAGCCGGGCCAGGCGGGACGCTAGGATCGCAGCGCCGGCGTCAAAGCGATTCCGATCAGCAAGCCTTCCGGACCGATGAAACGGCTGACAATCTGCCCCCACGGCTCTTTCCTGCTCTTCACGAGCATCCGATAGCCTCGCGATTCGAGCTCCGCCGTCGCCTGTTCGACGTTGTCGACATCGAATTCGAGCCAGGCTTGAGGAACAGGAACGTCGTCCGGCCAGGAATCGCTGCCGAAGCAGGCGTGCGCAGCCTGAGAGAGTGGCCAGAGCGCAAATGTCTTCGCGCCATCCATCGCCTCCGTGTGGAGGTAGCCGTCACTCTCTTCTTTGAACCGGATGCCGAGGGTGTCGCGGTAGAGCGTACGACTCGAGATGGGGTCAGCGACGATGGGACCAAAGCCGGCGATGAACAGGACGCGCATCAAAAAGAAATCTACGCGAGCTTCTGCATCGCCTCTTCGATCTGCTCCGGCGTCGGAACGACCGGCTCCACCATCTGACCCTTGAACCAGTCGTACTCGCCTTTGAGCAGTTTCAGGACGAGCCGGTACGCGGCGTCGTCATGGTCGGTGAAGAGATTGTGGAAGTTCGCGTCGATGCGCATGCGCGCTTCCCGGCAAAAGACGTCCGCGAGGTCCATCGCGTTCGTCTGCCCTTTCTTCGCCAGCATCGCCGCGTAGCTGATCGAGGCCGCCATCGCGAAGAGGTCCGTGCCGATGTCGACGATGCGGAACAGCACCATCTGCTTGCGCTCGAGCTTCGCCTGATAGCGCATCATCGCGTGGAAAATCGACCGTGAGAGATGGCGCGAGGTCCGCTCGATGAACTGCATGTGGCGCGCGAGCTTGCCGAACTCGCCATACTTCGGGAAGCGCGACCAGCCGATGTAGCGCGACGGATACCACGCCGCGTAATGCGCGCCCGCTTTCGCCGCCGCCGCCAGCTTCTCGCCCGTGGGCGTCTCCGGCTGCAGGATCTTGTAGCCGCGCTTCATGTGCGGATCGACCGCTTCGCGCGCGATGAAGAGATGCTGGATCTCGCTCGTCCCTTCGAAGATGCGGTTGATGCGCATGTCGCGCATGATCCGTTCGACGGGATAGCCCTTTTCGCCGCGCTCGCGCAGCGATCGCGCGGTCTCGTACCCGCGTCCGCCGCGGATCTGCACCAGATGATCGATGCAGGTCCACGCCGTCTCGGTATTGAACAGCTTCGCCATCGCCGCTTCGAGTCGAAGATCGACGTCGCCGCGGTCCGACAGACCTGAGGTCAGCCAGACGATCGCTTCCATCGCGAAGGTGTGCGACGCCATCCAGGCGATCTTCGCCGCGACCGCTTCGTGCTTGCCGATCGGCGCGCCCCACTGCACGCGCTCGTTCGCCCAGTCCTGCGCGATGTCGATCATGCGGCGGCCGATCGCCGCACACCCCGCCGGGATTGTCAGGCGGCCGGTGTTCAGCGTGATCAGCGCGAGCTTCAGCCCGTGCCCTTCCTTCCACAGCAGGTTCTCTTTCGGAATGAAAACGTCCTTGAAGCGCATCAGCACGTTGCCGATGCCGCGCAGGCCCATGAACTGGCAGCGGTGCGCGATCTCAACACCGGGCGTGTTCATCTCCAGGATGAATGCGGAGATCTGTTTCTTCTCTTTGCCGTTGACGACCTTCGGCGGGGTCTGCGCCATCACGACGACGACTTCGGCCTTCAGTCCATTCGTGCACCACAGTTTTTCGCCGTTGAGGATCCAGCCTTTGCCGTCGGGAGAGGGCACGGCGCGCGTCTGCATCTTCGCCGGATCGGACCCGACGCCCGGCTCCGTCAGCGCGAACGCCGAGATCGCGCCGTTCGCCAGCTTCGGCAGCCATTTTTCCTTCTGCTCTTTCGATCCAAACAGCTTCAGCGGCTGAGGGACGCCGATCGATTGATGCGCGGAGAGCCACGCCACCGTCGATCCGCACCACGTCGCGACGAGACCGATCGCGCGGTTGTAGTTCGTCGCGGAAAATCCGAGTCCGCCGTACTCCTTCGGGATCTTCATGCCCCACGCGCCGAGCTTCGCGAAGCCGTCGAACAGCGAGTAGTCGTACTCACCCTGCTCGTCGATCTTGTCGGCGTCGACGTTCTCGGCGAGGAAGCGCTCGAGCTTCGGCAGAAACTCGTCGCCGACTGCTTTGTCCGCGGCCGGCTGCTCGGGGAAGGGATGAATCAGATCGAGGTCGAGGTTGCCGAGGAAGAGCTGGCCGACGAAGGAAGGCTTTTCCCACTCGGTTTCGCGGGAGGCCTCAGCCACCTCCATCGCCTCGACAGCGCCCTGGGTTTTTGTTTCAGCCATTTGAGAAGCTCCTGCCCGCCTGGTGCAATGATTCGGCCAATTATGAATGAATGCTCATTCAGCAGCAAGTAGGGGCCAGATCGGGGTTCGGCGATCCGCTGTTTGAATTCGCCGAATGCCGACCCGACCCCATTAGACTGCCAGCATGAAGAACGCAGATCTCGTCGTGCAAACCGAAAACGACGCGCTGATGCACGATCAGGGACTCCTGATCTCGCCTCGGCCGAGCGTCGATCGCGAAAAGCTCGAGCAGCATCTCCGCGAGGCTCTCCGGCTTCTCCACGTCGATCTCGAAAACGAGAATCTGCGCGACACGCCGCGGCGCTGGGCCGAGTCGCTCGTCACGATGACGAGCGGCTACGACTTCACCGACGTCAAGCGTTTGACGACGTTGTTTCGCAAAGCGTGCTCCGCGGCCGACACGAACTGTCAGAACCTCGTCGTGATCGGCGGAACGTACAAAACGCTCTGCGCCCATCACATCCTGCCGTTCTTCGGGCATTTCATCGTCGGCTACATCCCGGAGAAGACGATCATCGGCGCGTCGAAGATCCCGCGCATCGTCGAGGTGCACATGCGCCGGCTGCAGTCGCAGGAGCACCTCGCGCACGACGTCGCCGACACCATCGAGCACATCCTCGAGCCGCGCGGCCTCGCGGTGTGGATGGGCGGCATGCACATGTGCATGGTGATGCGCGGAGTCGAGCAGGAATCGTCGTTCATGGAGACGAACGTCCTTCGCGGGGAGCTCCTCAACGACGATCGCACGCGCGAGGAGTTCATGTCGATCGTGAACCGCCGCGGACAACGCGAGGGCGTGTAGGATCCGGCTTTAGCCGGTCGGCGAGGGGCGGCGCAAACGACTTTTAGCGGTCGGCGGCTGAAGCCGGCCCCCCACACCTACGCCACTGGCGTGAAGCGTCCTTTCGCGATCTCGCGAATCTCGTCGATGTCTTCATGGCGCGAGATCGAGAGCGGAACGGTGCTGTTCGCCGAGTCGACGAGCGACTGGGTGGTCAGCGCCGTCTTCTTCTGCAGCGCGCGATAGAGAGCGGAGATGACGACCTGCTCGATCTCCGCGCCGCTGAATCCTTCGGTCGCTTTGGCGAGGGCGGCCAGATCGAACTGCGACGGATCCTGTTTTCGCAGCGTGAGGTGAATCCGAAAGATTTTCTGCCGCTCGTCGGGCGTCGGCAGATCGACGAAGAAGATCTCGTCGAAACGTCCCTTCCGCAGAAGCTCGGGCGGCACGTTCATCAGATCGTTCGCCGCGCCGACCACGAACACATCCGCGTTCTTTTCCTGCAGCCACGTGAGAAACGATCCGAAGAGGCGATGCGACAAACCGCCGTCCGACTCGCCGCTGCCGCCCTGCGCGAAGACTTTCTCGATCTCGTCGATCCACAGCACCACCGGCGCCATCGCTTCGGCGAGCGACGTCGATTTTCGAAAATTCTTTTCCGTCTCGCCGATGTACTTGTCGTAGAGCCGTCCGGCGTCGAGCTTGAGGAGCGGCAGCTCCCATTGCCGGGCCACAAATTTCGCGGCGAGCGATTTCCCGCAGCCCTGCACCCCGACGAGGAGGATGCCCTTCGGCGCCTCGAGGTTCAGCTCGCGCGCCGCCGGGGTGAAGCCGACTTTCGCGGCATCGAGCCACGACTTCAGCCGCTCGAATCCGCCGAGCTCGAACTTGTTGGCCTCGACCGGAAAGAATTCGAGGACACCGCCGTGCTCGAGCAGCTCGCCTTTTCGTTTGATCACGATCTGGATGTCGTCCGCCGAAAGACGGCCGTCGCTGACGATCGCCTGCGCGATGACCTGCCGCGCCTGATTGACGGTCAGCCCGGAAAGTGCCCGCACGATGCGTTGCGCGTCTTCGCGGCTCAGATCGACATTGACCGGCTGGCGCGCGCTGATCGAATCGACGACGCTTCGGATCACTTCGCGCAGCTCCTGCTCGTCGGGCAGTTGCAGATCGTAACGGATCGCGAGGGCGTCGAGGTCCGGCGGCAGATCGAGCGGGTTGCCGGTCAGCACGATCATCGATCGCGTGGAGGCCAGCTTCTGGGCGAGATCGCGAAGCGCGCGGGCGACGTTCGCGTTCGAAAGATGCGGTGCGGCGTCCTTGAACAGGTAGATCGCGTCGCCCTCGAGCCGGTCGATGTTTTTCAGCGCCTGCAGGGGGTCCTGAGTGAGGTCCATGGTCGCGCCGCGCAGGCGCCGCAAACCTTCGGTGACGGACCACTCCCAAAACGGCAGCCGCAGGTCGCTCGAGACCTCGATCAGGAGGCTGCGCACCCGTTCCTCTTCGACCGTTTCCACCGTCAAAAGCGAGTGGAACGACAGGACGAGCGTCTTCAGCTCGTGGACCGCGCTTTGATGAGACATTTGCCCGCGAGTCTAATGCAATGACAAACTGGTTCGGCGTGTTCTGCAATTCGTCGCGATGAAGAAAAGGGTCCTCAACGAGATCCGCGTCTTCCTGGCAATGCTCCTGGTGGTCAGCTCGCTCCGGTCGGCGCTCGCCGACTGGAACGACGTCCCGACCGGCTCGATGAAGCCGACGATCGAAGAAGGCGACCGCGTCGTCGTCAATAAACTCGCCTACGACCTGAAGTTTCCGTTCACGACCTGGGAGCTGCTGAAGTGGGGCGACCCGCGGCGAGGCGACATCGTCGTGCTCTTCTCGCCGGCCGACGGAACCCGCCTCGTGAAACGCGTCGTCGGAATCCCGGGCGACCGCATCGAAATGCGCGACAACGAGCTGTTCGTCAACGGCCGCGCGGCAAAATGGCGCGAGATCGGACTCGAGGACGACAGTGAACAGGGCAGCTGCGTCGTCGCGGAGGAAAACCTCGCCGGCCGCAGGCACGAGGTCATGTTCACACCGCAAATCCCGGCCGTCCGCTCGTTCGGCCCGCTGATGGTCCCCGCCGGCCGCTACTTCGTCATGGGCGACAACCGCGACAACAGCAACGACAGCCGCTTCATCGGGCTCATCGATCGCAAAAGCATTGTCGGCCGCGCGACCGCGGTCGCGTTCTCATTCGACCGCTCCCATCACTTCGCACCCCGCTTCGACCGTTTTTTCAAGGCGCTGCACTAAAGGAAGGATGCTAATGTTCAGACCCATGAAAACACTTCTGACCGCGGCCGCGGCGATGCTCATCGCGTCCGTCGCCGGCGCGCAATACAAAACCCCGCCTCCGGCGACCGCCAACTCCGGCGTTCCCAGCCCAGGCGTTCAGGTTGCGCAGAATCCGAACATTCAGATCACTCCGGGTGCCGTCCAGGACGACCTGTCGCTCGCCCGCCGCATCGCGCGCGACGAAGCGATCAAGATGGTCAAGGAAGGCAAAGCCGTCTGGGTCGACGTTCGTCCACGCGATCAGTACGACGAGGGCCACATCCCGGGCGCGATGAACCTCCCGCTCGGTGAGCTCATGGGCCGCTTGAACGAGCTGCCCCCGGGCAAGTTCATCATCGCGTACTGTGCTTGAGTGAACGAGCATACAAGCGCCCGTGCGGTGCTGGATCTCAATGCTCACGGAATCAAGAACACAGCCGCCCTCCTCGGTGGATGGCACGGCTGGCTTGACGCAAAGCTCCCAACGGTGAAGACGGAGACCAAGCCGGCTGGGGGCAAATAACTCCCGCGATGCAGCAGCACGTCAGGACTCTCGGCTGGCTTTACATCATCTACGGCGGTATCCTCGACGTGCTGGCAATCGTTCTTTTTCTGATCCTCGGCGGAGCCGGTGCGCTTTCGGGCGACCGGCAGGCCTTCTTCGTCACGAGCGCGGTCGGCATCGGCGTCGGCGCCATCCTCCTCGTCATCTCGATCCCCGGAATCATCGCCGGAATCGGCCTTCTCAAATTCCAGCAATGGGCGCGGGTCCTCGCGCTCGTGCTCGCCGTTCTGCATGTGCTCAGTTTTCCGCTCGGTACGGCGCTCGCCGTCTACGCGTTCTGGGTTCTTCTGAATGCCCAAACGACACCGCTGTTCGAGCGCCCAGCGGTCACGATAGGAACGTGACCGGAGGACTGGCGATCACAGCCTTTGAACAGTACACTGTGCCGCCTTGTTGACAACGGAATGCGCCTCGAGCGCCTATTCGACACAATTCATCCCTTTGACCGGTAACGAGTTAGACGGGAAGGGGCTCAGGCTGGTGCGTCTTTTGCCCTCGTTCCGACCCCGGATGAGGGGCAGGCACAACTGGGACTATCGCCTGATCTGCGATTGCCAGCGCCACGCACGGCGTCGCGGCGTCCTACGCTTCGCCCGTGCTGCCGCCGCCCAGCTGCAGCGCCGTGCCGTCGCCTTCGTGATCGCGATCCCTCTTGCGTTTTGCGCTTTCGGATTCCCCATGGACGCGATGGACGCCGTGTCGCTGCCGATGATGGATGCCCGGGCGCCGCAGACGCATTCGTTCCGCATCTTCACCACGCCGCGATCCAAACAGGCGCTGCTCCAACCGGGCGCAGCACCGCAGACGTTCACACTCGATCTGGCAAAAGAGGAGTTCTTCCGCAGCCAGGTGCCATTCGGCTCAATCATTTACCGCGAGGCGGTCCGGAACCATCTCTCGCCCGAGCTGGTCGCTGCCGTCGTCGAAGCGGAATCCGACTTCCGCCCGCGTCTCGTCTCGAACAAGAACGCGCAGGGTCTCATGCAGATCGTCCCCGAAACGAGCCGCATTCTCGGTTGCGACAATCCGTTCAACCCGGCTGACAATGTCGCTGCGGGGACGCGCTACCTGCGGTATCTCATCGACCGTTTCGGCGATCAGCGCCTCGCGCTCGCTGCGTACAACGCGGGCGAGGGAACGATCGAGCGCTTCGGCGGTGTGCCGCCGTTTCCGGAGACCATCAATTATCTGCAGCGCGTCGCTCATGGCGCACGCTCCTACCACGAGCGCGTTCAGAACCAGTACGTCGCCGCGGCCCGAATGCACGCCGCGATTCTCCAGTAACCGCTCGCATAAAATGGCCGCATGCAGCAGATGCGGCCGGAAGAGCGCCGTGAGTTTCAGCGACTGATCCTCCATCCGCCGGTCCACGCCACTCTCGGCACTCATCCCGTCACCATCTGCGAGATCGGCGTCCTCGGCGCTCGCGTCGAGCACGA
>DATIZY010000107.1:0-2775 GCA_035516895.1 Thermoanaerobaculia bacterium | reverse complement strand
CGCGCGCGCGGCGTGATGGAGAAGTGCACGTACTGCGTGCAGCGCATCGAGCACGCGCGCATCCGCGCGCAGAACGAGAACCGTCCGATTCGCGAAGGCGAGATCGTCACCGCATGTCAGCAGGCCTGTCCGACGCAGGCGATCGTCTTCGGAGACACCCACGACCCGCAGAGCAAAGTCGCGAAGCTCAAAGCGGAGGAGCGCAACTACGCGATGCTCTCCGAGCTCAACACGCGCCCGCGAACGACATACCTCGCCGCGCTGCGCAACCCCAACCCCGAGGGGAACGATGTGTAGGGCACGGCTGCGCCGTGCCGAACCCGCATTTGTCGCCTCGTGTAGGGCACGGCTGCGCCGTGCCGAACCCCCGGTTGAACCGCGGTCGCGACGCAATGATTTGCCTCGGCCTGGGCAACAAACGGGAGTTCGGCACGGCGCAGCCGTGCCCTACAACCGAAGGGGCTGGAGCGTCGCGAAATGACTGACGCCCCCCTCGTCCGCCCCGGCGAAACGAACGAGTCGATCACCGAAACGATCTCGTCGATCACGCTGCGCAAGCACGCCCGCAAAGGCTGGTTCCTCGGCTTCCTCGGCGTGCTGACGATCGTGCTGATGTTCTTCTACGCGATCGGCTACCTGCTCGTCCGCGGCGTCGGAATCTGGGGCATCAACATTCCGGTCGCGTGGGGCTTCGCAATCACGAACTTCGTCTGGTGGATCGGAATCGGCCACGCCGGCACTCTCATCTCCGCGATTCTCCTGCTGCTGCATCAGGAGTGGCGCAACTCCATCAATCGCTTCGCCGAGGCGATGACGATCTTCGCGGTGGCGTGCGCGGGCATGTTCCCGCTGCTCCACCTCGGCCGGCCATGGCTTTTCTACTGGATGACGCCGTATCCCGACACGATGAGTCTCTGGCCGCAGTTCCGCAGCCCGCTCGTGTGGGACCTCTTCGCCGTCTTCACCTACCTCACCGTCTCGCTGATTTTCTGGTTCCTCGGCATGGTCCCTGATTTCGCGACGCTGCGCGACCGCACGCACGGTGCGATCACGCGGTGGGTCTATGGAGTGCTCGCTCTCGGATGGCGCGGCGATCTCGAACATTGGGACCGCTATCGCAAGGCGTACCTGCTGCTCGCAGGGCTCGCGACTCCGCTCGTGGTCTCGGTGCATTCGGTCGTCAGCTTCGATTTCGCGGTGGCGCAGGTTCCCGGCTGGCACTCGACGATCTTTCCGCCGTACTTCGTCGCCGGCGCGATCTTCTCCGGCTTCGCGATGGTCCTGACGATCGCCATTCCGCTTCGCTGGATGTTTCCCGAGATCAAGGCGTACGTCACCGAGAAGCATCTCGACAACTGCGCGAAAGTGATGCTGGCGACGGAGCTCGTCCTCGCCTACGGCTACTTCAACGAATTCTTCCTCGGCTGGTACAGCGACGACCTCTACGAAAAAGCGCACATCCTGCACGACGCGTTCGGCACGTACGCGGCGTTTTTCTGGCTGATGATCGTCTGCAACATTCTGATCCCGCAGCTGCTGTGGATCCGCTTCTTCCGCATCAAGCCCGTATGGCTGCTGCTCATCTCGATCGTGGTCAACGTCGGGATGTGGACCGAGCGCTTCGTCATCATCGTCCCCTCGCTGGCGAAGGATTTCGTCCCGGCGGCGTGGGGCTACTTCTCCGGCACCGTGTGGGATTGGGCGACGTTCATCGGCTCGCTCGGGTTCTTCACCGCCTGCTACTTCCTCTTCATCCGCTTCCTGCCGATGATGTCGATGTCCGAGGTGCGCGAGCTGGCGCAGGAGGAGCGGGAGCGATGAGCGTCGATCGCTACCGCTCCGGCGACCTGTACGGCCTCATGGCCGAGTACGCGCACGTCGAGGACTTGCGCTCGGCGGCACTCCGCCTGAAAATCCATGGATATCAATGCGTTCGCATCTACGCGCCGTACCCGATTCCCGGGCTGGCGCGGATGTTCCGCACGATGAACTCGCGCATCCGCTATCTGCTGATCTCGCCGATCGTCTTCTTCGGCGGCGTCACCGGAGCGCTGGTGGCGATCGCCATGCAGGAGTACGCGAATCTCGTCAGCTATCCGATCAACATCGGAGGCCGCCCGCTCAACGCCTGGCCGATGTTCGTTCCGGTCACGTTCGAGCTGACGATCCTCTTCGCATCGTTCGGCGGCGTTCTCGCGGTGCTCGTGCTCAATCGTCTGCCGCAGTTCTATCACCCCGTCTTCAACGTCGAGCGTTTCGCCCGCGCGTCGCAGGACCGCTTCTTCATCTGCGCCGAGGCGAATGATTCGAAGTTCGATCTGGGCAAAACGCGCGCGCTTCTCGAGAAAACGAAAGCGGTCACAGTCGAGGAGGTGTTGTGGTGAATCACCACAGAGGCATGGAGATCTCACGGATTCTCACTGTCCTCTGTGTGTCTGTGGTGACTCTCCTCTGCGGTTGCCGCCACGACATGATGGACCGCGGACCGAAGCGTCCGCTCGGGCGCTCGCCGATGTTCGCCGACGAGAACGCTTCGCGTCCGAAAGTGCCCGACACCTTCGCGCGCGACGAAGGCTTCACCGACGAGCTTCTCGAGAACGGCACGTTAGGCGGCGTCGAGGCGAATGTCGCGCCGTTCGCGATTGATTTGCCGGCGATCGAGCGCGGCCAGCAGCGCTTCAACATCGACTGCTCGCCGTGCCACGGCGTCCTCGGCGACGGCAATGGAATGGTGGTGATGCGCGGGTTCCCGCAGCCGCCGTCGTTTCACTCCGC
>DATIZY010000106.1:0-10772 GCA_035516895.1 Thermoanaerobaculia bacterium | reverse complement strand
ATTCCTCGATTGCGCCCCGAATTCGTTTCATGATCTCGCTCCGCGAAAATCTCCGCACCCTCCCGCCCGCCGCCTGGGTGTTGCTCGGCGGCACGTTCATCAACCGCTTCGGCACGTTCGTCATCCCGTTTCTCGTCCTCTACCTCACCCGCAGCGGCTATTCGGTGACGGAGGCGGGGCTCGGCGTCGGAGCGTACGGGCTCGGCCACGTGATGGCCTCGCTGTTAGGCGGACACCTCGCCGACCGCATCGGCCGGCGCAACACGATCGTGCTCTCGATGTTCGGCTCGGCCGCGGCGATGCTCGCGCTGTCGCAGGCGAAGGCATTCGCGGCGATCCTCGTCATCGCATGCCTCGCCGGCACGGCCGCGGAGATGTATCGCCCCGCCAGCAACGCGCTCCTCGTCGATCTCGTCGGCCGGAAGCACAGCGTCTTCGCGTTCGGCATGTATCGCTTCGCCGTGAACCTCGCGTTTGCCGCCGGTCCCGCAACCGCCGGCTTCCTCGCCGACCGCTCGTTTCTCTACCTCTTTCTCGGCGACGCGGCGACATCGATCGTCTACGGCGGCATCGCGCTCTTCGCGCTGCCGCATGGCATTCGCAGCGACATGAAAGGCGAGCGCGCCGGCGAGGCCATCCGCATCGCGTCGAGGAACCGTGCCTTTCTGTTTCTTCTCGCCGCGACCGTGCTGATCACGCTGGTCGATTTCCAGCTGACCTCGACGTTTGCCCTTCACGTGAAGTCGATCGGCCTCCCGCCGCGCGTGTACGGAATGCTCGTCTCGGAGAACGGGCTGCTGATCATCTGCCTCGAGCTGCTGATCACGATGTACGTGCAGCGATTCCGTCCGCAGCCGGTCATCGCGCTCGGCTACTTCCTCGCGGGATTCGGATTCGCGCTGACCGGGATCGCGCGCACGATCCCCGCGCTCGCCGCAACCGTCATCATCTGGACCTTCGGCGAAATGTTCAGCTCGCCGATGGTCGTCGGCTTCGTCGCGCAGATCGCTCCCGAGCAGTACCGCGGCCGTTTCATGGGACTGCTGACCGTCTCCTGGTCCTTCGGCATGCTCTTCGGCCCGCCCATCGGCACCATCGTTTTCGCCCGAAATCCCTCCGCCCTCTGGGCCGGCTGCGGAATCCTCGGTGTGACCAGCGCGTCACTGCTTCTTTTGAGCGGCAGTCGTACAATCCATCCATGATCCGGAAATCCATCCCTCTGCTCGCTCTCCTCGTCGCCGCCTCCGCCCTTGCTCAAACTCGCGGCCACGCCGTGCCGACGCCCGGGCCGATCACCGCGGCGACGGTCACCGGCGTCGTGACCTCCGTCGATGGAAACAACGTGTCGCTCGCCAACGGACTCGTCGTGGTCGACGTCTCCCAGGCCACGATCACCGACGATCGAGGGCAGCAGACGACGATCACTCCCGGCTCGACGATCTTTGCGACGTTGAAGTCGTCGACCTCGCTGCAGGCGGCGAACGTCATCGTTACGAAGATTCCAGAGATCACGCTGAGCGGCACCGTGCAGTCCGTCGACACGTCCGCGAACACCTTCCAGCTTCTCGGCGTGACGATCCACACGGACTCGAACACGAGCTTCGGCGGCTCTCATAACATCCGCAAACTGTCGGACCTCGTGACCGGCGATCTCGTCGCGCTGCAGGCGAATGCGGTCGGGCAGACGCTCGTCGCGTCGTCGATTCTCGCGTTGACGCCACCGCAGCAGATTCAGCCCGCCGTGCTCCACGGCACGGTGAAGAGCATCGGCACCGATTCGTGGGTCATCACCGATTCGCACGGCGCAGACGTGACCGTCGTCGTCAACGCGCAGACGAAGATCCTCGGCTCGCCGAAAGTGGGCGACACCGTCGACGTGCTGGCGAGCGTCGATTCGGCGAACAACTACGTGGCGATCGTGATCGCGCTGTCGCCCGTCACCAATAGCCGGCTTCACTTCACCGGCGTCGTGAAACAGATCGGCTCGAAGTCGTGGGTCATCGGTCCTGCGGTCGGACTGGGCCCCGACACGATCGTGCAGGTGAACGCGAACACGAAGATCGTCGGCGATCCGAAAGTCGGCGACACGGTCGACGTGGTCCTCGATCCGACCTCCGCGTTGAATGTCGCGCTTTCGATCACGCTCGTTTCGACCACGCCGACCCAGCACATCACGGGCGTCGTGAAATCGATCGCGATTGCGTCGCTCGGTCCGAACGGGCCGCTGCAGCTGTGGACGATCGCGCCCGATGGAGGCGGACCGGACGTGTCCGTGCAGGTCACGTCGTCGACGACGTTCCCCGGCACCAAACCGATGGTCGGCGATCACGTCGACGCGCTCGTGCAGAAGAGCAACGACAGCTACATCGCCATCTCGATTACGAAGCAATGAGAACGCTGATCATCTGGATCATCATCATCGCGATCGCGTGGTTCCTGTGGAAGAACTATTCGCAGCACCACACGAACGTCGCGGCGACGGCCGGCGTGAGCGCGGCGCAGCAGTGCACTTCGGCCGCATCGATGGCGGACGACACGTGGGGCTCGGGCGTCGGCCATTTCGCGAATCCGCCGTACGACACGAGCGCATGGGATGAGTTCCGATCGCGCGTCGAGACGCAGGCGCGGCAGGCCGAAGAAAAATGCCTTTGCGCCGACAGCGCGTGTACGACGGCGAAGAACGCAATGGGCGACCTTCGCAATCTCGTCGCCGAGATGGATCAGTCGCTTCGCAGCGGGTCGCCCCCGCCGTCGGATCTCGTCCAGCGGCAGGAAGCGATCGACACCGCGGTCAACTCCGCGCGCGACGCTGCGAAGTGACCGCGTCCCCTCATCCGCCGCTCCGCCCACCCCGCCCTTGACCTCTCCCTCGGGAGAGGCTGCCGGGTGAGGGTCCTTACGCCAGCACGCCGCGCCACTTCGACGGTGCGTTGTCGTAGTTCGGGAACACGCTCTTCAGCGAGGGCACGCCGAGCTGCTTCGTCAGGAGCTCGCCGAAGATGTCGCGGAAGTCGGTCGTGATCGCGAGATCGCGGTTCTCGTAGAGGTTCGTCAGCCCCGGCCACTGGCCGTACACCTTGCCGCCCTTCACACCGCCGCCGATCACGAGCATGAAATTCGCGTGGCCGTGGTCGGTGCCGCGATTGCCGTTCTCGCGAACGGTGCGGCCGAATTCCGACATCGTCACGAGCACGACATCGCTCATGCGCGAGCCGAGGTCTTTGGCGAACGCGGCGATGGCGTCGCTGAACTGACGGAGATTGTTCGCGAGCTGACCCTGCGCAGCACCCTCGCCCACGTGCGTGTCCCATCCGCCGACGTCGGTGAACGCGACCTCCAGTCCGACGTTCGATTTGATCAGCTGCGCGATCTCCTTGAGCGAATTGCCGAGCGGGTTCGTCGGATACACCGCGCCGTTCTCGGGCTGCAGCTTTTCCGGATCGGCCGATTTGATGATGCGCGCGGCCTCGAACTGATCGCCGTACATCGCCGCGATCTGCTGCGCGATCCGCGCATCGCCGCGGATTCCGAACTGCGCGAGGTTCGTCATCGCGATCGCGCCGGCGTTGCCGCTGAGGATGCGCGGCAGCGCGGTGCCGAGGGCGACGGCGCGGAGCGGAGCAGCGGTCTGCTCGTGCTTGCACACCACCGCTCGCGAAAGGAATCCGTCTTCGGTCGACTTGATGCCGGGCGTGCCCGACTCCATGAAGTCCTGCGCGTCGAAATGGGAGCGCGTCGAATCGGGGCTGCCCACGGCGTGAACGAACGCCGCCGAGCGATCTTTGAAGAACGGCACGATCGAGCCGAGCGAGGGATGCACGCCGAAGAAGCCGTCGAGATCGAGCACGGCGTCGCGCGGAATGGCGATCGTCGGGCGCGCGTCGTAGTACGCCTTCTCCGCGTACGGTACGACGACATTGAGGCCGTCGACCGCACCGCGCTGGAAAATCGCGACGAGGACTTTCCGGCCCTTCGTCGTGGCGGCATTCGCCATTTTTACGAACACGTTCGGAACGAGTCCGCCGCCGACCAGCGCAAGGCCAGTGGAC
Source organism: Thermoanaerobaculia bacterium (assembly GCA_035516895.1). Lineage (GTDB taxonomy): Bacteria > Acidobacteriota > Thermoanaerobaculia > Gp7-AA8 > Gp7-AA8 > Gp7-AA10. Next base: position 6,723 of record DATIZY010000106.1, on the reverse strand, counting down.
TTGAGAAAAAATCTTCGATCGATCATGGATTCACCTGTTCGCGGTTGCCTGTCGCCGGTCCCGAGCGGAACCCGGAACCATCAACCGGCAACTCATTGCTGTTGAAAATCCGGACTGCCCAGTTCGAGCGCGGCCTGCTTCGGATCGTCGACGGCGACGCGGACGCCGGGCAGTTGATTGTTCGCGAGTGCGACGACGAAGTTGATGCGGCTCATGAGCGCGCCGCTGTTGTTCCACACTTCGGATTTTTCGGAATAGCCGGTCGGCGGCTGCGCACCGTAGAGCGGCTCGCCGATCTGGCGCAGGGCCTTCGCGATCGGCAGCGGATTGACGATGTCGGCGTTGACCGCGCGGACCGCGGAAACGACGAACTCGAAGGGAGACTTCTCCTTGCCGCGATAGACGGCGGGATCCCAGAACTCGGGGCTGTCGATCACCGACTTCACCGTCGCGCGCAGATCGCCGTCGCTGGCGAGGAACGTCTTCGCCACGCGATCGACGAGCGCGTTCGGAGGATCGTCGGCGACGAGGCGCTGACAAAGCTCGAGCGCGATGTGATGCGCGGTGGCCGGGCTGTGCGCGAGGATGTGGATCATTCTCTCGCCTTCCTCGATGCCGCCGCCCGGCGGAAAGTTCACGCCGAACACCATCTTTGCGCCGGTGTCATGCAGCGCCGGACGGAAGATGAAGCTGCCGGTGCGCTGGTCGATCGACCAGCCGGTGAGGACGCGCGCGAGCTCGGTGACGTCTTTCTGCGTGTAGCCTCCGTCGACGCCGAGGGTGTGGAGCTCCATGATTTCGCGAGCGTAGTTTTCGTTCAGGCCGCCCTTTTTCGCCATCTCCGGACGACGCCGCTCGAGCATCGCTTCAACGCGCGGATTGCGATGTGCGGGATCGGCGACCGAGCGGGCGTTGTCGAGATAGAAAAGCATGGCCGGCGACTTCGCCGTCGCCATCAGCAGATCTTCGAACTTGCCCCACACGTGGGGACGGATCGTGTCGCGCTCGTAGCTCGTGAGCAGGAAGCGATCGACGCCTTTGCCGGCGAACACGTTGAAGTGGTTGAACCAGAAGTCGACCATGACTTCGTTGAGTTGCCGGTTCGAGTCGGCGGCGCGGAGGATGCGCTGCGCGACGAGGTCGCCGACGATTCGCCGGCTTTTCTGCCGCAGCATCTTCATCGCGTCGGTGTCGATCGCCTCGCCCGCCTTCTTCTCGCGGCGCGCCTGAACGATCGGCTTGTAGAACGTATCGACGATGTCTGCGCTGGTCATCTCGAGCGTCGGGAGTTTGCAGAGCCGCGCGTCGAGCGCGTTGTCGGGAATCGAATCGGGATGGAGCTGCTGGTCGATCCAGGTGTCGAGGCCCTCGTCCATGATGTGTTCGACGTCCCCCGGACGCGCGCCGAAGGCGAGGCGGTTGAGCGCATGCTCGACGCGCTGGCGTTCGGCGAGTTTGGAATCGGATGTGACGCCCGTCATCAGGATGACGCCGATCACGGCGAAAGCGAACCTTCTCATGCGGGTTAGACGAGTCAGCCGCGCCGCACGTTTACCGAGGGGGTCAGAGCTGTACTTGTGCTTTTTCTACGGCTGGTGGATTCGGAGCATGTCCGGTTCTACCGCGGGTGGAAAAATCACAAGTACAGCTCTGACCCCATTAGACGCCGGGGACGATCCAGCCGCCCACGACGCGCGCATCGAAGCCGAAAAGGCGGCGCACGACGTCGGGACGCATCAGCCCGGCGGGCGGCGCGTCGAACGCGAGCGCGCCGTTCTGCATCACGAGCATCCGATCGCAATACGCCGCCGCCCAGTTCAAATCGTGTGTCGCGTAGACCACCGTCGCCTCGGTCCGTGTGACGATCTCGCGAAGCAGCGCAGACACCTGCTGCACATGCAGGAGATCGAGCGACGCCAGCGGCTCGTCGAGCAGGATCAGCTTCGGCTCGGCGGCAAGGACGCGCGCAAGAAAGATGCGCTTTCGCTCGCCGCCCGACATTTCGTCGAGATAGCGATCGGCGAGATCGGAGGCATCGCACGTCGCGAGCGCGCGCGACGCTGCCTCGTAGTCCGAATCCGATTCCCATTCGAAGCGGCCGAGAAAGGGCGCGCGACCGGAAACGACGACGTCGATCGCGCGCATCGGAAACGCCGGATCGGCGTCCTGCGGCATGTACGCCACGCGCTTCGCGTACTCCTTCGGCGCCCACGCGCCGATGTCGCGCCCTTCGAACGCGATCACGCCCGACGCAGGCGCGAGAACGCGCGCGAGCATTTTCAGGAGCGTCGATTTCCCCGATCCGTTCGGACCGGTCAGCGCGACGAGCTGCTGGCGTCCGATCGTCGCATTCACTTCCCGGACGGCGGCGGCTCCGTCGTACGAAAACGAAACTCCTCGGACCTCGATCATCGCCCTCTCCGCAGGAGCGACAGAAAGAACGGGACGCCGAGGATCGCGGTGAAGGCGCCGATCGGGAGCTCGCCCGACGGCAGCGCGACGCGCGACGCGAGATCGGCGAGCACGAGCAGAATCGCCCCGCCGAGCGCGGAGAGCGGAAGGAGCGCGCGAAAGTCGCGCCGCCAGATCAGTCGAATCAGATGCGGCACGAGCAAGCCGACGAAGCCGATGATGCCGCTGACCGCCACCGCCGCGCCGGTGACGATCGACGCAGCGCCGAAGCCGATCAGCTTGATGCGCTCGACATCGACACCGCGCGATTTTGCGTCGTCTTCGCCGAACGCCAGCATGCGCAGATCGCCGGCGATCGCGACGAGCACCGCGAACGTGACGATCACGAAACCGAGAAGCACGAGGACGTCGCTCCATGTCGCGCCGAAGAGCGTGCCCATCATCCAGCGCAGCGCCATCGTCAGATCGCTCTCCGGCGCGAGGGCGTATGCGATGAGGATGATCGCCGTGAAGAGCGCGTTCAGCACGAGGCCGGAGAGCAGGAGGCGCGTCGGATCGATGTACTCGCGCCGCCGCGCGAGCACGATCACCGCGGCCGTCGCCACGATCGCGCCCACGAACGCAACGACCGACACGACGCCCGGCAGACGCGCGAGTCCCAACGCCGTGACGATCGCCGCACCGCACGCCGCCCCGCCCGAGACGCCGAGGATGAACGGATCGGCGAGCGAGTTGCGAAGGAGAGATTGAAAGCTGACGCCCGCCGCCGCGAGCGCCGCGCCGACGAGCGCCGCAAGCAGCACGCGCGGCAGACGAATGTCGAGCATCACCGTCCGTGCGGTCACGTCGCCGGCGAGCACGCCGCGCCACGAAACCGTCGCCGTACCAAACGTGGCAGCGGCGATGATCGCGATCAGCAGAATGACGACGAGAACGACGATCGCGCGAATCAACGGTGCGACGCTTCCCACGAGTCGAGAATGCGATTCAGCTCCGCCGCGGCGTCGACGACGCGCGGGCCGGGACGCGCGAACGTGTCCTCGTCGACCGCGACGGCGACGAGCTTGACGCCGGTGCGGCGAATCAATTCGTCGACCGCCGATTTCTTCACCGAGATATCGGGATAGATCAGCAGATCGGGCGGGTCGGCGACGAACGTCTCGAGCGACTCCTCCGGCCAGCCCTGCGCTTTGACGTCGTTGCGCGCTCCGGTCAGCTGAAGGAGATCGTCGACGTACGTGCCGCGGCCGGCGACGTACAGCGGATCCGTCCACACCGCAAACATCACCCTCGGTCCCCCCTTCGGGCGCACGCGCCGCTGCTGCCGCAGCGCTGTATTAACCGTTACTACAGTGCCGCAGCCCCCCTTCCGCTCGATCGTCTGCATTGCCGGAGCGATGTCGGCGAGGCGGTCGGTGGTGATCACCAGCAGCGACAGACGCGCCGCCGTGAGCGCGCGACGCAGATTCGGGTGCATGTTCGAGGAGCTGGCGATGACCAGATCGGGATGCATGGCGGCAATGCGCTCGACATCGGGCTCCACGCCGCCGACCTTCGGCAGGCGCTTCACGGCCTCAGGATAATCGGAGAAGTTGTCGGTGGCGACGACCTTCGGTCCGCATCCGCAGGCGAAGAGCATCTCGGTGACATTCGGAGCGAGGGAGACGACGCGGCGAACGTCGTGCGGCGCTTGCTGCGGGTTGGCGCAGGCGATCGCCAGAACAGCGATGAGCGATGAACGAGGAACGATGAACTTCCACTCCATGTTCATCGTTCATCGTCCAGCGTTCATCGTCAGGAAGCGCCCCCCTCCTCTTCCTCGATGTCGTTGGCCACGCCGAGGCGCGCGCACGCGGCGGCGTACATCTGTTTGGCGGCGTTGATCGCTTCCTGCAGCTCGGCGATGCGGTCCTTGACCTTCGCCAGCTCCTGGTCGATCTGCTCTTTGAGGTCGCCGATTTCCTGCCGGGTGACCTGCAGCGTGTTCTCGTAGAATTTGCGCTGCTGATCCGTCAACACAGCCATGGGCGGCGGATTATAGCTTGAAGTCGATCGGCACCGTCGTCCACGACTTGACGTGGACGCCGTCTTTCATCGGCGCGGAGAACGTCGAGTCGCGCACGATCTCGATCGCGGCGTCGTTCAGCAGCGGGTTGCCGCGGAGAATTTTCACCTGCAGCACACGGCCGGTCTCGGATACCAGCGCGCTGACGATCACGATTCCCTGCACGCGCTGAATCTTCGCCATCGGCGGATACGGGAACACGGCGCGGCGAATCATGTGCGCCGGCACGTCCTCCGATCCCGTGGGGACGAGATCCCCCTCGTGCGCCTTCGGAGCTTCGGCGACGGCCGGCTGCGGCGCCGGCGCGGCGGGTTGCGGCTGCACAGCCGGCTGCTGAGCCGGCTGCTGCTGCACCGGTTGCTGGACGGGCTGCGGAACCGGCGCGGGACGGCTCTCCGCGACCGCCGGCTGCGGCGCGGGAGGCGGCTGCACGACCGGCTGCGGCTGCCCCCGCTGCAACAACGGCTGCGGTTGCGCGGCGGCCTGTTGCTGCCGCTGCAGCTCCTGCTGCTTTTTCAAATCGTCTTCGAGTTTCGCGCGCTCGGCGGCGAGGCGCTTCGCGACTTCGGCATCGACCTGCGTCGGATCGATCACCGGCTCGGTCGACGTCGGCGCCGCCGTTGCCGCGGCGCCGGTTTGCGTCGGCACCGGAGCGGCGGTCGCCGTGGTCGCCGGCGCGGCCGGCTTCGGAGTCGCGACCGCGGCCTGCATCCGCGGCGTCGGTTGCTGCCGGCTCTGCCACCAGAAATATCCGCCTGCCGCGACGACGACGATCGCGACGACGGCGGCGATCGCGGCGACTGGCGACTTCTTCTTCGCGGGCGCTTCCCACGTCGGCATCACGACACCCGGCGGCGGCGTGGATGCCGCGGGTGCGGGTGCGGGCGCGGGCTGACTCGGCGCCGGAACCGCAGCCGCCTGCGGTTCGGTCACCGGCTCCGGGACCGGCGCGAGCATCGGCGTCGACGTCGCGAGCCGATGCATGTAGATCGCGAGGTCGGCGCTCGTCGGCGTCGGCTTCATCTCGTAGAGCACGGCATCGATGTCGCGTGCCATCTCGGCGGCCGTCTGGTAGCGATTCTCCGGCTCTTTCGCCAGCGCCTTCACGACGATGCGGTCGATCTCGGGCGTCACCTCGTCATTGAACTTCGACGGCGGCTCGATGCGCGCCTCGCGCACCTGCTCGAGGATCGAGATCTCGTTGTCGCCGGTGAAGAGGTTGCGTCCGGTGAGCATCTCGAAGAGCACCGTCGCCAGCGCGAAGATGTCGGAGCGGCGGTCGATCGGCTTGCCCCAGGCCTGCTCGGGCGACATGTACTGCAGCTTGCCTTTGAGCGCGCCGGCCTGCGTATGCGAGGCCTTCGAAGCCGCCTTGGCAATCCCGAAATCGCACAGCTTGATGTCGCCCTCGCTCGAGATCAGCACGTTCTGCGGCGACACATCGCGGTGCACGAGGCCCATGTCGCGGTTCTCGAAGTCGCGCTTGCGATGCGCGTAGTCGAGCGCCGCCGCGACTTTCGACGCGATGAAGAGCGCGAGCTCGACCGTCAGCGGCTGGCCGCAGTCCTGCGCGCGCTTGAGGATCGTCTTGAGGTCGTATCCATCGACGTACTCCATCGCGATGTAGTACGAGTTCTGGATTTTGCCGAGGTCGTAGATGTGGATGATGTTGTTGTGGTTGAGCTGCGCCGCGAGCTTCGCTTCATCGATGAACATGTCGATGAATTCGCGGTTGTCGGAAAGGTGCGGCAGGATTTTCTTGATCGCGACGATCTTCTGGAACCCTTCCACCCCCCGCATCCGCGCCTTCCACACCTCGGCCATACCGCCCGTGGCGATCTTCTCGAGCAGAACGTACTGGCCGAAGCGGACGCCGTCCTTCGGCTCTTCCTCTTCGATCGCAGCGGCCGGCGCCGGAGCGGCGGGCGCGGCGGCGGGCGGCTGCGCAATGACCGGAACGGAAATCGGGACGTTGTCCTCGTGCGTCGCGGGCGACTTCTTCGGCCGCGAGCTCATCGTCAGATCGGCGAGCAATTTGTCGATGTCGCGCGAGCCGGGCTGGGTCTTCGGCTTCGGCGGCGCGGCGGCGGGTTTCTTCAGCACGCCGGAAAGGGTGTCGCGAACGAGCGCGTCGACGTCGTCTTTCGTCTTCTTCGACGCCGTCGTTTCCTCGAGCATGTCGCCGAAGATCTGATGGGATGTCAGCTGGCCCTCGAGCCGGCCGAGCATCTGGTGCACTTTGCTCA
>DATIZY010000105.1:0-4388 GCA_035516895.1 Thermoanaerobaculia bacterium | reverse complement strand
CTGTAGTAGCGATCGACGTCGACCAGCTTCTTGCGGCCGGTGACGACATCGAGCGGCAGATTGTCGTAGACGCCGTTGCGCACCGCGACCAGCCGGCCCGACATCCCGCGCATGACGAGGTCGAGCGCGAGGTTGCCGAACGCCATCGGCACAATCGAATCCAGTGCGTCCGGATCGCCGCTGCGGACCATGTATCCGAGGCGCTGGTTGACCACGTTGATGCGCCGGCCGTGGTTGAACTTCGTCGACAGAGTCTTCATCTGCGCCGCGACTTTGTCGCCGACCCCGCCTAACTTGCGGTGGCCGTACGCGTCGGTCTCCGCGCCTTCGAACGACATCTCGTCCTCATGCTGCATGCGCGCACCTTCGGAGACGAGCACGACGCTGTAGTGGCTCGGATGGCGGTTGCGATCGTTCGTCATGAGCTCGGTCAGCCGCTCGATGTCGAACGGATGCTCGGGAATCACGCAGCGATCGGCGGCGCCGGCCATCGTCGGCAGGAGCGCCGTGAATCCCGCGTAGCGGCCGAAGACCTCGATGACGAGAAATCGCTCGTGCGAGCCGGCGGTCGTGCGCAGGCGGTGCGTCAGCTCGATCGTCCGCGTCACGCACGTGGAAAACCCGATGCAGTAGTCGGTGCCCGGCACGTCGTTGTCCATCGTCTTGGGAATGGCGATGACCTTCACGCCTTCCTGCGCGAGCCTGTGCGCGTACGACAGCGTGTCGTCGCCGCCGATCGGAATCAGATAATCGATGCCCAGCCACTCGATCTCCTTGAGAATGTCCGGCGTGATGTCGTTGATGTCGGCCGTGTAGCGGCTCTGCAGGCGCGGCGGCACCGCACCTTTCGGCAGATGCGACGGACGCGTTCGCGACGTGTGCAGAAACGTGCCGCCCGTCCGCCCCGCGCGATTGACGATGTCCTCGGACAGCGTAATCACGTTGTCGGAGTTGTCGGCGTCTTTGTCCGGAATGAGATCGACGAGTCCGGCCCAGCCGCGGCGGAGTCCGATGACCCGGTATCCTTCGCGAAGGGCTCGAATGGTGATGGCGCGGATCGCCGGATTGAGTCCGGGAACGTCTCCGCCGCCGGTGAGAATCGCAATGGTCCCTTTTTGAGGCATGGCGGGTTGACTCATATCACTCGCGAGGGTGACTGTCATCAAATCGTGCGCCATGCATCGCCGCGCAGAATCGCGGCATGCTGGTCGCAGCACCGTTCGCCGATCGTGTCAGCGCACTCGGCACTGAAAACGCGTTCAAGATCGGGCCCTGGATTCGCGAGGTCGAGGCGCGCGGCAAGCGCGTCATCCGCTGCAATCTCGGCGAGCCCGACTTTCCGCTGCCGAAGCACATCGCGGACGAGGTCAAACGCGCGATCGATCTCGATCAGACGCATTACGTCGATCCGCAGGGCATCGAGCCGCTGCGCGCCGCGATCGCGAAGAACGCCGGCGAAGCGCGCGGGATTCGCATCACGCCCGATCGCGTCGTCGTCTTTCCCGGCGCGAAGCCGCCGATCGGATTCGCCGAGCAGGTCTACTGCAATCCCGGCGACGAAGTCATTTATCCGAGCCCCGGCTTCCCGATCTACGAATCCTTCACCTCGTACCTCGGCGCGAGGCCCGTGCCGATGCATTTTCGCGACGAGTGCACGGCACGCGATCTCGCACCGCTGATCTCCGATCGCACGCGGCTGATCTTTCTGAATTTCCCGTCGAATCCGACCGGCGGCGTCGCGACGCGCGAGCAGCTCGAAGAATTCGCCTCAGTCATTCGAAAATGCGACGCGCGCGTCTACTCCGACGAGGTCTACGAACGCATCATCTTCGGCGGCGCGCAACATCACTCCATCGCCTCGATCCGAGGGATGGAGGAGCGGACGATCATCGTCTCCGGCGTTTCGAAGACGTACGCGTGGACGGGCGGGCGGGTGGGCTGGGCGATCCTGCCGACCGCGGAAGAGGCGGCGGTCTTCCGCAATCTCAACATTAATTACTTCTCGTGCGTGCCGGCATACAACCAGCTCGGCGCGAAGCTGGCGATCGAATCGCCGGAAAGCGAACGGGAGATCCGGCGCATGGTCGACGAGTTCGAGCGCCGCCGCGACTTCATCGTTCCCGCCCTCAACGCAATCGACGGCATCACGTGCCGCCTTCCGCGCGGCGCGTTCTACGTTTTCCCGAACATCGCCGGCGTCTGCGAGCGCCTCGGCACCCGCGATCCGTTCGCGTCGACGCTGTTTCAAATGTTTCTCCTCTTCGAGTACGGAGTTGCGACGCTCGACCGCAAATCGTTCGGCGTCGCCGGCGCGGAAGGGAAGCACTTCCTGCGCCTCTCGATCGCCACCTCGTTCGACGACCTGCGCGAAGCCGTCGCGCGCATCGAGGCGGCTGCGAACGATCGGGCCGGCTTCGAGCGCTTCGTCGCGGAGCGGGGCACCTCACCCGCCGCTTCGCGGCACCCTCTCCCGAGGGAGCGGGCGCTACAGTCTTCCTCGGGAGAGGGTGGCCCGACGGGCCGGGTGAGGGGCCGGAGGTCGAGATGACCACACTTCGCGCTTCAGTGATCGATCGCGTCGATCCGCTCGCCATGAACGCAGCCGAGCTGCATGCGCTCGAGACCTTCGACGCCGCGTATCGAACGCTCTGCGCGATGCTGTACAACTACGCGCCGCTGTCGGGGCATCCGGGCGGATCGATTTCGTCGGGCCGCATCGTCGAGTCGCTCATGTTCGGCGCGATGGAGTACGACATCTCCGATCCCGATCGCGACGATGCGGACGTCCTTTCGTACGCCGCCGGCCACAAAGCGCTCGGACTCTACGCGCTGCTTGCGCTGCGCAACGAGATCGTGCGGCTCGTCCGTCACGATCTCCTGCCCGATCCCACGCGCCAGCTTCGCTTCGAAGACCTCCTCGGTTTTCGCCGCAATCCGACGAATCACACGCCGCTCTTCCGGCTGATGGGCGCAAAAGCCCTCGACGGGCACCCGACGCCGTCGACACCGTTCGTGAAGCTCGCCACCGGCGCGTCGGGCGTCGGTCTCGCGTCTTCGTTCGGCCTCGCGCTGGCGATGAGCGACTGGTTCGGCGACGCCGCGCCGCGTGTGCACGTGCTCGAAGGCGAAGGCGGCCTGACACCCGGACGCGTGGCCGAGGCGCTGGCGTTCGCCGGGACGGCGTCGCTCAGGAACATCGTCGTGCACATCGACTGGAATCAGTCCTCGATCGATTCCGATCGCGTGACGCGCGAGGACGATCGCGCCGGCGATTACGTGCAGTGGGATCCGGCGGAGCTCTTCGCGCTGCACGACTGGAACGTGATCTCGGTCGACGATGGCACCGACTTCGGCAAGATCGCCGCGGCGCAGCGTCTCGCGGCGTCGATGAGCAACGGTCAGCCGACCGCGATCGTCTATCGCACGCAGAAAGGCTGGCACTACGGAATCGAAGGGCGCGCGTCGCACGGAGCGGGACACAAACTCTGCTCGCCCGGGTTCTATCGCGCGCTCGATGTGCCGCTCGACGACATGCCGAACTGCGAGGTCCAGCCGACGCAGTGCGACAACGGTGCGAACGGCGTCGTGCTCGAGCGCTGCTACTGGCAGGCGATCTCCGCGCTGCGCCGCTGGCTCGCATCGCAGGACGAGATGGCGATGCTGCTCGCCGGCCGTGTGTCGTCCGCGCGCGACCGCGTGAATCTCGCCGATCGCCGTCCGCGCAACTTCGCGCCGGCGGTCGATGACGTTTACGCACTCGCCGCGAAAAGCGCGCTGCCGCGGGATCTGCAGCTCGCGCCGGGATCTCAGACCTCGCTCCGCTTGCAGCTCGGCAAAGTCCTCGGTTTTCTCAACGAGTTCAGCGGCGGCGCGATGTTCGTGGCCGCGGCGGACCTTTTGAATTCGACGAGCATCGCCGAAGCGGCGGACGAATTCGACAAAGGCTATTTTCACGCGGCGCAGAATCGCGATTCACGAACGCTCGCCGTGGGGGGCATCTGCGAGGATGCGATGAGCGGCGTGCTCTCCGGCATCTCATCGTTCGGCCATCACATCGGAGTCGGCTCGTCGTACGCCGCGTTCCTCGCGCCCCTCGGTCACATTGCCGCGCGCCTGCATGCCATCGGCAATCAGGCGCGGCACGAGAAAAGCGGCGAAGCGCGGCGGCCGATGATTCTCGTCTGCGGTCACGCGGGGCTGAAGACGGGCGAGGACGGACCGACGCACGCCGATCCGCAGCCGCTGCAGTTGCTGCAGGAGAACTTTCCGCCGGGCGCGCTCATCACGCTGACGCCCTGGGACCCGCAGGAGATCTGGTATCTGGTCAACGCGGCGCTGACGCTGCGGCCGTCGGTGATCGCTCCGTTCGTTACGCGTCCCGTGGAGAC
>DATIZY010000104.1:0-10940 GCA_035516895.1 Thermoanaerobaculia bacterium | reverse complement strand
GCGCATACGACGCGATGTTGAACGGCACGCCGAGAAAGACATCGGCGCTGCGCTGATACATCTGGCAGGAAAGCCGTCCGTTTGCGACATAAAACTGAAACATCGCGTGGCAGGGCTGCAGCGCCATTTTCTCGAGATCGGCGACGTTCCAGGCGCTGACGACGAGCCGGCGCGAATCGGGGTTGCGCCGGATCTCGTCGATGACGCGCGAGATCTGGTCAATCTGTTGACCATTCGGCGCCGGCCAGGAGCGCCACTGGTAGCCGTAGACCGGACCGAGCTCGCCGTTCGCATCGGCCCACTCGTCCCAGATCGTGACGTTGTTCTCCCGCAGCCACCGGACGTTCGTCTCGCCGCGCAGAAACCAAAGCAGCTCGTAGATGATCGAGCGCAGGTGCACCTTCTTCGTCGTCACCAGCGGAAACCCGGCCTCGAGATCGAAGCGCATCTGATAGCCGAACACGCTCAGCGTGCCGGTGCCCGTGCGATCGGTTTTCGGATTGCCGCGATCGAGAATGTGGCGTACGAGCTCGAGGTATTGCTGCATGGCTCATCTTAGCGCGGCTTCGCCGACTCGTAGCGCGGCTTCGCCGCGCGTTGTCAGTTGTCGGTTGTCAGTTGTCGGTTATCGGGCGGGCGGGACTGACAACTGCCAACTGACAACTGACAACGCGGCGCGAAGCGCCGCTTATAATTCGCCGCCCATGCTTCGCATCGGCGATGTCGCCGCTTCCGATCTCGCAACGCAGTACGGCACGCCGCTGTACGTCTACGATGCCGGCGTGATCCGGCGGCAGATCGACCGCGTCAAGCGCGCGTTCGCATCGCTCCCCTTCCGTCCGTTTTACGCGATGAAGGCCAACGGCTCGCTGGCAATCCTCGAGCTCATTCACTGGAACGGATTCGGCTGCGATTGCGTGTCGCCCGGCGAGATTTTCCTCGCGCGGCGCGCCGGCTTCACGCCCGGGGAGATCTGGTTCACCTGCTCGAACGTCTCCGACGACGATCTCCGGGCGATCGGCGATCCGCGCATCGTCATCAACGTCAACTCCGTCTCGGAGATCGATCGCATTCTCGAGCTCGGCCTGCAGAATCCGATCGCATTGCGCGTCAATCCCGACGTCGGCGCCGGACATCACGTCGACGTCGTCACGGGCGGAGGCGGGGTGAAGTTCGGAATCGACATCGCCGAGATCGGCGATGCCCGCATCCTCGTGGAGGACAGCGGACGGAAGGTCGTCGGCCTGCACGCCCACATCGGCTCGGGCATCGACGACATCGCGCCTCTCATCGAATCAGCGCGGCGGCTGCTCGAGCTCTCCGGCGATTTTCCAAATCTGCGCTGGCTGAATTTCGGCGGCGGCATGTCGATTCCGTATCGACCCGGCGAGCGCGAGTTTCCCGTCGAGGCGTACGGCACGGAGCTGACGCGCGTCGCCGATCGCCTCCTTCGCGCGCGCGACCTCACGGCCATCCTCGAGCCGGGCCGCTACGTCGTCGCGCAATCCGGAATTCTGCTCGCTCGCGTCACCGCGAAGCGAATCAGCGGCGGATTGTGGTGGCTCGGCTGCGACACCGGCTTCAATCACCTCGTGCGGCCATCGAAGTACGGCGCGTACCATCACATCGTGAACGCATCGCGCGATTCTCAGCGGCAGGACGAGTACGTCGTCGCCGGCAATCTTTGCGAATCGGGCGACGTCTTCACCCGCGACGCGAGCGGCAACGTGACACCGCGAACGATGGACCATTGCGAGATCGGCGACGTGATCGCCTTCCTCGACGCCGGCGCGTACGGCTTCTCGATGGCTTCACACTACAACGCCCGCCTTCTCCCGCCCGAGGTTCTGGTCGACGGCGCTTCGGCGCGCGTGATCCGCGAGCGGCAGTCGCTCGATGATCTTTTGAGAGGAATGCGATGAACCGGCGAGCGGCGAAAAGCGGACGCCGAGCGGCTGTTGCGATTCTCACTCTTGCGGTGATCTCCTGCTCGCTGCTCGCGGCTCGCTGCTCGATTGCGACAAAAAACATGCTCGATCTGAAAATCACCAACGCCCGCATCGTCGACGGCACCGGAGCGCCGTGGTACCGCGGCGACGTCGGAGTCCGCGGAGACACGATCGTCGCGATCGGCGACCTCGCAGCGACAGCGGCGGCGACGACGATCGATGCGCACGACCACATCCTCTCCCCCGGCTTCATCGACCTCCTCGGTCAATCGCAATCGTCGGTGCTCGTCGATCCTCACCTCGAAGCGAAAGTGCGGCAGGGAGTCACGACCGAGGTAACGGGCGAAGGGTTTTCGCCGGGACCATCGACGACAGGGCGATGGAAAACGCTCGCCGATTACTTTCACACGCTCGAAACGAACGGGTCGGCTCTGAACTTCGCGTTTTTCGTCGGCGCGTCGAATCCGCGCGAGATGGTCATCGGCAACGTCAATCGTCCGCCAACAGCCGACGAGATGCGGCAAATGGAAGGAATCGTCGATCAGGCGATGCGCGAAGGCGCGATCGGACTCTCGACGTCGCTCATTTACCTGCCGGCGATGTATTCGACGACCGATGAGATCATCGACCTCGCGAAAGTCGCAGCGAAGTACGGCGGCGTCTACTTCAGCCACATCCGCGACGAAGGCGACAAGATCGACTCTGCGCTCGATGAGGTTTTTCGCATCGGACGCGAGGCGAACATTCCGGTCAACATCTGGCACCTCAAGGTCAGCGGGCCGGCGAACTGGGGGCGCATGCCGCACGTCATCGAGCGGATCAGCGAGGCGCGCGCCGAGGGGATCGATGTCGCGGCGAACATGTATCCGTACATCGCGTCGTCGACGTCGCTCAGCACGCTCGCTCCGGACTGGGCGATGGAAGGTGGATATCAGGAGTTTCAAACGCGGCTCGCCGACCCGGCGCAGCGCGCGAAGATCGACGACTGGCTGCACTACGAAGTCACGAAGCGCGGCGCGCACGGAATCTGGGTCGGCCGCATCGCCAATCCCGCGCTCGAGCAGTACGAGAAGAAATTCATCGAAGACATCGCGGCGCAGATGAACACAACGCCGGAAGAAGCGTTGATGCGGCTCTTCGCGGAGACGCCGCAATCACCGAGCGTGATCTTCTTCTCGATGAGCGAGAACGATGTGCAGGACGCGCTCCGGCAGCCGTGGATCTCCATCGGATCCGACTCCGGCTCCCCTCCTCCGCAGGCTCGCGCCACGAGCGCGCCCGCCCACCCGCGCGCGTACGGCACCTTTCCGCGGGTGTTAGGCCATTACGTGCGCGACGAACATCTCTTTTCGCTGGAGGAAGCGGTGCGCAAAGTGACCTCGCAGGCCGCCGATCGGACGCACCTCGAGGACCGCGGCGTGATCCGCCCCGGCATGAAGGCGGATCTCGTCGTCTTCGACGCGAATACGATCCGCGACGTCGCCACGTACGAGGATCCGCATCACTTCAGCGAAGGAGTCATCGACGTCATCGTCAACGGCGTGCCGGTGCTGCGCGATGGGCAGATGACCGTGGCGCTGCCGGGAAGAGTTTTGCGGGGAGCGGGCTACAAAGCCGCGAGATAGTTCTTTGTTGCTTGTTGTCTGTTGTCGGGCAACAGACAACAGAGAACAGACAACGGACAACTTCGAGAATCAATGGCGACAGAAAGCAACAGCGGCAAGCTCATCCGCGCCGTCGGCCTCTGGGGCCTTGTGGCGATGTGCATCAACGCCGTCGTCGGAAGCGGCGTGTTCCTGCTGCCGACCGAGACCTACAAGCTGTTAGGCCCGTTTTCGCTGTGGGCGCCGCTGATCTTCGCCGTGCCCGTCTTCATCCTGGTGCTGTGCTTTGCCGAAGCGTCGAGCCATTTCACGGAACCCGGCGGCGCCTACCTGTACGCGCGCACCGCGTTCGGCGATTTCGTCGGCTTCGAGACGGGCTGGATGAACTGGATCGCGCGCGTGACCTCGCTCGCCTCGCTCTCGAACGGATTCGTCGTCTCGCTTGCGCGTTTGTACCGCCCGCTCGGCGAGGGATCGGCGCGCGCGGCCATCATCATCGGAACGCTCCTGATCCTCGGCGCGATTCACTTCGTCGGCGTGCGCTACGGCGCCGCGTCGATTTACGTCTTCACGTGGGGCAAGCTGCTGCCGCTCATCGGATTCATCGTCCTCGCGCTGATCGTGTTTCGCTTCAATCCGATTCCGGCGTCGCTGCACGCGCCGCCTCCGGGAACGGATTGGAGCGGCGCCGCGCTTTTCATGCTCTTCGCCTATGCCGGCTTCGAGAACCTCGGTGTCCCGGCCGGCGAGTACAAGAATCCTCGAAAAGATCTGCCGATGGCGCTGCTGATCGGAACGCTGGCGATCGCTGCGATCTATGTCCTCACGCAGCTCGGCGCGATGTCCGCGCTGCCCGATCTGTCGAAGACCGAGACGCCGATCGCCGACGCGGCTGCGCAGCTGATCGGCACCGCCGGCGCGGTGATCATCACGCTCGGCGCACTGCTGTCGATGGCCGGCACGAACTCGGGGACCGTGCTCGAAGGCTCGCGCATGCTCTACGCGTTGTCGCTCGATCGGCGGCGGAACCCGATCAGCTACGTGCATCCGAAGTTTCGCACGCCCTCCGTGGCGATCGTCGTTCACGTCATCGTGGCGACTGCGCTCGCGCTCGCCGGTTCGTTCGCAGAGCTCGCGCTGATCTCCACCGTCGCGCGTCTGGCGACCTACCTCGCCGGCTCCGCTTCGCTTCCGTTCCTCGGCAAAGCGACGGCGAGAAGGATCGTGCTCGCGGTCCTCGGAGTGCTGGTGTCGCTGACGTTCGTGATTACGCTGCACAAAGTCAACGCAATCGCCGCCACGATCGCGCTGGCCACAGGCGGAATCATCTATTTGATCGTCGGCAAATCGACGGCGCCTCAGAAGCTTTGAAACCGGCTCGCGACTTGCTCTTTACAGCAGCATGACTGACGAACCTCTTTCTCTGCGCGACACGGCCCGCGGAGTCGCTTTTCGCGCCGGGCTGCTGACCGTCGGGGGCCTCCTGATCGGCGGATGGATCCTCGGCCTTTCGATGAAGATCGCCGGAAAGGCGATCCATCTGCTTTTGCTCGCCGGAGTGGCGCTGCTGATCGGCGGCGCCGCGACGTACGAGGTCAAGAAGCACTTCGGCGGCGACGAACGCTCGCAGCTCCGCGCGGTGCCCGATTAGTTCGCGGGCGCCGGCAACGGGTGCGTCGGCGTCGTGAGCGCAACGTAGACCAGCGCATCGAACTTTTTCTCCAGGTCGATCGGGTAATCCCAATTGTTGTCGACCGAGAAGCCCGCGGTGCGCAGCGGGCGCGTTCGCATCAGAAACGAGTGCAGCGGCTGGTGGAGGGGCAGCAGAAACGCCGGCGCCGCGGACTGGACGAAGAAGTTTTCGTAGCCCTGCGGGTCGGGATCGACGACGGGAATGAACATCTCCGCCTGCGGCGGCACGGTGTAGCCGAGATACACGCCGCTCCACATTGCGTTGCCGAGGGCAACGTAATCCGCTCCGAACATCCGGTCGAGCCACACGCCCGCGGTGTCCACCTTCTCGATCGCAACCGTTTTTCCGAAATGTTCGCCGTGTCCCCAGACGATGATCCTGCGCGACTCGCTGCGATGATCGAGCGCCCATGCGACGTTGATCGCCATGTTGTGATTGCGCGCGGCGGGATCGAGGGCCTCGAGGTCCTGCACCGCGACCGTGGCGTTCTGCAGCGCGTCATCGAAGTCGCGCTGCGATGAGCGCGAGACGTACGCCGGCTCGTTCGCTGCGATCTCATCACGCACGAAGCTCGCATCGGCGATGCAGGAGTCGCTGAACCGGCCGAACGGCAGGCACGCGTACTTCGCGATGGCGACCGAGGCAGCCGCCGCGTCGACCGACTGCAGATACTTCACCGCTTCGGCCGACGCCGGCACGCCGTCGTAGACGTCGATGCCGACGATCGAGATGGGATGATCGTGCGTCGCGTTGTAATCGCGCATCCAGTCGAGCACGGCGACGAACTCTTCCACGTGCCAGAAGGGGTAGTCGACTTCGCCGTCCTGCGGAAAGAGCGCGCTGCGAATGTCCACCGCGCCACCATGAACGTACGCATCGGCGCGCTCGATCTGCACCATCGTGTGCTCCATCGCGAGCGTGTCGAATCCCATCTCGGTCACGAGAAACTGGATCAGGCGCAGTTTCGAGGTGAAGTATTCGTGCGTGCCGTGTGTTCCGTCGGCGAGCGCGACGATGTGCGCGCCGCCGGCGACGTCGCGAAGCGGCTCGAGATCGCTGAGGTCGCCGGTCGCTTCCGTCGTCGTCAGCGGATGTGCGTGCGCGGCCAGCCATTGAGCCGGTGCGGGCTCCGCCGGTGGCGCGGCGGCATGACGCCGGATCTGCGCCGTGGCGATGACGGGAAACAGCAGAGCGAAAAGGACGAGCCGTTTCAACCGAACATCCACGTGCAGACGGCCGCGGCAACGATCGCCGCAACGGCATCGCCGACGAGCGCCGACGGCACCGCATGTCTCGTGCGCTTCACGCCGACCGAGCCGAAGTAAACCGCGAGAACATAGAAGGTCGTTTCCGATCCGCCGTAGATGGTGGCCGCCATCCGGCCGATCATCGAGTCGGGCCCCGAGTGCTTGACGAGGTCGGTCGCGAGCGCGAGCGATCCGCTGCCCGACAGCGTCCGCAGAATCACGAGCGGAAAAATCTCGGGCGGAAATCGCGTGGCCGCGAGCATCGGACGGAGCGCGTTCGTGAGCATGTCCATCGCCCCCGACGCGCGGAACATGCCGATCGCCACGAGAATACCGACGAGAAACGGGATGATGCGAACGGCGATCTGGAATCCCTCCTTCGCGCCTTCGATGAAGACGTCGTAGACCTTGATCCTGCGGATCATGCCGGCGAGCGGGATGCCGACGAGCAGCACCGGGATCGCCCAGATCGAGATCGAATTCAGGATCTCGCGGATCATTGGTGCTTTCCGTTGCGCGTGGCGGCGGGCGCCTCGCCCGCCGCTGAACCGGCGAGAACCGCGCCTTCCCCACCCTCGTACGGGAAGAATCGCTGCAGAATCTTGGCTGTAGTAATCGCTGCCATAGTGCCGCAGAGTGAGGCGATCAGCGACGTGGAGATGATCGCCGTCGGATTCCTCGCGCCCGCCGCGGCGAGCACGCCGATGATCGTCGCCGGGATCAGCTGCATGCCGCCGGTGTTCAGCGTCATGAACGTGACCATCGCGTTCGACGCCGTCTCCTTGTTCGGATTCAGCTCCTGCAGCTCTTCCATCGCTTTGATGCCGAGCGGCGTCGCTGCATTTGACAGGCCGAGGAGGTTCGCCGCGAAGTTCATGATCACGGCGCCGATCGCGGGATGCTCCGGCGGAATTCCGGGGAACAGCAGCCGCGAGAATGGCCGCAGCGCGCGGCCGAGAAGCGAGATGAGGCCCGCCTGCTCGGCGATGCGCATCACGCCCAGCCACAGCGTCATGATTCCGATGAGGCCGAGCGAGATGTCGACCGCGGTTTTGGCCGAATCGACGGCCGCCTTCGTGACGGCCGCGGGGCTGCCGGTGAAGATCGACACGATCAGCGCGATCGCCATCAGACCGAACCAGATGTAGTTGAGCATGCGAGATTGTAAGTTCGAAGGTCGAAGTTCGAATGAAGAATGAAAAAGGCGAATCGCTTCTCGTTTGTCGTTCGAGCTTCGACCTCATGGCCGGCCTGCGGTACTCTCCTCGCTCGTGCGGAAACTCTCGCTGATCCTCATGCTCATCGCCGCGGCGTGCGCGAAGCCACAGGCGCCCGCGCCGCAAGCGAAGCCGTCGATTCTTCTCGTCACGCTCGACACGACGCGCTACGACGCGGTGCGGCCGCAGATCGCGCCGCAGTTCAACGCCATCGCGAAGCGCGGCACGTTTTTCACACAGGCGTATACGACCGTGCCGCAGACGCTCGCCGCACACTGCTCGATCATGACCGGCCTCTATCCGGCCGGACACGGCGTGCACGAGAACGGGCGCTATCTCTCCGAAAAGGTTCCGCTCCTCGCCGAGCAGATGAAATCGGCCGGCTATCGCACGGCGTCGTTCATTTCCGCCTTTGCCCTCGCGCGGCGATTCGGCCTCGGACGCGGCTTCGAAGTGTGGGACGAGGACTTCGGCGACGGCCGCGCGGAGCGCAACGCGAAAGAGACGACCGATCGCGTGCTCGCGTACCTGAATGGAGCCCCGGCTTCAGCCGGGAATTCAGCCCCGGCTTCAGCCGGGATGGAGCCCCGGCTTCAGCCGGGAAACGGACCGGCTAAAGCCGGTGCTCCATTGTTTTTGTGGGTGCATTACTACGATCCGCATTTTCCGTACGAGCCTCCGCCCCCCTACCACGGATACTACGGCGAGGTCTCGTTCATGGACTCGCAGTTAGGCCGGCTCGTCGCCGCGTTCGGCCGCCTACCGGGCCCGAAAGCCATCATCATCGCCGGCGATCACGGCGAAGGCCTCGGCGATCACGGCGAAGCGCAACACGGCAATCTGATGTACCAGCCGACGATGCACGTTCCGCTGCTCATCGTCGGTCCCGGAGTTTCTGCCGGCACGAACGACACACCGGTCAGCACGCGGCGCATTTTTCACACGATCCGGGACTTCGCAGGCATCGACTCGGCGCACAGCCTCCGCAAGCCGGAGCACGAGGTCGTCGTCGCCGAATCGATGAAGCCATTCCTCGATTACAGCTGGCAGCCGCAGGTGATGGCCGTGGACGGCCGGCTGAAGACGATCTCCGACGGACGCATCGAGGTGTACGACGTCATCGCCGATCCCGGCGAGACGCACAACCTCGCCGCGACCGCGAACATCTCGCGCGAAACGCGCATCGCGCTGCAGCAATATCCGGTTCCGACCGCATCGCAGGCGGCCGACGCAGCGGCCAGCGCGAACGACGAGGAAGCGCGCCGCCAGCTCGCAAGCCTCGGCTACGTTGCGTCGTCGACAAAACCGGTCGTGCGCAAAGACGCGCCGATTCCGGCGGAGATGACGCGGCTCTTCGGGCCGCTCGACGATGCTGCGGCGCTTTTCGTGCGCGGCGAATATCGACAGGCGGTCCCGCTGCTCGAGAAGATTCTGAAAGAGGATCCGAACAACCTCGACTCGGCGCTGCGGCTGGCGACGGCGGAGGCGGAGCTCCGCGACAATGCGAAAGCGCTCGAGGCGTTCAAGCACGCGCAGGCGATCGCGCCCGGCTCGCCGGACGTGGACACGTATCTCGCGCTCTTCTACGCGAAGACGAACGAGTGGCCGCTCGCGGCGCCGCTGCTCGAGCGCGTGCTCGCGCAGGCACCCGATCGTTTGCCGGCGCTCGAAGCGCTCGCCGTGATTCGCGAGCGTCAGGGCCGCCTGACGGATGCCGTTCAGCTTCTGCAGAAGATCTACACGATGCGCACGCCCACTTCCGCGGAGCTCGTGAACCTCGGCCAAATGGCCATGGAATCCGGCCAAACGGCCGCAGCGATCGATGCGTTCGAGCGGGCGCACAGCGATCACGAGCTCGAGCTGGGCGTGCTGTATCTCGCGGCCGGACGGCTTCAGGACGCGCGCGATGCGCTCGATCGCGTGCCGCCCGATTCGCCGCGGTGGCCGATGGCGCTCTTCAAGCGCGCGCAGGTCAGCGTACTGCTGCACGAGCCGGACGCGCCGGCGCGGATCGCCTCCGCGCGCGAGCACGCCGACGCCGTCACGGGACCGCTCATCCAACGCGAGCGGTTGTTCCGATAAAAAAAGGCCCGGCGAAGCGCCGGGCCTTTTTGCTTTGGGACGATTGCGGCTTCAGAAGATCAGTCGCGCGGCGACCTGGAAGCGTCGCGGTGCGAGGAACGAGTTCGGATACGGCGCCGCAACCGCGTAGTTCGCGCGATTGAAGTCGGCCGGATTTCCCACTTGCGTTTTCAGAGTCGCGTCGGAAATCGACGCCGGAACCGGAACGGTCGCTCCCGTGAACGGGTTCGATGTTCCCGCGATCTGCTTGATGCCGAGGACTCCGATGCGCGTCTCGTAGTTGTAACCGGTCTGCCGGTTCATCACGTTGAAGACGTCGAATGCGATCTGCAGATTGACGCCGCGGAACGGAACGCGGATGTTCTGCGTGTAATCGAGATCGAGGTCGGTCGTTGCCGGACTCCGGCGGCTGCCCGCGGACTCCGCATACCGATCGGTGTCGCTCGTCGAACCGGTTTGCGGGCGGTACGGCAGAACGCTCTCGAGCTGATACGGCTGGCCCGACTGGTAGACGAAGAACGCACCGGTGCTCGCGTTCCAGGGCAGCAAATACGTTCCGTAGAGCTTCACGATGTTGGGACGATCGCCGCGGAGATTGCCGTACTTGTAATCCCAGAGCTGACGTCCGGGACCATCGCCGATGTTCGACGATCCGATGAAGATCGCCGCGTCGTTCGCAGAGCTGAACGTCGAGTTGTCCTGATCGAAGTTGCCGTAGTAATGGCTCCACGTGTACGAACCGTGCACGGTGGCTTTGCCGCTGTTCGAGCGCCACTCGGACTCCACGGTCGCTTCGTAGTACCTCGTGAACGCACCGTCGAGGTTGGCGATGACGTAGCTCGATCCGCTGCCGATCGCGTTGCGAATCGTTCCGGGCGTGGTTGTCGTTCCAAGATTCGGAACGAAGAGTTGCTGCGGCACTCCCGGAGGGGCGTTGAAGAAGCGCGAGTTGTTGTTCGTGTCTTCGAGGTAGTCGTCGCCCTTGCGCGCACGGCCGTAAAGACGCAGCGACCACGCGGACGTCAGCTGACGCGCCGTGCCGAGCAACAGCTCCTTGATCTCGGGATGCTTGATGTTGGCTTCCCACCATTTGCCGGACGACGATCCGTTCGGCTGCGACCCGATGAGGTTGCCGTTCGCGTCGAAAT
>DATIZY010000103.1:0-11506 GCA_035516895.1 Thermoanaerobaculia bacterium | reverse complement strand
TCGTTCGAGAACAAATTCTTAGCGATGGACTCTCTCGGATCGCGATGACGCGATTCACACGAAAATCCTGATCTCTTTCAGCTCGCGCAGCTTGTCGCGGATCTCGGCCGCGCGCTCGAAATCGAGGTTCTTCGCCGCGTCCTTCATCTCTTTCGTCAGCCGGCTGATCGCCTTGTCGAGATCCTCGTCCGCGACCATGTCGAGCTTGCGCGTGCCGACCGGGCCGGCGATGTCGAGGTAGTCGAGGTTCGACATCTTCACCAGATCGCTGTCGACGGCTTTGATGATCGTCGCCGGCTCGATGCCGTGCTCCTCGTTGTACGTCCGCTGGATCGCGCGGCGGCGATTCGTCTCGTCGATCGCCAGGCGCAGCGAATCGGTGATCTTGTCCGCGTACAGGATCGCCACGCCGTTCACGTTTCGCGCGGCGCGGCCGATGGTCTGAATCAGCGACGTCTGCGAGCGGAGGAATCCTTCCTTGTCCGCGTCGAGCACCGCGACGCACGAGCACTCCGGAATGTCGAGCCCTTCGCGCAGCAGGTTGATGCCGACGAGCACGTCGAAGACGCCGGCGCGAAAGTCGCGCAGGATCGCGATGCGCTCGAGTGTGTCGATGTCGGAGTGCAGGTAATTGACCTTGATCCCCAGCTCCATCAGGTACCGCGTCAGATCCTCGGCCATCCGTTTGGTGAGCGTCGTGACCATCACGCGCTCGTTCTTCGCCGTGCGCTCTTTGATGACGCCGATCAGGTCATCGACCTGCCCTTTGACCGGCTTGATCACGATCTGCGGATCGAGAAGGCCGGTCGGCCGGATCACCTGCTCGACGTACAGCCCGCCGGTTTTTTCCAGCTCGTACGGCCCCGGAGTCGCAGAGACGTAGATGATCTGACTCAGCTTCGATTCGAATTCGTCGAACGACAGCGGCCGGTTGTCGATCGCGCTCGGCAAACGGAATCCGTATTCGACGAGCGTCTCTTTTCGCGAGCGGTCGCCGCCCCACATCCCGCGCACCTGCGGCACGGTCTGATGCGACTCGTCGATGACCAGCAGAAAATCTTTCGGGAAGTAGTCGATGAGCGTCGGCGGCGGCTCGCCCTTCGCGCGGCCGGAGAGATGACGCGAGTAATTCTCGATGCCGTTGCAGTAGCCCAGCTCCGCCATCATCTCCAGATCGAAGAGCGTGCGCTGTGAAAGGCGCTGCGCTTCGAGCAGCCGCTCCTGCGATTTCAGATCGGCCACTCGCTCATCGAGCTCTTTGCGGATGTTCTCCATCGCTTCCATCAGCCGCTGGCGCGGCGTGACGTAGTGCGTGCGCGGATAGACGGCCAGCCGATCGTAGTCGCGCCCGGCGCGGCCGGTGACCGGATCGATGCGCGTGATCTTGTCGATCTCGTCGCCGAAGAACTCGATGCGCACCGCATCGTCCTCGTACGCGGGCCAGAGCTCGAGCACATCGCCGCGCACGCGAAACGTTCCGCGGCCGAGGTCGTACGGAGTGCGCTCGTACTGCATCTCGGTCAGGCGGCGGAGATACTGCGTCAGCGGCTTCTCCACTCCGCGCTCGAAGAACAGCAGCATGCCGAAGTAGAGATCCGGATCGCCGATGCCGTAGATGCAGGAGACCGAGGCGACGATGATGACGTCGCGGCGCTCGAAGAGCGCTTTCGTCGCCGAGAGACGCAGCTTGTCGATCTCGTCGTTCTTCGTCATCTCCTTCTCGATGTACAGATCCGTCTGCGGGATGTACGCCTCGGGCTGGTAGTAGTCGTAGTAGGAGACGAAGTACTCGACGCGATTCTCCGGAAAGAAGTTCCTGAATTCCTGGTAGAGCTGCGCGGCGAGCGTTTTGTTGTGGCTCAGGACGAGCGTCGGACGGTTGATCTGCTCGACGACCTTCGCGACGGTGAACGTCTTCCCCGATCCCGTGACGCCGAGGAGGACCTGGTGGCGGTTGCCGGAGCGGACGGAGTCGATGAGCTGCGCGATGGCCAGCGGCTGATCGCCCTGCGGCTCGAACGGGGAAGCGAGTTTGAAATCCATTCAGCGATGCGATGTGTTCAGCGCGTGCATCTCGTTCGTCAGCTTCTGCGCTTCCGCCGGAGTGACGTGCTCGTCGGACACGGCGTCGCGGAAGTCGCGCAGCAGCGGCTGCAGACGATCGACGGGCAGCCGGTTCTCCCGAACGGCGCCGCGCATCGTTTTCATTTCACTGTCGAAGGCCTGCTTCTGTGCCGGCGTGACGTCCTTCGTGAACATGTGATCGATCTCGCCCTGCATCGAGCCGAACATCATGTCGAAGAGCTGTCCCATGCCGCCGTGCGCCACGAAGACGCCGCCGAGGAAAACGATGAGGAGAAGCGCGATCGCCGCCGCCCCGCAGCCGAAGGGCACCCAATGCGGAAAAAGCGGCCGCTTTTCGCCGGGCGGCGAGGAATAGTAATCGGCAGGGCGGCGAAATGGTAGGCTTGTCGGTGGAGAAAAGCCCGGGTTAGTCTCGTCCAAAGTGCTCCAAAAATGTATCATGTCGGCCATCTATGACGGTGACGCTTTCGAAAGTCACGGTTCTCATCCTTGACGACAACCCGCTCGTCCTGAAGCTCGGACGTGCGCTCCTCGAGCGCGAGGGTTGCACTGTGCTGACCGCCGCGAGCTGGATCGAGTTCAATCACGTGCTCGCCGGCAACACGCCGGACATCATTTTTCTCGACGTGAATCTGCCGAGCATCAAAGGCAACCGCCTCAGCGAAGTGCTGAAGTCGCAGTCGAACAAGAAAGATATCCCGATCATCCTGATCTCCGACCTGCCGGAGAAATCGCTCGAAGAGATGTTCCCGAGCTCCGGCGCGAACGCGTGGATGCGCAAGCCGCTGACGCGCGACAAAATGGTCGACATGATCAACCGCTACGTGAAGTCGTAGCGGGGTCAGGTCTTCACTTGCGCCTTTCCTTCACGCTGTAGAGTCACCGTCTACACTGCGTAGAAAAAGCACGACTGAAGATCTGACCCCATCACGGCGGCGGCTGGGTGGACGTCGTTGTCGGCGGCGGCAGCGGCGGAGCGGTCGTCGTCGTCTCGTCTTCCGGCGGCGTCGGCGACTCGGCGCCCTCGCCGGTCTGCGCCGTCGCGTCGTTCGCGGTCAGCGTCGGCTCTTTCTCCTTCGGCTGATAGAACGCGCGCTGCAGGTAGTACGGCAGCTTCGTCACCGCTTCCGTCGCGCCGTTGCAGTCGGTCTCCGGCTCCTGACCGGCGATGAAGGCCTCCGTCACGATCCGTCCGCACGGACCGACGCCCTTCTTCCCCGTTTTCAGGTCCATTGCTTCGACGACCATTCCCGGCGGCTGCTCGAAATCCGAATGCGGCGGCCGCAGCTTCAGCTGATCGATCGCCTTGAAGATATCGATCCAGATCGGCAGCGCGACCTCGGCGCCGGTCGCGCCCGGGCCGAGCGAGCGGCTCGGATCGTCATAGCCGACCCACACGCCGACCGAAAACTCGGGCGAGAAGCCGATGAACCACGCGTCGGTGTAGGAGTTCGTCGTCCCCGTTTTTCCCGCGAGCGGCGGCGGCAGGACATGCGCGTCGTAGCCGGTGCCGCGAAGAATCGTTCCGCGAAGCATGTACTGCATCTCATACGCGATCCCCGGCTGCGTCGCTTCCGACAAATCGGGCTGCTGCTCTTCGAGCACGCGATCGGTGGGATCGACGATCTCGCGGATCAGATGCGGCTTGACGTAGACGCCTCCGTTTGCGAAGACGTTGTAGGCCGCGGTCATTTCCATCGGCGAGATGCCCGCCGCGCCGAGGGCGCTCGAAGGATACGGAGGAATCGGCGAGGTAATGCCCACGCGGCGCGCGAAGTCGACGACCTGCTGCGGCCCGATCATCATCCACGTCTTCACCGCGGGCACGTTGATCGACAGCTCGACCGCGCGCTGGATCGTGACGATGCCCGCGTAGCGGCCGTAGTAATTCTTCGGTGTGTAGATGTTGCCGGGTCCGACCGGGATCGCGATCGGCTCGTCGAAGATCGTGTCCGCCGGCGTGAGGCCCTTCTCGAACGCGGCCGCGTAGACGATCGGCTTGAACGACGATCCGGTCTGGCGCCGCGACTGAATCGCGCGATTGAACTTCGACTGCTGGAAGTCATACCCGCCGACCATCGCGCGCACTTCGCCGGTCTTCACATCGAGCACCACCGCGGCGCCCTGCACCTGCGGCATCTGATCGAGCTTCCACATCTGCGCGTGCGTTTTCGAGTCTTCATCGAGCCGCACGCTGATCAGATCTCCGCGCTTGAGGTAGCCCTGCATCGACGAGTTGCCGGTCCAGACGAACGACGGCGGCGGAAGCGCGATCGTGTCGCGATTGATCCGTGCGGTGACGCCTTCCTTGCCGACCTCCATCACCACCGCAGTGTAGAGCCTGTCTTTGACGTACGGCTCGTTCGTCCAGCTCGAATCTTTGTACGTCGCCGGATCGGCCCCCTCGGCGACGACGTTGCGCGAGGGCTTGCGGAAGCCGCGCCGCCGGTCCCATCGCCGCAACCCGCGCTGCACCGCGGCCTCGACGGCCTGCTGGAGCGGGAGATCGAGCGTCGAGTAGACCTTCAGACCGCGCTGATAGAGCTTCTCGACACCGAATTTCTCGTTGTTCTCGATGTACTGGCGGATCTCTTCCGAGAAATATCCGCCGACGCTCGGCGTCTCCTCCTTGTAGGTGCCGAGGACGATCGGCGTATTGGTGGCCTGCTGGTATTGCTGGTAATTGATGTAGTGCTCTTCGAGCATGCGGTGGAGCACCGTGTTGCGCCGCAGCAGCGCGTGATCGGGATGCACGATCGGGCTGTAGTAGCCGCCCCGATGCCGGAACAATCCCGCGATCATCGCCGCCTCGGGCAGCGTCAGATCCTTCGCGTGCTTTCCGAAGTAGAGTCGCGACGCCGCCTCGACGCCGTACGCGCCGTGACCCAGGTACATCTGGTTCGCGTAGAGCTCGAAGATCTGGTCCTTGGTGAAGTTTTTCTCGATGTCGACGGCGAGGAACATCTCGTTGACTTTGCGCTTCCAGCTCTTTTCCGGCGTGAGGAAGAGCTGCTTCGCGAGCTGCTGGGTGAGCGTCGATGCGCCCTCGACTTTCTTTCCGGCGATGAGGTCTTTGACGCCGGCGCGAAGGATGGCTTTCGGATTGAACCCGCCGTGATGGTAGAAGTCGGCATCCTCCGTCGCGATGATGCCCTGGACCAGGTACGGCGACATGTCCTTCATCGGAACGACGATGCGCTTCTGGATCGCGTACTCGGCGAAGACTTTGCCGTTGCGGTCGTACACGCGCGTGATGATCGCCGGCTGGTAATCCTCGAGCCGCTTCACGAGCGGCATCTGGATCGCGTGCGCGAGAACGAACCCGGTCGGAATTCCGCACGCCAGCGCGACCATGAAGATGAGAAATCGCGAGCGCCGGCGCGGCTTCGGAGCGGGTTCGGGGTCGGGAAGGTCCGTCACGTCGTCAGGATACAATAAGCATCAATGTCCCAAGTCCCTTCCCCAAAAGCTGCGGCCGCTCCGGAATGGGCACGCCTCGTCGCCGACTCGATCAAGCAGTATGGCGTCTGGCACACGTATTTGAAGCTGATGGAAGCGCGCACGGCCTATCCGGACGATCTTTCGCTCCGCGGCTACGCGGAGATCGTGCGAAATACGATCGTGCGGGACTTCCTGGCGCACCCGAAGGGAATGCAGGCCGTGCCGAAGCTGAGCGCCGAGTTCCTCACGAACTTCGATCGCTTCAACCTCACGGCGCAGGAGGGATACCTCATCTCGCTCATCGACGGACGCCTCGACCTGCAGAAGCTGCTCGTCCTCAGCCCGTTCGATCCGTTCACGACGCTTTTCAACCTGGCAAAGCTGCAGCACGAGCGCGCCATCACGGTGCCCGAATGAACATGAATCTGGGATTTGCAGAGCGGCGCTCCACGCTGCCGGCATGCCGCTGCCGAGCCCTACGCCGAATCCGGATGACGAAACCATGAGCGACAACCAGATTGCCGAGAAACTCTCCACGCCGATCGCGATCGTCAACGAGCACGGCGGGATCGAATGGAGAAACGACGCGTTCGACGCGACCTTCGGCGCCGATGCGCAGGACTGGCTGAAGGAAGGCGCCCGCGTCGTCGGCGGCGAGCGAGGCTGGCTGCAGGACTTCTTCGTCGAGGGCGACGAAGAGTCGCGGGCGAGCGACGTCGAGATCGAAGGCCGCACGTTCCGCATCGAACGGATCATGGCGGTCGACGGCTACGCCGAGCGCAGCGTCGCGCTGTGGTTCGAAGATGTCACACAGCAGCGGCAGATGGAGCAGGCGAAGTCCGACTTCACCGCGCAGATCGTGCACGACCTTCGCGGCCCGCTCTCCGGCATCCAGGGCACGCTCGAGTTCGTCCTCAGCCAGGAAGGGACGAAGCTCGACTCGATGTACCTCGATCTTCTGCAGGAGGCGCAGCGCGAGTCCGAGCGCATGATGGGCCTCATCAACGAGCTGCTCGACTTCTCGAAGATCGAGGCGGGCAACCTGGTGATCGAGAAGGAGCCGGTGCGCCTCGCCGGCGTCCTCAAACGCGCCGTCCGCAGCCTGCAGCAGGTGGCCTCTCGCGACGAGGTGTTCCTCATGAGCGCGCATGGTCGCGATGTGCCGCAGGTCATCGGCAGCGTCGAGAAGCTCACGCAGGCGATCATCAACCTCGTCTCGAATTCGCTGAAGTTCACGCCGAAGAAGGGGCTGATCTCGGTCGGCGCGCAGATCGTCCGCAACAGCGAGGTGCCGGAAGCGATCGTCATCACCGTCACCGACAGCGGCATGGGCATCAAGGCGCAGGAGCTGCAGCAGATCTGGGAGAAGTACAAACAGAGCGGCAACAAATCGCTCCGCGGCGGCGGCGGCACGGGCCTCGGTCTCTACATCGTGAGGCAGATCGTGGAGGCGCACGGCGGCGACGTGACCGTCGCGTCGATCGAGGGCGTGGGCACGAGCATGGTGATCAAGCTGCCGGTGAAAAAGTCGAGCGACACGGGCGTGATCACGGCGACGCGCGGAGCGACGCAGTAGCTGCCGCAGCTCTTCCGCTCCATCCACCGGGCGGCGGGGGGCAGAACATCCGAATCGGGCGGCCGTATAAGGACGCATGCGCGGCAGATTCGCGGTGGGATTCTGGGTCGCGGCCACACTTCTGCCCCTTTGCGCCCTGTCCGTTGCGATCCTCAAACGTCGCAATTTCCCGCTCGACATCGGGTTGATCCACACGACCGGACGCGCAGGTCTCCTGCCGATCCTGCTTCCCGCCGGCATCGGCATGGCTGGACTTCTTCTGCTCCGCCGGCGCATCGGCGCCATGCTGATCGGCCTCTACGCGCTCTACTGGTTCGTGATGCAGATCAGTGTGCTGCCGATGATCTGGAACGCCGAAAGCTCCTTCTGTCTGCGCGGTCTCGAGTTCTGCATCAGCGGCGCGTGGCAGGGGCGGCTGCTCGTGATGACGATCGCCGCGCTGTTTGCCTCGGTCGTCTTCTGGTCCTCGCGGCAGCTCCTGACGAAGCGTGGCGCGGGTGCTCCCGGCCCGCCCGCGGCCTGAGACGCCCCTCTCCGCTATTTTTCCGGCGGCTCGCCGGAATCGTCCTCTTCCGACCGTGGTTCCTGCCGCGCTTCGACCGCGTGTTTTTTGGACTCGACGAAGAGCCCTTCGATGTTCTGAAATGCGTTGCCGAGCTGCGCTGACGATCCGCGGTGGCGCGGCTTTCCGCGCCGGGCACGAGCGAAGATCACGATCGCGACGACGAGCAGCGCGACCGCGATGAAGAGTCTCGGGACGAGCCAGGTCATTGGATGCCGATCGAAGCCATACCGTATCGCAAATCGGTATCGGTAATGCCGGATACGACCTCACAGCGGCCGATCTCGCGTGCAAACACCATCACGCGCGACGAGCCGGTGTTTTTCTTGTCATGCTCCGTCGCGGCGAGAACGGCCTCCGCACCGAGCGGCGGCAGCGGCGACGGCTGCCAGTCGCGCACCGCATCATCGATTCGGCGGCGCAGCGCATCGTTCGTCACGCCCCGGCGCACGCCGATCGCATTCGCGCCGATGATTCCCCACGCCACCGCCTCGCCGTGCGTGAGCTGCTCGTAGCCGAGCGCCGCCTCGATTCCATGCGCGAGCGTATGGCCATAATTGAGGAGCCGCCGCAAATCGGCTTCCTTTTCGTCTGCCGAGACGATGTCCGCTTTCACTTTGATTGCCTTCCGGACGACCGTGTCGAGGTCGACCTCCGCACGGCGCTCCAGCATCTCGTACAACGAGGCATCGCCGATGACGCCGCCTTTGAGCGCCTCGTACAAGCCACTGAGTCGCTCGCGAGGCGGCAGCGAATCGAGAATCGCCGTGTCGGCGACGACCGCGCGCGGCGGATAGAAACTGCCGATCAGATTCTTGCCGCGCTCGTGATTGACCGCGACTTTGCCTCCGATCGAGCTGTCGACCTGCGCCAGCAGCGTCGTCGGCACGTGCACCAGGTCGATCCCGCGCAGAAAAATCGACGCCGCGAAACCCGCCGTGTCGCCGATCATTCCGCCACCGACGACGATGGCCATCGAATCGCGCTTGCCGCCGCGATCGAGAAGCTGCGTGACGATCGCGTTCGCCGTCGCGAGCGTCTTGTTCGTCTCCCCTTCCTCGATCGTGATGATCTCGCTGCCGCGCGCGACGCGCTCGCCGAATCGCCGCAGCGCTGCCGATGTGATCACGAAGACCTTCCCGCGCGGACGCGCGATGTCGAGCACGGAATCGAGCAGGCCGCGGCCAACGAAGACGGGATACGCGGCGCTTGCCTGCCGGACGACGAGAAAAGGATGAAGGATGAAGGATGAAGGATGAATGGACTCGGACTTGGGCGGATTCATCCTTCAGCCTTCACCCTTCATCCTTTGAGTCTGATTCCCAGCTCGTCGAGCTGTTTCGGATCGACGGGCGACGGCGCCTCGCTCATCAGGTCCTGCGCGCGTGCGGTCTTCGGGAAGGCGATGACTTCACGGATCGACTCCGACCGCGCCATCAGCATCACGATGCGGTCGAGGCCGAGAGCGATGCCGCCGTGCGGAGGCGCACCGTAGCGGAACGCCTCGAGCAGAAACCCGAAGCGAGCCTTCGCCTCCTCGGCACCGATTCCGAGGGCCCGAAACATGCGCGACTGAAGCTCGGGGCGGTTGATGCGGATCGATCCGCCGCCGAGCTCGAGTCCGTTGAGCACGACGTCGTACGCGCGCGCGAGCACAGAGCCGGGATCGCTTTCCATCTTGTCGGCGTCCGACAGCTTCGGCGAGGTGAACGGATGATGACGCGCGAAATAGCGCCGCGTCTCCTCGTCCCACTCGAACAGCGGAAAATCGACGACCCAGAGAAAGTTCCACGTCTCCGGCTTGATCATCCCCTGCTCGCGCGCGACGCGCAGCCGCAGCGCGCCTAACACGTCCCACACGGTCTGCTGTTTGCCGGCGACGATGAGCGCGAGGTCGTTTTCGTTCGCGCGCAGCGCGTTGCGCAGCGAGTCGAACGAGGCGTCGTTGAGAAACTTCCTGATCGACGAGCCGCGCTGCGCGTCGAACTTGATCCAGATCAACCCTCCCGCTCCGAGCTTCTTCGCCTCTTCGGTGAGCTCGTCGATCTGCCGCCGCGACATCGACGCGCCGCCGGGCACGACGATCGCGCGCACCGTCTGCGCGTCGCGGAATGCGGCGAACTCGATCGATTTCGCCGCGCCGGTGACGTCGACGAGCTCCATCGCAAAGCGGGTGTCGGGGCGGTCGCTGCCGAAGCGGTCCATCGCCTCCTGCCAGCGCATGCGCGGGAACGGTGTCGGAGCGGAGATGTTCGCGATCGGGAAGATCTCCGCGAACATGCCTTCGATTAATGTATACACAAATTCTTCATCAATAAATGAAGATTCGATGTCGATCTGCGTGAACTCCGGCTGCCGGTCGCGCCGCAGGTCCTCGTCGCGGAAGCAGCGGACGATCTGGTAGTAGCGCTCCATGCCCGAGACCATCAGCAGCTGCTTGAAAATCTGCGGCGACTGCGGCAGCGCGTAGAACATTCCGTTGTGCACGCGGCTCGGCACGAGGTAATCGCGCGCGCCCTCCGGCGTCGATCGCGTGAGCATCGGCGTCTCGATCTCGAGAAATCCGTTGCGATGCATGTAGTCGCGGACGCCGAACGCCACGCGGTCGCGCAGCACGATGTTTTGCGTGAGCGACGGCCGGCGCAGATCGAGGTACCGATACTTGAGGCGCAGCTCCTCCGCGGCGTCCGTTTCGTCTTCGATCACGAACGGCGGCGTCTCCGAGGTGTTGAGAATCTCCATGGAGCGCGCGAGGAGCTCGACGTCGCCCGTTGCAATTTTCGGATTGCGAGACTCCGGCGTGCGCGCCCTCACCTCGCCGTCGACGCGAATGACGAACTCCGAGCGCGCTTCTTTCGCCGCCTTGAGGAGCGCCTCGTCCGCGCCGCGCGCTTTGTCGACGACGACCTGGCAGATGCCGCTGCGATCGCGGATGTCGATGAACACGAGCTCGCCGAAATCGCGATGCTTCTGCACCCAACCTGCGAGGGTGACCTGTTTCCCGACATCCGACGCTCGAAGCGTTCCTGCAAACGTGCGATTCACGCTGCGGATTCTACCGTCGGATCCAGATCGCCACGCCGTCGCGTGCGAGGAGCGGGCGGAAATGCGCCCGCAGCCACGCAAAAACCAGCGGCGCGCGGATCGGGTTCGGCACGTTGTCGATCCAGACGTCGTCGCGATTCGTGAACTGCATCAGCGCGAGCTTCACGTGCGGATTGCGCTCGAGCTCCCCGATCACCTCCCGCTGCAGCTCCTCGGTTTCATAGAACGGCACCTCGTACATCCGCACCGGACAGCGGCGATCGAGGACGAAGTAGAGGCCGGGCATGTTCGCGAAATCGAAGAACGTGTCGCCGGGAGACAACGGATTGACGACGCTCGCCGCGATCTGCATGCGATGCAGATTGCGGCCGTCCATCAGGACGCCGTCGAAGCTCCTGAGGGCGTGATCGAGAGGACCGATCGACGTCAGCCGCTGGTGCATCCGCAGCAGAAACTGCGTCGGAGTGCACGCGGTTGCGAATACCAGAACGGCAACCGCGAATGCCGTTCGATTCCGCCGCAGCGCGTAAATCCACGCGACGACGATGGCGATCGCTACGGGCATGAAGACCACATGCGCACGCTCGCCGAACGAGATCGCACAGAGCACGACCCAGCTTCCGGCGACGATCATCGGACCGCCGCGACGATCCCCCGCTGCGAAGAGCGCGGCGGTGCCGATCGCGATCAGCGCCCACAACACGATCCAGACGACGCGCGGCACGAACAGCCCGCCGAGCGCGTCGGGCAGGCCTGACAACGCTTCGTGCTGCGGCGGCCAGTAGAACCACTGCAGC
>DATIZY010000102.1:0-5838 GCA_035516895.1 Thermoanaerobaculia bacterium | reverse complement strand
GCCGAGGCGGGCGAGCGAGACGATGTCGCCGAGCGTGGAGACGCCGCCCGAAGCGATGATGCGGACGCCGGTCATCGCGCGCAGCTGCCGGTACAGCACGAACGAGGGGCCGCGCATCGCGCCGTCTTTGTTCACGTCGGTCACGAGAACCTCATTGACGTTGTCGAGCCGCGCGAGGATCGACGCGAGCGATTCCGACGCGCTGCGCTGCCAGCCGTCGACGCGCACCGCTCCGTCGCGAACGTCGACTGCCGGAATGATGCGATCGACACCGAACGCATCGGCGAGCTGCTCGAGAAGGCGCGGCGACTCCGCGGCCGCGGTGCCGACCACGATCCGCTCGGCGCCGGCATCGAGCCACGTTCGCGCGTCGCCCAGCGATCGAACGCCGCCCCCGACTTGCAGCCGCAAATTGCGCCGAGCGAGTTTGCGAACGATCTCCGTTTCGACCGGCCGGCCGCTGCGCGACGCTTCGAGATCGACGACGTGCAGCCGCGCGCCATCCTCGACCTCGAGGCGGTCGAGCACTTCCTCCGGCTCCCCGTATTTCGTGACGAGCGTGAAATCGCCGCGCGTTAGGCGCACGGCATTGCCCTGCAGCACGTCGATCGACGGGATCACGTCCATTGCACGAAGTTCCTCAAGAGGCGCAGCCCCGCGGCCGACGATTTCTCCGGGTGAAACTGGACTCCGAAGATCGTTCCGCACTGCACCGCCGCCGTGAACGCGCCTCCGTAATCGGCGCGGGCGATCTCGTCCGGCGCATCGAGCGCCGCGTACGAGTTCACGAAATAGAACGGAGTGCGATCGGCGATTCCTTCGAACAGCGGCGAACGGCCAACGGTCAGCGCGTTCCATCCGATCTGCGGCACCGGCAGTGGCCCAACCAGCCGCTGCACCTCACCTCGAAGAAAACCGAGGCCGGAAGTGAGGCCCATTTCGTGGGAGGCGTCGAACAGCAGCTGATGGCCGACGCAGACGCCTAACAATGCCGCGCCGCGGCTGACCGCGCGCTTCAGCGCCTCGTCGATCCGCTGCTCGCGCAGCCACGTCATCGCGGCGATGAAGCTGCCGACGCCGGGCAGCACGATCTTTCCGGCGTTCGCGATCGTTTCGGCATCGCGTGTCACGCGCAGACCGGCACCGGCGTGCCGCAGCGCGCGGGCGATGTTCGCGACGTTCGCGACGGGCGAATCGATGAGCGTGACTTCCATTTCAGATCACGCCCTTCGTTGACGGCACGCCGCCGCCGATGACCTGCTTCGCGTCCCTCACCGCCACCGCGAACGCCTTGAAAATCGCCTCGGCCGCATGATGGCCGTTGCGGCCGCGGATCAGATCGACGTGGATGTTGCACGGGCATTTGTTCGCAAACGATTTGAAAAACTCCTCGACCAGCGCGAACGGAAAATCCTTGTGGATGAGCAGCATCTCGCGGTCGAGCGGCACTTCGAAGACGAGATACGGCCGGCCGGAGAAGTCGACGACGACGCGCGCGAGCGCCTCATCGAGCGGTACGTACGCGTAGCCGAAGCGCCGGATGCCGGCCTTGTCGCCGAGCGCTTTGCCGAAGGCTTCGCCGAGGACGAGGCCGACGTCTTCGACAGTGTGGTGGTAGTCGATGAACGTGTCGCCGGTCGCGGCGATGTCGATGTCGACCCGAGCGTGGCGCGAAATCGTGTCGAGCATATGCGACAGAAATCCGACCGGCGTCTCGATGCGCGAGCGCGCGCCGTCGCCGTCGAGGTTCACCGTCGCGCGGACGCTCGTCTCTTTCGTCGTTCGTTCGAGGATCGCGGTTCTCATGCGAGCTCCTTCAGTGCGGCCAGGAACGCATCGTTCTGTTCGCGCGTGCCGATCGATACACGCAGCCAGCCGTTGGCAACCTGCCGGATCAGAATGCCGCGCGACGCGAGCGCGTCGAACAGCGGCCGCTCGCTTCGAAAGCAGATGAAATTCGCCTGCGTCGGAAAAACGTCGACGAACGGCCGCATGGACCGAAAGAGTCGTTCGCGCTCGGAAAGGATGTACGCCACGTTGCGATCGCGAACCTCCCGATTCGCCAGCGCCGCCTCGGCGATCGCTTCGCTGATGATGTTGAGCGAGTAGGGGAGTTTCACTTTGCGGATCTCGCGGCAGTTTGCCGACGTCGAGGCGAGCCAGCCGACACGCAGCGCCGCGAGGCCCCACGCTTTCGAGAACGTGCGGAACGTGACGACGTTGTCGTGGAGCGCGGGTAATCCTGCCTTCGCAAAATCGCCGTAGGCTTCGTCAAGCAGGATCATCGCATTCGTCGCGAGGAGCGCGTCGAGACCGCCGTTCGGCAGAACGCTTCCCGTCGGGTTGTTCGGCGAGCAGACCATTACGACCGCGTTCTCGTACTTCGCGATTGCGGCGAGCATCGCCTCGAGCGGCAACAGGCCGGAATCGGGCTCGAAGTCGATCGCGATCGGCAGCCCGCCGGCGATCGTCACGAGTTTCTCGTAAAGCGAGAATGTCGGCCGCGGAAAAATCACCGGCGTCCCCGGACCGACGAACGCGCCGATCGTCGCGGCCAGCAGCTCGTTCGATCCGTTGCCGACCAGAATGTCGTCCGCTGTCAGGCCGTACGCGTTCGCAATCGCCGTGCGCAGCGATGCCGATTCGAAATCGGGATAGCGGTTCCACGCCCGCTGCGCCATCCGCGCGAGCACTTCGTCTTTCAGCGCGCGCGGAAAATCGAACGGCGATTCGTTCTGATTGAGCTTGATCTCCGCCTCGCGCAGCTCGAGCGTGTAGGCAGTCATCGCGGCGACGACGCTGCGGCTCATACGGCCACTCCGGTTCGCACGGCGAGCGATTTCGCGTGATTCGGCAATCCTTCGAACGCGGCGAGGCGCTGGCCGGGCGGCGAGATCGTCTGCAGGGCGTCATCGCTGATCGTGACGACGTTCGTCCGCTTGACGAAATCGTAGACGCCGAGCGGCGAGAAGAAGCGCGCCGATCCGCCGGTTGGGAGGACGTGATTCGACCCGGCGATGTAGTCGCCTGCCGCCACCGCGGAGAAGGCGCCGCAGTAAATCGCTCCTGCGTTCTCGATCCGCGCGGCGACGGCCTTCGCGTTCCGCGTCTGGATCGACACATGCTCCGGCGCGATGCGATTCGTGATCTCGATCGCTTCGTCGATGCTCGCGACGTCTTTGCCGATCCACAGCACGGTCACGACCGAATCGGGGCCGTGCTCCTGCTGCGCGGCGCGATCGGCCTCGACGAACTCGGGATTCGCGGTGTCGTCGGCGATGATCACGAGCTCGGTCGGACCGGCGGTCATGTCGATGCCGACGGTTCCCACGAGCCGCGCTTTCGCGGCCGTGACGTAGCTGTTGCCCGGCCCGACGATCTTGTCGACGCGCTCGAGCGATTCGGTTCCGAGCGCCGCGGCCGCGACTCCGGCCGCGCCGCCGCATTGATAGATTTCGCGGACGCCGAGGCGCACGCAGGCGTAGTGCAGCTCGTCGCGCGACGAAGCGGCGGGCGTGGTGATCGCGACGAGCTCGCGGACGCCGGCGATGCGCGCCGGAACCGCGGTCATGATCAGCGTCGAGAGGTACACCGCGCGGCCGCCGGGCACGTACAGCGCCACCCTCTTCAGCGGCCTGACGCGATGCTGCACCTCGGTTCCATCGAAGGTCCACGTGTAGCCTGCGGGCAGCTGCTGTTTGTGGAAGGCCTCGACGCGCTCAATCGCCGTCTCGATCGCTTCGGCCATCTTCGGATCGATGGTCACGTCGCGCGGCGCGATCCGGATGTCGGCGATCGTCACTCGATCGAACTTCGCGATCTGCTCACGTACGAAAGCGTCTCCGCGCGCGCGGACGCCTTCGATCATCTCATCGGCAACTCGAAATGCTTCGTTCATTGCGACTCCTCCGTCACGCCGAGCGGTGTAGGGCACGGCTGCGCCGTGCCGAACCCCACCGATTCGGTCGGGCGCGACTCGACCGTGCGCTGTATCCGCGCGATCAGCTCGCCGATTTCTTTCGCATTCGTTCGGTACGAGGTCTTGCTCACGATGAGGCGCGGCGAGATTTCCGCGACGAGCTCCTGGATCTCGAGGTTGTGCACGCGCACCGTCTCGCCGGTTTCGACGAGATCGACGACGTGCGACGTGAGGTTGAGCACTGCCGCGAGCTCGACCGAGCCGGCGAGCGGTACGATCTCGGCGCGAAACTGCCGCGCGTCGACGTACTGCCGCGTGATCCGCGGATACTTCGTCGCGATGTTTGTCAGGCGCGGCGCGCCGGGTGCGGCGATCAGCATCATCCGGCATCGGCCGAACGCGAAAGCGAGCGGCTGATACGCGCGGCAGTCGCGCTCGAGGATCTGATCGAGACCCGCGATGCCTGCATCGGCCGCGCCGTTGTCGACGTAGACCGGCACGTCCGCGTCCTTGACGAAAATCCATTCGATTCCGTCGCGCACGAACACGAGGCGGCGCGAGCGGAGATCGGCCTCGCCCGGAATGTCGTAGCCCGCGGCGGCGAATGCCGCGAGCGATTCGTTTTGTAGCCGTCCTTTCGCGATTGCGATGCGCATCGTGGTCAGTCCAGGTTGTCGATCGTGAACGTGAAGCCGATCGCCGGCGCGGGCGTGCCGAACATGCCGTAGAGATCGTCATAGCGGCCGCCCTGCGCGAGCTTCATCCGCGAGGCGCTGTCGTACACGTAGAAGCGCGTGCCGGTGTAATAGCCCGGCTCGTCGAGATCGTCGCGGACGACGAGCGGCTTCGCCACAAACGCCGACGCGATCTCGGTCGCCACCGCGATCGCCTCCTCGTCGGACGCGTCGCCGACGATTTCCGCTCCGATCTGGAACATCTCGCGGTTGAGGCCGAGGCGCGAGGGGTCGCAGCGGATGACGTCGCCGCGGTAGTAGACGCGCAGCGGGAGATCGGCCTCGGTGATCGACGGCGCGAGCGCGCGGGCGACCATCGGCGTGAAGTCGGAGCGGATCGCGACGAGCTCGCCCTCGCGATCGACGAAGCGGTAGCTCTGCTTCGAAGCGTCGCGCGGCGCGAGGGCCGCGTACGGCTCGGCATAGTCGACGATCGGCAGGACGACTTCGCGGAAGCCGGCGCGCTCGAGCACTCCGACGAATCGCGATTCGATCCGCCGCCGCCGCGCCGCTTCTTCGATGAGCAGCGGCCGGACTCCGGTGGGATATCGAAATTTGTTGACCATAAGCAAAAAACCTCTTCCCCGGTGGAGAAGAGGTTTGGATGAGTGCTTATGGTTCGATCGCTCTCAGGCGCCCCTTCTCGACTCGGGGCGCATGCAGTGCACCCCTACATCACGTGGTGATGGTGGTGGTGCAGCCGGTGAGCGAGTGTCGGTGTCATAAAAGTTGCGCGAGTCTAAAGACGCATGCGGAGGATGTCAAATTCCTCGCGCGGCGCGAGGTGATGATGCGCACTGAAGGTACGTGACGTCCGTTGCCCGACGCTACAATGCGCGCGGCAATGACTCCGGACGAACAAATCGAATACCTGGCGAAGGGCTCCGTCGACCTGATCGACAAGAAAGACCTGCGCGCGAAGATCGCGCGCGGCAAGCCGCTGACCGTGAAGGTCGGCTTCGACCCCACCGCGCCCGACCTTCACCTCGGCCATACCGTCCTCATCCGCAAGATGAAGCACTTCCAGGACCTCGGCCATCGCGTGATCTTCGTGATCGGCGACTTCACCGGGATGATCGGCGATCCCACCGGCAAGAAGGTCACGCGTCCCGCGCTGTCGCACGAAGAAATCCTGGAGAACGCGAAGACGTACGAGCGCCAGGTGTTCAAGATCCTCGATCCGCG
>DATIZY010000101.1:0-3110 GCA_035516895.1 Thermoanaerobaculia bacterium | reverse complement strand
CGCCCGCGTCTCGTCTCGAACAAGAACGCGCAGGGTCTCATGCAGATCGTCCCCGAAACGAGCCGCATTCTCGGTTGCGACAATCCGTTCAACCCGGCTGACAATGTCGCTGCGGGGGCGCGCTACCTGCGATATCTCATCGACCGTTTCGGCGATCAGCGCCTCGCGCTCGCTGCGTACAACGCGGGAGAGGGAACGATCGAGCGCTTCGGCGGTGTGCCGCCGTTCCCGGAGACCATCAATTATCTGCAGCGCGTCGCTCATGGCACTCGCTCCTACCACGAGCGGGTTCAGAACCAGTACGTCGCCGCAGCCCGAATGCACGCCGCGATTCTCCAGTAACCGCTCGCATAAAATGGCCGCATGCAGCAGATGCGGCCGGAAGAGCGTCGTGAGTTTCAGCGACTGATCCTCCATCCGCCGGTCCACGCCACTCTCGGCACTCATCCCGTCACCATCTGCGAGATCGGCGTCCTCGGCGCTCGCGTCGAGCACGAGGACGATCTCGAGTCCGACTCGCTCGACCTCCGCTTCGCGTACGCGGGTCAGCAGGTCGTCATGCGCTGCCAGGTCGTGCGCACCGCCGCCAGCATGCAGTCGGGACTTCGCTTCACTGCCGCTGTCGGCGATTCCGGCGACAAGCTCCGCGACATGTTGAGCATCCTCGTCACGAAGGAAATCGACCGCCGCCGCACCTCGCCCGGCCGCGAGCCGCTTCCGTCGCACTCCGTCGACGGCGACAAAACCGTCCGCGGCGCCGACGCAGCCTTCCTCACGTATCGGTTCGAGAACGGTCACTGGAGCAAGCGGCCGGTCTTTCTGCCCGAGCAGCCGTCGACCGGATTTACCGTCGCCCGCACCGCCGATTCGGATGAGATGCAGCGCCTCTGTCGCGTCTACGAAGCCTCGGACGAAGAAGGTCGGCGGCTGATCCGCCTTTTCGCGGAACTGAGCGTCAGCGATGCGCTGGCGATTCCGCCGCCGGTGGAGAGTTGATGGGCGCTTCTCGCGTTACAGCCGGCAGAGTGAAATAGAACTTCGTTCCCCTCCCGGGCTCGCTCTCGACCCAGATCCGGCCGCGGTGAGACTCCACGATCCCCTTCGCGATCGGCAATCCCAGGCCGGCGCCGAGACGCTCGGTGCGTTTGGCTTGCCAGTAGGGATTGAAAATGTCTTTGAGATTCTCTTTTGGGATTCCGGGCCCGGTGTCGGACACCGTGAAGAGGATCATCGCGGCGTCGGATCGTTCCGCACGAACGATGATGATGCCGCCGCGCGGCGTGAACTTCAGAGCGTTTCCGATGAGATTCGACAGCACCTGCAGAACGCGATGGTGGTCTGCGCAAACCGGCGGCAAGCCGTCGGCGACCTGACGGTGAAGCGTGATCGACGTCGTCGCCGCCTGCGGCTTGAACAGCTCGTAGGCTTCGTCCATCAATGGACGGATTTCGAGCGGCACCGGTTCGATCGGAAGCTGCTTGCCGCCTTCGAGGCGCGTGACGTCGAGCAGGTCCTCGATCAGTCGCTTCATCCGCTTGGCGGAAATGTCGAGCGTCTCGAGCTGCTCGCGATCATCGGCAGACAGAGTGGGCGAGACCTGCAGCAGCGACGCCGCGAGCATCACCGAATTGAGCGGATTGCGCAGATCGTGCGACACGATGGCCAGCACTTCCTCGCGCGCGCGCACCGCCTGCTGCGACTCGGTGTAGAGAATTGCGTTGTCGATCGCCAGCGATCCGTGCCGCGCGAGCTCTTCGGCGAGTTGCCGGTCGTCGCGGGTGAACACGTGTCCCGCAGTCGCCGTGAGCGCCACCGTCCCGAGCTTCTGGCCGCGGCTGATCATCGGGATGACCATCTTCGACGGAAGGTGTTCCGGCGGACGCTCCGCTGCCGCGTCGCCGAGGTCGATCGAGCACGACGCGGCGAGGTTCGGAGCGAACAGCTTCTTCAGTGTTTCGACGGTCCGGTCGACGTCGAGCGATGACGCCAGCTCCTGCACGGCCGACGCGAGGAATGCCGCGCGCCGCTCTTCGCTCTCCGCCGCCGCGCGCGCGACTTTCGCCTCGCCCGCTTCGCGCTCCGCCTCCTGCCGGCGACGCATCGCCTCGCGCGCGAGCAGGCGCGTCTGCCGGCCGAGGCCGGCGACGAGAAGCGCGGACGTCAGCGCGAGAAGCGTGAGGAAAATCGTGAGCGCCATGTTGAGACGCTCGGCGTTGCGGATGCGCGAAAGGCGATCGTTCGACGAGCTCTGGATCGCGTTCTCGAGGTCGTTGGCCGCACGAAGCGCCTGCTCGTACGACGGATGACGCTCGAACAACCGCGTCATGTACACCTCGGCCGGAAGCTGGCGCTGCAGAAACTCGCCGCTCGTCACCCCTGCGTGCCACCGCTGGGTCGCTGCGATGAGAGTCTGAAGATCCCGATTCACATCTTCGCCGAGCTGCGGACCCAGCCTGCGCAGCGCCGCGTAGTCGCGCACCTGCTGGTCGAGCGCGCTGCGATAGCCGTCGCGGTACTGCGTCTCGCCCGTGACTTGAAACGCAATGACCTTATCGAGCTCGGACGAAAGGCCGATCTGAATGTCATTCGCCGCGCGACGCGCCGGTTCGGCGATGCTCGTGATCTCCTGCCGCATCTGCGCCGTGTGCCGGCCGACGACCACCGGCAGCGCGGCGAGCGCGACGAGCGAGGCGATGACGAAGACCACGGGCAGCACCGTCGTCCATGTGCTCTCCGGGCCGACGCGCCAGACGCTGCGGCGTTCACGAACGGGTTCGGACACTCGACAAAACAACGCAGCAATCTGCTTGCCTCCGCTGGCACACCGTATACTTCCGGAACGATGGCGCCCAACGATCGCCGCGAATTCCAACGCCTGAGGCTGGCGAAACCCATTCTTGCGCTCCTGGACGGACAGAACACGCTGATTCTCGACATCGGGATCAGCGGCGCCTTCATCGAGCATTACGGTGAGCCGAAGCCCGGCAGCCGCGTAAAGCTGCTGTTCCGCTGGAAAGGAACGGACGTCGAGTTCCAGGCCGAGGTTGCCCACACCATCGTGATTCGGCGAAGCGGCAGCTCGATCGTTTCGCACAGCGGCTTGCGATTCG
>DATIZY010000100.1:0-15125 GCA_035516895.1 Thermoanaerobaculia bacterium | reverse complement strand
CCGATCTGATGCGGATAGTCGCTGCCGGCGAGGATGTGATCGGCGCCGGCGAAGTCGATCGCCAGCTGCAGCGCGCGCGGATCGAAATTGACCGAGTCGTAATAGAACTTGCGAAGGTATTCGCTCGGCGGTCGATCGATGTTCGCGCGGCACTCCTTGAACGCGTGGAATCCGCGATCGAGGCGCTCGACGAGATACGGAATCGCGCCGCCGAGGTGGCCGAGGGCCCAGCGGATGCGGGGGAAGCGCTTGACGACGCCGCTGAAGACGAGGCTCGCGGCGGCGAGCGTGGTGTCCATCGGAAATCCGACGAGCGGCATCAGCCAGTATTCCTGCATTGCTTCGACGCCGACGGGCGAAGTCGGATGAATGTGAATCACGGCGCCGAGATCGTTCGCCGTTTCCCATACCGGCCAGAAGCGGCGATCGCTGAGCGCGACGCCGTTGATGTTGCTGAAGACCATCGCTCCGCAAAATCCGAGCTGGCGGCACGCGCGATCGAGCTCCTTCGCCGACGCAGAAGGATCGCTGAGCGGCAGCGTGGCGATGCCGATGAATCGCTGCGAATTGCGCGCGATCTCGGCGAACGCGTCGTTGACGATGCGCGCGAGCTTCACCGCAATCGCGGGCTCCTCGACGTGTGTGCCGGGAGTCGTGAGGCTCAGCACCTGCCTGTCGACGCCGATCTCGCTGATCACCGATTCGCGATACGCGATGTCGCGATGCCCGCGCACCGCGATGTTGTAATCGCCGGGATAGTGCAGCACCGGATTGCCATCGCCGTCGATCGTCACCTGAACGCGGCTGCCGCCGGAGCGAAGCTCGTCGATGTATTTCGGAGGGAAAAAATGGTTATGGAAATCGATGATCATTGAGAACCGTCCGAGCCTCTTGTGTTCCTCGCGCCGGCCCGCGATGCGGAACCCGGGACGGTCGGTTGGAGGTACTTCCCGTACCACGCAAGATACCGCTCGTAACGATCCTTCACGTAGCTCGGCGTGGTGATGCCATGAAACTGTCCGGGATAGACAACGAGCTCCGTCTCGACGCCCATGCTCTTCAGCGCTTCGTACATCTGTTCGCCGCCGATGATCGGCACGTTGAAATCGGATGAGCCGCCCATGTAGAGCGTCGGAGTCTTGATGCGATCGGCGTGGAAGAACGGATACGAGACTTTGATCCACGCGTCGGGGTTTTTCCACGGCGGGCCGAGCTCGAGATCGTATTGCGAGACGTACTGGTCCGCGCCGTACATCGAGAGCTGCAGCGCGCTGCCAGCGCCGGCGATCGCCGCCTTGAATCGCGGATCGCTCGCCGTGGTGTAGTCGGTGAGGATGCCGCCATAACTCCAGCCGCCGATGCCGAGCCGATCGGGATCAGCGATTCCCTGCGCGATCGCCCAATCGACCGCCGCGAGAAGATCGATGACTTCCTTCTGTCCCCAGTCGGCGAAGATCGCTTTCTGGTACGCATTGCCGCGGGCCGCGCTGCCGCGATAGTTCACCGCGAGGACGACATAACCGTTCGCGGCGAGCAGCTGCCGGTCGAAGCTGAATGCGTGCTCGTCCTGTC
Source organism: Thermoanaerobaculia bacterium (assembly GCA_035516895.1). GTDB lineage: Bacteria > Acidobacteriota > Thermoanaerobaculia > Gp7-AA8 > Gp7-AA8 > Gp7-AA10. Next base: position 13,553 of record DATIZY010000100.1, on the reverse strand, counting down.
CGTTCGGTCCGCCGTGAATGTTCAGCAGCGTCGGATATTTCTGTCCCGCTTGGAACGACGGCGGCTTGAAGATCAGGCCGTGAACTTCGTTGCCGTCCTTCGCCTTGCAGCTGAAATCCTCGACCGATGCGAGATCGATGTTCGCCAGCGCGTCGTCATTCTCGTGCGTCACGCGGCGCAGCTGACCGTTCTCGAAAACGTGGACTTCGAACGGCGCGCTGTCGGTCGTCGAAAGGAGTGCGAATCTTCCGTCGCCCGCCGGCGAAAGCGACGCGACGACGCGCGCGACTCCGGTGAGCTTCGCAACCGCGCCACCTGCCGCCGGCATTTGCGCAATGTACGTAATGCGATCGTCGGCGACCACGAACGTCAGCGTTTTGCCGTCTGCGCTCCACACGATCGGAGCCTGAACCGGACGGTCGAGTGCAGCCGTCAAGAGGCGCGGCGCGCCTCCCGCGACCGGGACGACCGCGAGCTTGTTCAGGTTGTATGCAGAGTATTTCGGTTCATCGCCCTGCAGGTATGCGAGGAACCGGCCGTCGGGACTCCACGAAGGCCGTCCGAAGTCCGGCCCCGGAAACGTCGTCAGCTTTCGCGCCTCGGCTCCCGGCTTTGCGTCGATGACGAAGATGTCGCTGTTGTCGGCGCGATCGGGATCTTTTTCGCGATTGCTGACGAACGCGATCATCGTTCCGTCCGGCGACCACGTCGCGCTCGATTCGTCATAGCTGCCCGACGTCAGCACCTCGGATTTTTTCGTAGCGACGTCGAACAGCTGCAGATGCTTGTGCAGCGGTCCGAGGTAGCCTTCGCGGTCTTCCTTGAAGTGATAGCGATCGATGACGATCGGAGGCTTCGTCTTGCGCTTCCAGCCTTCCTTCTTGTCGGGATCGGAATTCGGATCGAAGTCGTTGACGACGAGCACGAGACGTTTGGCGTCGGGCGACCACGCATACTCCGCGATGCCGCCTTTGATGTCGGTCAGCTGCTCCGCTTCGCCGCCGCGGCGGTCGAGAAGCCAGACCTGACTGCCGTGTTTCTTCTCTTCCTCATCGCCGCGCGACGTGAGAAACGCGAGGTAGCGGCCGTCCGGGCTCCACCGCGGCATGCTCTCGCCGCTCTCCGGCGTCGCTGTGAGGCGGATGCGCTGGCTTCCGTCCCAGCTGACCATCCAGAGATCGGAGTCGCGTTTGTCCTTGTCGAGATTGATCGTGCCCACGCCGTAGGCGATCCATTTGCCGTCGGGCGAGACCTCCGGATCGGAGACGCTGCGCAGCTTCGCGAAATCGTCGACTGTGAGCAGCCGCGGAAATGCGGCAACCGCGAGAAAAAGGGTGAAAACGGCCGTGAGGACACGTGCGCGCATGAAGGACCTCGTTCGGATTTGTTTTGGCGGACTACTTTTCCGAGACCGCAAAATACACGGCCACGGGAGCGAGGATCAACCATGCCGCCAGCGCGATGAGCGGGATCGCGAAGGTCTTGGCCGAGGTTGCGATGGATTGCCAGACCGCCTGCACGTCGATCGAGACACCGAGGAATGCGAGGGCGACGAAGACGGCAGCGACGACGAGCACGAACTGAATGAAGCTGCCGGCGCGCTCTGCCGTGCGCGCGACATCGCGCCGCTCGCGCATGGTGATGCGCCACCACATCAGGCCCGCGCCGGGCGGATGCGCGTCCGTCATCAGCGTGGCGCGATCGTCGACGACCGCACGCGCGACCGCGAAGAGATCGCGACAGCTGTCGCACGCATCGAGGTGCGCGCGCAGATCGGCGTCGATGGCGCCGGTGCCTGCGCCGGCGAGAACCTCCGCTTCGCGATTGCAGTCCCGCCTAACCACGCAGAATCTCCGCCAGTCTTTTTCGCGCACGGAAGAGAAGCGATTTGATGCTCTTGCTGCTCACGCCGGTGATCTCGGCGATCTCCGCGTGCGACGATCCCTGCGCGTACGCGAGCCAGACGATCTCGCGATGCAGCGGGTTGAGTTTGGCGAGCGCGCGCTGCAGATCGGTGCGCTCGTCGGAGTGCGCGGGCGCGGACTCGAGGGATTCGGGGATCTCGACGTCGGTTCCGCGCCTCTTCCTCCGCGCCACGTCGCGGGCGAGGTTCGTCGCGATGCGAAAGAGCGAATTGCGCCGGTGCGATTCTCCTTCGTAGACCGCGCCTGCCCGATAGAAGCGGTAGTAGGCGTCCTGCAGCAGATCGTCGGCGAGGTGACGGTCGCCGGTCAGGCGCATCAGGTACGCCCAGACCGGCCGCGACGTCCGCTCGTAAAACGCCCGGAACTCCTCCTCGGACATTCGCGACGCTGCGGCGGCCCTCGCTTCGATTTCCGCCTGCAGCGTCGTCTCCGGCATTGCGAATGTGAGTGCCATCAGTTGGATGATTCTGTCACGGAAGGCTGCAACAGGCCGAATCGCCTCGACAAGACGTAGAAGATCCCGGCCGAGAGCGTGAGCGCCACTCCGACCAGAAGCGTGATGATGCCGAGCCCGTAAAGAACATTCGAGTCCGAGCCGGTCACGCGAAGGCTGACGAGGTCGAAGCCGAGGCCGCCGGCGATCAGAACGAAGCCGAGCTGCAGCGACCACAGGATGCGCGCGACGGGAGCGCTTACCGGCCGCGGGCCTGCCTCGATCGGAATCGGTGTCGCTTCGAGGAACCTCTTGCCCGCGGAGCTCTGCAGATAACCGAGCAGCTCCTCGTTCGATGAGAAGCGGTCGAGCAGTTTGCTGTGCACGTCGGTCTGGATTGCCGCGAGGCGCGACCAGCGGCGCTGCTCGACGACGAGTCGGATGATCCAGACGATGACCGACGTGATGACGAGGAAGACCAGAAATCCGGCGATGTCACCCAGGGCGATTCTCCCGCCCGGCTCGTCATAACCCGACCCGAAGAAGTACGACGGATTGTGCTGGATTCCGGGGTGCTGCTTGACGAAAGCGGCGAGAGCCGGATAGGTCGCCATGTAGGCGTCGTTCGTCAGAAGCGTCGGGTCGAGCCTGAGAATGCGCGCAACTTGGGAGGGCTGGTTGCGAAGAATCGACTCGAGCTCTTCCCGCACCTGCTCGGCGGGCTCGTTGCTCGGCCCCTCCGTCGCCATGACCGGCGCAGAAGTGGTTGATGTTGTCGAGGTCGTGGGTGTTGCCGGGTTCGCCTGAGCGAACGCCGCCGCCGTGAAAGCGGACAGGATCAATGGCATGAACAGTCGTTTCATGCACGGTAATACGCAGACAAAATGGAAAAGTGCACAGGACGCGGAGTCAGGACTGACCACTCAGGACTTAGGACTCAGGACTCAGGACTTAGGACTTAGGACTTAGGACTTAGGACTGAGGACTTAGGACTTAGGACTGAGGACTAAGGATTGAGGACTAAGGACTGAGGACCAAGGATTGAGAACTAAGGACTAAGGGCAACTCAGTCCTGAGTCCTGAGTCCTAAGTCCTACCTAAGTCCTAAGTCCTAAGTCCTGAGTCCTAAGTCTGAGTCCTCACGACTTTTGGGGTGTGCCGATGAACCAGCGGTTGCCCCACGGGTCGACGACGTATGCCGAGCGCTCGCCGTAGGGTGCGTCGTAGGGCGGGCGGACAGTCCGGGCGCCGGCGGCGACGGCGCGCGCGTACACCGCGTCGCAGTCGTCGACGAGAAGGTGAATGCCGGCGTCGAACGGCGCCCAGTCGGCGCGCGCCTCTCCCATCTCGACCAGCGAATCGCCGACGCGCATGACGACGTGCACGATGTTGCCGTCGGGCGCGCGGTAGGGCTCTTCGACGAGCTCGCCGCCGAACGCGTCGCGAACGAACTCGATCGTCCGGCCGGTGCCGTGTGGATGCAGGACGGGCGTCACCGTTCGATGACCGGCGCGAACGGGCGATGCGATATACCAACGATTACCATAGCGGTCGTCGACCGTTCCCTCGCGATCGCCGTAGAACTGATCGACGATCGGACCGACAGCCTTCGCGCCGGCGGCGAGCGCGCGCTCGTAGAGCTCGTCGACGTTCGGGACGTAGAGATGAATCGCCGAGCGCGTCGGCTCCGCATTTTTCGGCGCGTCGCCCATCTCGACGGTCGAGTCTCCGATTGCGACGACGGCGTGCGCGATGCTGCCATCCGGTGCCGGCGCGCGGAAGACCTCCTCTCCGCCGAACGCTTCCTCGATGAATTCGACGAGGCCCGCGGCGCCGTGGACGGTGAAATGCGCGGTCATCGTGCGGCGCGCGGGCGGAACGAGCTTCCATTTGAGCGAGGCTTTGAAGCGCGGATCGGCCACCTCGCGCAGGTCTGCGGCGATCGCCGCCAGTGCGGCGACTTCGCCGGAGACCTCCGCGCGACGGCCGGCGAGCATCGCCTCGATCGCCGTGTCGAGCTGTTCGATCCGATCCTGCTCAGCCATGGTTCATGTCCGCGCGCAATTTCTGCAGCGCTCTCCATTGCAGTTGTTTGATCGCACCTTCGCTTTTGCCGAGCTTTTCCGCGATCTCGCGAATGCTTCGCTCCTCCAAAAAGCGCATCGTGACGACGCGCCGCTGCTCGGCGGGCAGTTTGTCGATCGAACGCGAGAGCAGGGTGCGCAGCTCGATCCGTTCGGTCTCATCGCCGGCGACGTCGGGCGTTCGCGGTACGTGCAGCTCGCGCGAAAGCGCGTGATAGTGATCGGCGATCGCATTTGCGGCCATGCGGTAGAGCCATGCGGCGAACGGCGTTCCGCGCCACTCGAAGCGTCCGATGTTCGCGAGCGCGCGCTCGAAAACCTGTGAGGTGAGGTCCTGCGCTTCCTGCCGGTTGCGCACACGTCGCGCGATGAACGCGTACACGCGCGCGAAGTTCTCCTCGTACAGCTCGCCGAAGCGAGTCGGATCGCTTTGCGCGGCCTCGATCAGGAGCCGCTCGTCCATGCTCTTCGTTCGTGCTTAACCCGCGATGCGGGGGAAAAGTTACGCTGGTCAGGTGTGGCGGCGGCCGCCTCGCCCGCCTCTGAGCGGCCGGGGTCGGCCGCTCCCACATTTCTCACGTGCCGCGCGGCCCGGCCTCGAATGCTCCGACGTCTGCAAAATAGCGCTCGGCCATCTTCGCGCTCGCCGGATTCGTGTACAGCTCGGCCACCGGATGCTCGATCACGCCGGCGATCGCCGCGGCAACCTCCTCCGGCGTCTGCGCCTGCATCGCCGTTCCCGGCGTCCATGGAGGCGCCGACGGGCCCGAGCTCCCGAGCGCGTTCTTCGCGAATTCCGTGCTCACGAGGCCCGGCATCACGAGCGAGACGCGAATCGCGGGATGCGAGCGCGCGAGGTCGACGCGCACGTTCGCGGTCAACGCGTTGAGCGCCGCCTTCGCCGCGTTGTACGCCGATCGATGCGTCGCGATCGGCACGCGGCCGAGAAACGAGGAGATGTTGATGATGTGACCCTGGCCTCGGGAGATGAAGTGCGGCACGATCGCCTGCATCCCGTACAACGCCGATTTGACGTTGACCGCCATCATCTCCTCGAAGTCGCCGTCGGTCAGCTCGAGCGCCGGCTTCGCGATTCCCCGGCCGGCATTGTTGATCCAGACATCGACAACGCCGAAGGCACGGATCGCTTCGTCGCAGAGTCGATTGACGTCGGCGCGCCGCGTAACGTCGGCCCGCACGGTCACAACATGCGACTGCACCTCGTGCGCGACGGCGTTGAGTACCGGCGCGCGCCGTGCGGCGATCACCAGATTGTGTCCTTCGCGGCCGAGGTGGCGGGCGAGTGCCGCGCCGATGCCGGAGCTTGCGCCGGTGATCACGATTGTTTTCATATCGGCAAAAAGTCTACGCCCCGGCGCAGTTTATGATGCCGCGGCTTGAAGCTGACTCATCCGGTGGTCGACCTTGCCGCCGATCATCCCGGTTTTCACGATGCGGTCTACCGGCGCAGGCGCGACGAGATCGCGCGCGCCGCGCTCGAATTCCGTGAAGGCGATCCCGCCCCGCAAATCGAATACACGGACGAGGAGCAGGCGGTGTGGCGCGAGGTGTGGCGGCACCTCGATCCGCTGCACGAGCGCTACGCGTGCGGCGAGTATCTCGACGCGGCGGAGGAGATCGCTCTCTCGCGCGAGTGCATTCCGCAGCTCGGCGAAGTCAACGCGGTCATCGAGCCGGCCGAAGGTTTTCGCATGCTGCCCGTCGCGGGCCTCGTCAGCGCCGGCGCGTTTCTGACGCAGCTCGGCAACGACGTCTTCCTGTCGACGCAGTACATGCGGCATCACAGCGTGCCGCTCTACACGCCGGAGCCGGACGTCGTGCACGAGCTGATCGGACATGCAGCGACATTCGTACACCCCGACTTCGCCCGGCTCAATCGCGCGTTCGGACGCGCAGCGGCGAATGCGGGAACGGACGAAGACGTCGAGCGCATCGGCCGCGTTTACTGGTATACGCTGGAATTCGGCGTCCTCCGAGAGCGCGGCGAGCTTCGCGTATACGGTGCCGGCCTGTTGTCGTCGTTCGGAGAGCTCGGCCGGTTCGAAAGAGAGGAGCGGCTCGCGCCGTGGGACCTCGAGACGATCGCGGCGACGCCGTACGATCCGAGCCGCTACCAGGACACGCTCTTCGTCGCCCCCAATTTCCGCACCATGATCCGCGACCTACTCGGCTGGCTCGAGGCGTTCTGAGCCGTCGGCATGGAAGCGGCTAACCGACGGGCATGATCAAGTGGAGTGAAGCCGCAACGGAGTTCGTCGGATTCCTCGCCTCCTTCCTGGCGACGGGCTCGATCGGATTCCGCCTCGCAGTTCTCGACCGCGTGATCGAGGAGCGCGATTTCCACCGCGCGTCCGCCGTTCGCGCCGCGATCATCGGATTGATCGGCGAAGCGGTCACCGCCGCGTTCTATTTTTCCGGCGGACATCTCGGCACCGCGCAGACGCTGCTGGTCATCGCTGCCCTCATCGGATTCATTCTCGTTCTCGCGCGGGTGGGGGCGGGGTGGTGGATCGCGGCGATCGGCGTCGTGTTCGGACAGCTGTCGGCGCTTTTTGCCGGCAAGTGGACTCAGCTCATCAACCCGGTCCATCGCCTCGCGGCGGGTTTCTGGCTCGGAACGTTGTTTGTCGTCGTGATCGCCGGACTCGGCCCGCTTCTTGGGAGCACGCTGACGACCGAGCGCCGCGGCGCGTTCGCCGCCGCAATGATCAACGCCTTTTCTCCGCTCGCACTCGGATCGGCGTTCGTGCTGGTCGTGTTCGGAGTGATCACCGCCTGGCGGCATCTGAAGTATGTGAGCGCGCTCTGGACGACGCCGTACGGCTACGTGCTGATCGTCAAGCTCTTCTTCGTCTTCTGCGTCGCGGCCCTCGGAGCGTGGAACTGGCGGCGCCAGCGTCCGATGCTCGGCACGGAGCCGGCGGCGGTGGCGATTCGCAAATCGGCGGCCGCGGAGCTTTCGGTGACGCTCGTCGTGCTGATCGTGACCGCGATTCTGGTGAGTCTGCCCTCGCCGAAGCTGCCCCCGCACTAAACGAGTGTGAGGACCGGCTTCAGCCGGCCGCCCGGAGATCGCCCCCCTTCGGGGCAGTTGACGCCCCGCTGCGGCGCGGATATCTTGTCGCGATGACGATGAGACTAAGTCTCAATCGCATAATCGCCGCGACGGCAGCACTGCTCGCCTGCGGAACCGCCGCCGCGCAGGAGAGTCCCTACTTCGTCACCTACGACCACCACATGGAGGAACCCCACCACCTCGAGATCTCGATCGAGCCGGTGGCCGGCGCGCCGAAAGGCGGCAACCGATTCCTCGCCACGGCGACGGAGCTCGAATTCGCGCCGAAAGCGTGGTGGACGACCGAGCTCTACCTCGACACCCAGTCCACCGCGCGCGAGAGCTCGATCTACACCGGCTATCGCATCGAGAACCGCGTTCGTTTGCTGATGGACGAGCACGCGGTGAACCCCGTGCTCTACGTCGAATACGAAGACACCAACGGCGCCGACAAAACGCTGCGCGAGATCGTCGGCTTCGATTCCGCCGCGGATCTGATCGCGCCGAACGGGGAGGCGCGACTGGAGCGCGAGCGCGAACTGGAGACGAAGCTGATCCTCTCCGGCGATCGCAGCGGCTGGAACGCGGCGGCGAACTTGATCGCCGAGAAGAATCTCGCAGGCGCGCCGTGGGAGTTCGGCTATGCGATCGGCATCAGCCGGCCGCTCGCGCTGGCGGCGTCGCCGTATCGCTGCTCGTTCTGCCGCGAAAACTTCTCCGCGGGCATCGAGGCGTACGGCGGAATCGGCGAACAACATGCGATCACGCTCGCCGAGACGTCGCACTACATCGCGCCGTGCCTGTCGTGGACGATGCCCTCCGGCCTGACGCTGAAAGTCAGCCCGTCGTTCGGCGTCACCTCGGTCAGCAGTCGCTTTCTCATGCGCTTCGGCGTTTCGTACGAGGTCCCGTTGACCCGATGAAAAAACTCGTCCTCATCATTCTCGCGCTTTCGATCGGCGCCTGCGCGCCGAGGCCAATGACTCTTCAGCCGCAGACGGCGGAGATCGCCGCGGGACACAAGCTCTTCGACCAGCACTGCGCCGCATGTCACGGCGAGGCGGCGACCGGCACGAAATACGCGCCCGACTTGCGAAGGGCGAGCGCGCGCGATGCCGAAGTGCTGTTTCGATTCGTGACGAACGGTGACTTGCGCCACGGCATGCCGTCTTGGTCGCGGCTGCCGGACCAGCGGCGATGGCAGATCGTCAGCTACTTGAAATCGCTGAATGCGCGTCGAGGAAGCCCGTCATGAGCGCCCACGCATCGCGTGCCGCGTCCGCGTTGTAGCTCGCACGCTGATCGCAGAAGAAGCCGTGATCGGCAAATGAGAACCGCGTCTCGATGAACGGTTTCCGCGCCCTCGTAAGCGCCTCCCGAATCGCGCCGCGCGTATCCTCGCCGATGTGTTTGTCGAGGCCGCCCCAGAACAACAGGATCGGCGCGTGCTGTTTCGCCGCGCGATCGAGCAGCGCCGGCGTGATGGCGCCGCCGTAGAACGACACGGCGCCGCTGAGCGGCAGAATCGAATTCGCGATGTACGACACCCGCCCGCCCATGCAGAAGCCAGCGCAGCCAACGCTTCGCGCGGCGTGCACGAGCTCGTACGCCGCACGCACATCCGCTTCGATCCCCCCGGTCGTCAGCGCAGCGAGGGGTTTGCGGACGCTGTCGAAGTCTTCGTAGCGACCTTCGAATCCCGGCTCGGTCCGATGAAAGAGCTCGGGTGCAGCGGCGAGGTAACCGTGTTTCGCGAACCGCTCGGTGACGTCGCGAATGTGTGCGTTGACTCCGAACGCTTCCTGGAAGATGAGGATCGCCGGCGGATTCGGTTTCGACGGGCGCGCGATGTAGACGCGCATGTCGCTGCCGTCGGCGACGCGCACAGAAGTGAAATCGGCCATCCCACCGCGCGCGAGTTGCACGGATCGCGCCGGAGTGTGGCGGGCGACGGAATCGCCTCACAGCGAAGAAAGCGAAGAAAAGGAGGACAGGCAGAAGTGCCTGTCCTCCCCGATGAAAAAATTAGAAGCGCGCTCCGATCGAAACGCGGAACGTGCGGGGCAGCTGGTAATCGCCCTGCGTGAAGAGACTCGTCGGATTCTGCGCTTTGCCGAAATCCGGTCCCTTCTCCCAGTTCACGCCTTCGACCGGCGTCTCCGTGAACGGATTGAACGCCTGCAGCACATTGACGTCGGTGTTGAACGCCACGCGTCCGTGACGATCGAAAACGTTCAGCGTCTGCGCTTCGACGAACAACTGCGCCGAGGAGATCGGCACGAAGTAGTCGAGCGAGAGGTCCGTCGATGCGATGTTGTCGTAGCGGAACTGCCCGCGGCCGGAGAAGTAGTAATTCACGGTCTGCGGCGGATTGAGATAGTTGTACTGCGACGGATCGACGCACTGCGGGCAATCCGCGCTCTGAACCGGGTCGATCGATCCGATGAGCGAGTACGGCGTGCCGGAGTCGTAGCGCTGCAGAGCGCCGACGGTCAGCGTTCCGAAGTGGACGAACGGCAGATCGTAGGTCACCCACGCGCGCAGCTTGTTGCGCTCATCGCCGGCGAGATATCCGACCGGATTGTTCTGCGGGAAACCCTGGAATTCGGGATATTGCTGTGGGCCCGAGGACGGAACCGGACCGGCGCCCGCCGTTTCTTCGACGATGTTGCCGCGCAATTTCGAGAACGTGTAATTGCCGCCGACGTTCAGCCGGTGCGTCGCGTGCCACCCGCCCTGCAGCACGATCGCCTGATACGTGCGGCGCAAGTCGTTGCTGTTGACGAGGTAGCTCAGATCGACGGGAATTCCGATGAGCGGATCGAGCACCTGGCCCGTCGAGCTGTTCGTCACTGTCGTGTAGAAGTTCCTGAATTTTCGATACTGATAGTCGGCGCGCAGGAATGCGTTGCTCGTGATGTTGCCGCCGACGCCGAAGGTGTACTCGCCGACCGACGGCGAGCGGAGGTCGTGCGGAATGATCGTGGAGATTCCCGCCGTTCCGCCGCCCGCGAGAAAGTCGGTGTTCGATGTTCCGCCGACGCCGTTGAACCAATCGAAGACCTGCCGCATCGCGTCGGTGCTCGACACTCCGCTGATCGACGGGCCGCCGTAAATCCAGTACAGGATCGAGGGCGCTCCGGCCGCGGACGTCGCATCGCCGACGTCGCCGTTGGCGATCTTCGAGGTGTACACGCTGTAGCTCGCGTTGAAGCGCAGCCGTCCGTTGCCGAACGCGTCGTAGATGACGCCGAGACGCGGGCTGATGAGCGAATCGCTGGCCACTTTCGCGTGCGCCGAGTTTTCGCCGTTGTCGTGGTCGTAGCGCACCCCGATGTTGAAGCTGAACCGGTTGTTGAGGTCCCACTTGTCGTTGAGGAACGCCGAGTCGGTCGTGAAGCGGTTGCCGCGCGTGTGCTCGAGAATCGGCCACCAGACGACGAACGCGCCGAAGTTCGGAATGACCGGAGCGACGGTGCCATTGGCCAGAATCTGTGGCTCGCGAAGAGTGAAGATCTCGAAGTCGCTCGCCGACTGGTGGTTGTCGGATTTCAGCATGTCGGAGAACTGCTCGACGCCGCCCGTCAGATTGTGCGTGCCGAGGCCTTTGGGCGCCCAGAAGTAGTTGCCCATGACCTTCGCGTTCTGGTTGTTGCGCTGCTCGGGAGGAGCGCAGACTCCGCAGAACAGCGGATAACCGGCCAGATTGCCCTCCGATGTGACGATGACGGAGCTGGTCGCGAGATCGCCCGTGGGCACGCCGCCGCCGCCTTCGAACTTGAGCGTCTGGCGGGCGAAGCTCGCCTCGACGAGCGCGTTGTTCGACAGCATCCCGTTGTAGTTCAGCGTGGCGAAGCTGTTCGGGAGTTTGCGCGGAGTGTCGAGCGTCGACAGCTCGTAGCAGTTGCCGGCGCAGTTGTTGGTCTGGCTGTCGCGAACATCGACGTACGAGCCGATGAGCGAATGCTTCGGGGTGATCTGCGCGGTCAGCTTTGCTTCGTATCGCCGCTCATCGTCCGCGTTGATGTAAGTCGCCTGCGGCTGACGGAAGAGCGACTGCTGCAGATCGCGATTGCGATAACGGCCGGCGGCGAAGAACCAGAGGCGGTCGCGGACGATGCGTCCGCCGAGCGTTCCTTCATAGACGTTGAAAAGCTTGCTGTCGGGCCTCGGTTCGCCGAGCGGGGTCTGCGCCGTCCAGCGCGGGTTCGCGATCGAGTCGCGGAGCGATCCGCTGAACTCGTTGCCGCCCGATTTCGAAATGGCAGTCACCACTCCGCCGGTGAAGCGGCCGAACTCCGCGGAGATCGCGCCGGTCTGCACGGTCGTCTCCTGCAGCGCGTCTTCGATGAACAGATTGTTCGGCTGTCCGCGCAGCACTTCGTTGATGACCGAGCCGTCGACGTAGAACGTGTTTTCGTACGAGGGTGCCCCGGAGATCGTGGTCGCGTTGTTCGGGCCGTTCTGCGTCGTGTTCGGTGCGAGATCGACGGTCGTTACCAGCGTCCGGTTCGTCGGCAGCTTTTCGACGAGGCTCTGCGGAAGGTTCGTCTGGATCTCCGTCGTCTCCACGACGGGTGTCGCTGCGGCGGTGACGGTCAGCGATTCGGTGAGCTTCGAGACGGCGAGGGCCGCGTCGGCGCGTGCGGTTTCCGCGAGGCTCACTCGCGTCGTTCGCGTGACTGCCTGCATCCCTTCCATTTCGAACTTCACGGTGTACTCGCCGGGGGGAAGAGCGGCGAAGTTGTAGTTGCCGTTCGCATCGGTGATCGCCGTTCGCGTCCCCTGCAGATTCGGCGAGGTGATCGTCACGGTGACGCCCGGGAGCGGTGTGGCGTCCGACGTGACGGTGCCCGTGAGGTTCGCCGTCGTCTGCGCAAAAGCAATCTGCGCGATGAGCAAAAGTGCGATGCCTGCGATTGATTTCCAGGTCATGTGTCCTCCTTCTTCGCGCGTTGTGCAAAGAAGCTCCACACGAAACAGGGCGTTCACATCGCCAGAACTGCCGAGGTGGCCGTGAGTTGCGCGTCCGCGTCTGTGTGTCACGCTGAGTGTGTGGTTCGGCGCGCCGGATTTTCCGGCTCGGCGCATTGAATTTCGCGGTGGGCGCGAACATTGCGTGCCGCATGAGGCCGCTGGAGGACGTCGATGAAGTGCTGGATTGCAGCCCTGTTTTTTGTTCTGTTACCGGGAATCGTCAACGCTCAGGAGAGCACGCCGCCCGCCGGGCAAACGTGGAGCGGAAATTTTGGAGCAGGTTTATCGCTGACCCGCGGAAACAGCGACACGAAGAACATCAACCTCTCTGCGGAGCTCGCGGAGCGGATCAACGCGCGCAACGTGGCGAAGTACGACGCGTTCTATCTCCGCGCCGACAGCGGCGGCGCCCTCACCGTCGATCGCACGACCCTCGGCGCCCGCGATGAGTACACGCTGTCGCCGCTGACCTACGCGTTCGCGGACATTCACTTCCTGCGCGACCGCTTCAAAGAAATCGATTCGCTGATCACGCCGACGATTGGCGCCGGACATCATCTGATCAGGAATGCAACAACGGACCTGGCGGTCGAAGCCGGCGCGGGTGCAGTCGTCGAAAAGGACATCGGTCTCGCCCGCGAGACGAGCGGCGCGATCAATGCGAAGCAGCTGCTGACCTGGAAGTTTTCGCCGACGGCGACCTTCGGCGAGACCGCGGCCGGACTGTGGAAGACGAACGATTTCGGCGATGCGCTCTACCACATCGAGGCTTCGCTCGCGAGCAACCTCACGGCGCGCAGCCAGCTGAAGCTCTCCGCGCTCGATGACTACAAAACCAAACCGCCCGCCGCGGGGATCAAGAAGAATGACGTCAGCATCATCGCGGCGGTGGTGATGAAGTTCTAAAACGCGGAGCCGGCTCTCAGCCGGCTCTTCTCAATGGACGTGCTGCATCGGTGCCGGCCGGGAGCCGGCTGCGCGTCGTTCAAGCGGATGCGCCTCGGTGTTGAAGATGACATCGTTAAAATGCAATGTATTATCATCACTAAATAACAAAT
>DATIZY010000099.1:0-22567 GCA_035516895.1 Thermoanaerobaculia bacterium | reverse complement strand
ACCTCAGTCGTCCGCGCCAGCATCTCGCGATCGAGATTCGGCAGCCAGCACAGCTCGAGCAGCGACTGGCCGACGCCGTGAAACATTCGGCGGATCGTCGCGCGCCGTTCGACCCCGGACCAGCCGGGAAATGCGATGGCGATGTTTGCGAGCGCGCGATTGCGATGACGCCGCAGCACAAGCCAGCCGAGCTCTCCGAGGAACCCGCCGATCGAGCGAGCGGCGCGGAGCGGGAGCCGGCGGGCGACGATGCTGACAGACTTCAGCGCGAGGCCCAGGACGCGGCCTCTACGCGCCCGGCGCTTGAGGTTTCCCACTCTTGAAGTCCTTGAGCATCGTCTCCCAGTCGCCGCGCTCGCGAAGCAGCCGCTCGACCGTTTCACGAAACGCCCCGCGGCCGCCGCGCGACGCGAGCTTCCACTGCGCCGCCTCGCGAACCTCGGCTGCCGCATCTTCGGGCGCCGCAGAGATTCCTGCGTGAAGCATCGGCGCGAGGTCGGGCAGATCGTCGCCGAGGTAGAGAATCTGATCGAAGCGAAGCCCGAGCTTGTGCAGCATCCGCTCGCACGCTTCGAATTTGTTCGCGGATCCCTGATGCAGCTCGGCGATGCCGAGCTCGCGCGCGCGGCGCACGAGGGCGGGGGAGCGGCGGCTGGTCAGCAGTGCCACGGCGATTCCTGCACGTTGTACGAGTTTCACGCCCAGACCGTCGCGGACATTGAATTCCTTGATCTCGCGCGTTTCGCCGGCGTAGATGATGCGGCCGTCCGTCCAGACGCCATCGACGTCAGAGACGATGAGCTTGATCTCGGCTGCGCGCGCGGGCACCGGCGCATGTTAGCAGCCCTCCTCCGGCCGCTTGCTGTCGCACGGAGCGGCGATCGACCGCAAAGGAACGAGGCCACGAGCGAAGCATCGCGTTCGTGGTGAAGAGTTCCCGGTGAACCTCAGCCGAAGATCGCCTTCAACAAGCCGTCGCGATCCTCCGCCGAGTCGAAAAAGTGATGCGGATTCTCCGCGCGCAGCTTCTCGGCCGGAGTCTTCCCCGAGGCGATGGCGATCGTCGTGGCGGAGTGAGGGGCGCCGCAGCGGACGTCGTAAATCGAATCGCCGATGATGACGACGTCGCGGCTGCGAAACTGGTGGCCGCTGAACGCGTGCGCGCGCTCGATGGCGATCGGCGGCAGCTCCTCGCGATGCGGTGAATCGCTGCCGAACGCGCCGAACGGGAAGTAGCCGTTGAGCGCGGGGCCGCTGAGCTTGAGCCGGGCGCCGGGCTCGATGTTGCCGGTGAGCAGCGCCAGCGTGACGCGCGCGTCCTCGCGCAGCGCGTCGAGCAGCGCGCGCACGCCGGGCAGCTCGCGAACGCGCGAGCGCTCATGTTGTTCCAGCCCTTCGAGGTACTTCTTCCATAGCCCCGGCATCCTGGATTCGATTTCTTGCTCGCTCCGGCCGGCGTCGCGCAGCACCATGTGCGCGATCTGCGGATCGGTGCGGCCGGAGAAATCGTAGCGGCGCAGCTCCCCGCGATAATCGAACACGTCCTCGAGCGCCGCCGCGAATGCGTCGCGCGATGCGCCGCCGTCGGCGATCAGAGTTCCGTCGATGTCGAAGAGGACGAGCTTCTTCATGGGTTCGCGTGCGCGGTTTGCGGCTCGCAGTATGGCATCGCCGTCCGCCATCGGCCGTTGCACGCGGCCATTCGCGGCCTGACTTCACTGCGAACTGCAAACCGCGAGCTCGATCGGCCGGCGCCGATCGGCCAGCGTGTACACTTCGCGCGCTTGATCCGCCGAACCTCGCTGGCCATCCTCTTCCTCACCGTCTTCATCGATCTGATCGGTTTCGGCATGGTCATCCCGTTTCTGTCGTTCTACGCACGCGAATACGGCGCGAGCGGAGTGACCGTCGGGGCGGTGGTCGGTGTCTACTCGATCATGCAGTTCTTTTTTGCGCCGATCTGGGGGCGGCTCTCCGATCGCATCGGACGGCGCCCGGTGATTCTGATCAGCCTCACCGCGAGCTGCACCGGCTACGCGATGTTCGGGCTCGCGCACGGACTCGGCGTGCTCTTCGCGTCGCGCGTGATCGCCGGTATCGGAGGCGCGAACGTCGGCACAGCGCAGGCGTACATCGCCGATGTGACCACGCCTGAGAATCGCGCGAAAGGCATGGGTCTCATCGGCGCCGCTTTCGGCATGGGCTTCATTCTCGGTCCGCCTCTGAGCGGGATCCTCTCCTCGGTCGGCATTCATCACCATCTGCCCGGGAATCTCATTCCGGGCGCCGTCGCGGCAGGGCTTTCGTTCCTCGCGTTGATCGTGGCGTTGATCGCACTCGCGGAATCGAAGAAGCCGGGCACCGCGGTGCGCACCGGACTTCCGCCGCAATTCGATCCGCGCGCCTGGATGCGCCTGGGCGAGCGGCGGATGCTCGTCGCGATCATGGCCACGCTCTTTCTCATGCTGCTCGCGGTGGCCGGAATGGAAACGAGCGTGACGCTTCATGCACGCGACCGGTTCAACTTCACGCAGCTCGACCTCTCGTACTTCTTTCTGTTCATGGGCGTGGTGGTGGCAACGATCCAGGGCGGGCTCATCGGCCGCCTCGCGCGCGTGTTCGGCGAGCGCACCCTCGTCGCGATCGGCACCGCGTCGTACACCCTCGGCCTCGCGCTCGTGCCGTCGGTCTGGCACGTGCCGCTGCTCTATTTCGTCGCCTTCTTCATCTCCGTCGGGACCGGTTTGTGCTATCCGTCGCTGACGTCGCTCGTCACGAAGGCGTCGCCGTCGAACGAGCACGGCACGATGCTCGGCATCGCCACGGCAGTCGGCTCGCTCGCCCGGTTCATCGGACCGATCGCCATGGGATTCTTGTACGATCTCGCGCAGGCCCGAGGCGCGTTTTACGGAGGAGCGGTGCTCACCGGCGCTGCATTCGTGGTCGCGATCGTCATGCGGCGCCTGCCGTTGTTGGAGGGTTGATTGATTCTCAAGGTTGCGCGGCTCGGCCATCCGGTCCTGCGCGAGAAAGCGTCGGATCTCGAAGCGAAGGACATCCAGGCAGGCAAGTTCCGTTCGCTGATCGAAGACATGGTCGAGACCATGCACGCCTACGAAGGCGTCGGCCTCGCCGGCCCGCAGGTGCATCTGCCGCTGCGCATCTTCGTCTTCGAAGTCGAGGAGAAGGTCGCGAAGCGCCGCGGCATCCCGAAGCTGAACGCCGGAGTGATGTTCAACGCGACATACGAAGCGATCGGACGCGAGACGATCACCGACTGGGAGGGCTGCCTCAGCGTCCCGTTCCTCGGCGGCGAAGTTCCGCGATACAAGAAGTTGCGTGTCCGAGGACTCGATCACGAAGGAAACGAATCGACGCTCGAGCTGGAGGGTTTTCCCGCGCGCATTTTCCAGCACGAGATCGATCACACCGACGGGCACGTCTACCTCGACCGCATGCCCGACCTCACGACCCTCGGCTACACGATCATTTTGTAGAGCTGCATGACGGTGAGCCACGCGTCGTGCGCTTCGGCGCGTGTCATGGGCGTGTCGAGGTCGAGCGATTCGACTTCGCTCCACCACTCGGGCTTCCTGCCGGCGATGCGCTTCGCCGTCTCGAGAATCACGCGCCGGCCGAACATCGCCGTCCGCACCGACATCGCCTCGGGGCGATTTGCCAGCGCGCGAGACAGAATCCAGATCGCGTGCAAGTCGGCCCACGCAGCGGCGGGATTTGTCTGCGCGAGCGCGTCGGCGCTGAAGACCGTGAAGAGCCGGAAGTGCATGCGCAGCGGTGGCACCGGTGCGTAGAACACATCGTCGATCTCGTTCGACCACACCGGCGGATCGTTGCTGATGATCTCCGCGCGGAGCGTGCGGATCGTGTTCGCGTGCTTCTCGAGAAACCCGCACGGCACGTCGCCGCGGCGGACCCACTCGAGATCGCTGCCGAAGCGCTCCACCGTCGACAGCAGGCGCGTGGCGCTCGCGTTCTCGGCACGCGGCGGAAAGGCCGTGCGCGTCGCGAACAGCGCCGCGACGAACACGATCGCGTGTTTCACACCATCACCGATCGGAACGCCGCAACGAACGTCTGCATCTCGTCCGGCTTACCGACGGTCACGCGAAGGTAGTTCGGCATCGTGGGGAAGAGGCGGCCGACATGCACGCCACGGTCGCGAAGCGCGGTGATCACCGGCTTCACCGGCTGCCTGATGTCGACCATGAAAAAATTCGCGTGCGAGGGAATGACATCGTAGCCCAACCTGGTCAATGTATTGACCGTCTGCTGCCGCGTGTCGGCATTGCGCTTCCGGCCGATCGCCACGTGGTTCGTGTCCATGAGGCTCGCGTGCGCGCCGGCAAGCGCGACGGCATTCATGGAATCCCACGCCTTCTGCACCTTCATTCGCCGCATGAGGCTGACGGGACCGATGGCGTAGCCGCAGCGGATGCCCGCCATCGCGTAGATTTTCGAGAACGTTCGCGCAACGACGAGATTCGGCCGGACGGCGACGAGAGGAATCACGGTCTCGTACTCCGGCGCATCGACGAAATGAAAGTAGGCTTCATCGACGAGCACGACGGTGTCGCTCGGCACGGCGTCGAGGAACGATCGCACCGACTGTTTGTTCGTGATCGATGCCGTCGGATTGTTCGGATTGCAGACGTAGATTGCGCCGGCGTTTTTGACCGCGGCCATTTTCGCGAGGTCGTGCTCGAAGGACGGCGTCAGCGGAACCTTGACCGTCTCCGCGCCGGCGGCACGCGCGTACGCGGCGATCGCCTCGAACGTCGGATCGGCGACGACGACCGGCCGCGACGGTCCGGTGAACGTTGCCGCCGCCAGCTTCAGGATCTCGCTCGAGCCGTCTCCGAGGATCACCTGGTCGGGCGAGACGTTGTGGAGTCTGGCGATCGTGTTCGTCAGCGCGTCGGTCGCTTCGTCCGGATAGCGGCAGGCATCGACGAGCGCGTCGCGCATCGCGGCCATCGCCGATGCGGACGGTCCATACGGATTCTCGTTCGCGCTGAGGCGAACGCCCGCGCCGGATGATCGAGGTGCGGGCTGGGCGAGGAGCGGCGGAAGGGCAGAGGAAACAGCAGCGGCGCCGAAGAGACGCGCGAGATCACGGCGAGAGAGGTCCATGGCGTCCTCCTCGCCGCAATATACGCCGGTGTCCATCCGTGTGCGGGCCGGTTTTCGCCGGCCGCCGGCTGAAGCCGGTCCTCATACAGCGAAGAGGCCCAGACTGCTGTGCTGCGCACTGTCGAGCAGATCGAGAAACTCCGCGCGCGGCACTTCGCGGGCACCGAGCGCGCGCATGTGCGGAGTCATGATCTGGCAGTCGAGCCAGGCCGATCCGCGCACGCGAAGATGCTCGATCAGGAACAGCAAAGCCAGCTTCGATGCGTCCGCGCGAATGTGAAACATGCTCTCGCCGGTGAAGGCGCCGCCGGCGTCGACGCCGTAGAGGCCCCCAACGAGCTCATCGTCATCCCACGCTTCGATGCTGTGCGCGTCGCCTTCACGATGCAGCTGCGTATAGGCGCGAACGATCTCCGGTCCGATCCACGTGCCCTGATCGTCGCGCGGAACCGTTGCGCACGCGCGGATCACGCGTTCGAAAGCTTTGTCGATCGTGAAACGGAGTCCGGACCGCTTCGCGCTGCGCCGCAGCGATCGTCCGACGTGCAGCTCATCGAAGAACAGCAGCGCACGCCGCCGCGGCGAAAACCACGGCAGGGGAAGCTCCTCGTGGGGCCACGGAAAAATGCCATGACGATACGCATCGCGAAGCGTCGCGGTGCTGAGGTCTTCGCCGATGGCGATGATGTCGCCGCGCGCGCGTCGCGGATCAGGAAACAACGTCGAGCCGGAGCTCGTCTCGATCCGCATCGACGATGACGCTCCCGCCGTTCTGCAGCGTTCCGAAGAGAACCGCGTCGACGAGCGGCTCCTTGATTTTCTGCTGGATCAGCCGCGCCATCGGGCGCGCGCCGAACGCGCGATCGTAGCCATGCCGGGCCAGCCACGCCCGCCCGCCCTCCCGCAGATCGAGCGTCACGTTCTTCGGCGCGAGCTGCTGGCGCAGCTCGCCGATGAATTTGTCGACGACACGCTCGATCGTCTCGAAGCTCAGCGCATCGAACGCGATCCACGCGTCGAGCCGGTTTCGAAATTCGGGCGCGAACGTCCGCTCGATCACCCCGCGTCCTTTGCCCGTCGTCCCGGTCGGGACGAAGCCCATGCCGCTGTCGCTCATCTCGCGCGCGCCGGCGTTCGTCGTCATGATCAGAATGACGTTTCGAAAATCGGCTTTCTTGCCGTTGTTGTCGGTGAGCGTCGCATGATCCATGACCTGCAGCAGGATGGAGAAGAGATTCGGATGCGCCTTCTCGATCTCGTCGAGCACGAGCACGGCGTACGGCGTGCGGATGATTGCGTCGGTGAGCAGCCCGCCCTGATCGAAGCCGACATATCCCGGCGGCGCACCGATGAGCCGCGACACCGTATGCGGCTCCATGTACTCGCTCATGTCGAAGCGGATGAACTCCACGCCCAGCGACAGCGCGAGCTGCTTCGCGAGCTCCGTCTTGCCGACGCCCGTCGGTCCGGAGAAGAGAAACGATCCGATGGGCTTCTCGGCGTGGCCGAGGCCGGAGCGCGAGAGCTTGATGGCGTTGACGATCTGCCTGATCGCGTGGTCCTGACCGAAGATCACGTTCTTCAGATCGGCTTCGAGACTCTGCAGCCGCGCTTTCTCGTTGACCGCGATCGTGCGCGGCGGGATCTTTGCCATGCGCGAGATGACTTCTTCAATTTCTGGTTCCCCGATCCTGAGCGGAGCGAAGGATCCTCCTCGCTCTTGCCCGGGGGATCCTTCGCGCGCTTCGCCGCTCAGGATCCGGCCGCGCGCGCCCGCCTCGTCCAGAACGTCGATCGCTTTGTCGGGCAGATGGCGGTCGTGGATGTACTTCGCCGATAGCTCGGCCGCGAGCTTGATCGCCTCATCGCTGAACGTGACGTGATGATGGTCCTGGTAGTAGTTCTTCAACCCATGCAGAATTTCGATCGTTTCGGCGACGGTCGGCTCGCCGATCTCGATCTTCTGAAAGCGGCGGGCGAGGGCGCGATCGCGCTCGAAGGACGCTTTGTACTCGGCGTACGTGGTCGAGCCGATGCAGCGCAGTTTGCCCGATGCGATCGCCGGCTTGAGGATGTTCGAGGCGTCCATCGTGCCGCCGCTCACCGCGCCGGCGCCGACGATCGTGTGGATCTCGTCGATGAAGAGGATTGCGTCCTTTTTCTCGAGCAGCGCCGCGATGACGGCTTTCAGCCGCTGCTCGAATTCGCCGCGATACTTCGTTCCCGCGAGCACCGCGCCCATGTCGAGCGAGTAGACCTCGACGTCTCTGAGCACCGCCGGAACTTCGTTCTTATAGATTTTCAGCGCAAGCCCTTCGGCGATCGCCGTTTTGCCCACGCCCGGCTCGCCGACAAACAGAGGATTGTTCTTTCGGCGGCGGCAGAGGATCTGAATCGTGCGTTCGAGCTCGGGCGAGCGGCCGATCAGCGGATCGATCTCGCCCTTCTTCGCGCGCTCGATCAGATTCACCGCAAAGTGCTTCAGCGGATCGCCCGAGACTTCCTGGTCCTCGTCGCCGCCGATGAACGCCGGCTTCGGAACGCCCGCCGGCGATTTGCCGATGCCGTGCGAAAGGTAGTTGAGGATGTCGATCTTGTTCACGCCCTGACTTCGCAGCAGATAAACGGCCTGCGACCGCTCGGCCTGATACAGCGCCGCGAGCATCTGACCGGTGTCGACTTCCTTCCGGCCCGAGCTCTGCGCGTGCAGCTGCGCGTATTGCACGACGCGCTGCAGCATCGCCGTGAGCACCGGCTGCACCTCGGCATCATCCGGCTGCTGCTCGAGGGTGCGTGTCATGAAATCGTCGAGCTGTTTCTTGAGCAGATCGACGTCGCCGCCGCATTCGCTGATGACTTTCGCCACCTCGGGGTCGTGCAGGAGCGCGTACAGCAAATGCTCGAGCGTCACGTATTCGTGGCGCCGCTTGATCGCGTCGTTCAACGCGAACTCGAAGGTCTTCTGAAGTGGTTTGGCGATCATCCGGCGCTCAGCACTTTTCCATCGTACACAACAGCGGAAACTCCTCTTCTCTTGCCATCGCGGTCGTTTTTGCCACTTTCATCTCCGCGACCTCGAAGGTGTAGATGCCCGCGACGCCGATCCCCTTCACGTGCACGTTCAGCATGACCTGGATCGCCTGATCCTCCGGCATGTTGAAGATGGTCTGCAGCACGTGGACCACGAAGTCCATGGTCGTGTAATCGTCGTTGTGCAGCAGCACTTTGAAAAGGGGTGGCTCCTCGGTTTTTTCCTCGCTTTCGGCGACGGGAAGCTCTTCGCTCTGCGGGAGCATCGCCGCTTAAAACGCTCGCGAATCGAATGCTGTTCCTGCGGCGACTTCCGCCGCGGGCTCGCGTCGGCGGAACAGACGCGCGGGCTTGAGCCCGAGAAGCGTGACCGACGAGTTTTCGACCCACAGCATCGATCCCTCGCGCAGGCCGAGGACCGGCGTGGTGTTTTCCTCGTGAAATTCGTTGATGCGTACCTCGCGTGTTTCGCCTTTGTGCGTCGAATCCGGATCGGGATCGAGGTAATGACAATTGAGCTGAAACGGAATGAGACCGAGGGAATCGAGAGAGCGGCATTCGACGATCGGCATGTCGTTCGTCGTTCGGATCGTCGGCGCGCTGATGACGCTTCCCGCGCTCGAACCGATGTACGGCATTCCCTCGAGCGCACGGCGGCGGAGCTTGTCGAGCAGATTTCGCTCCTGCAGCTTCTTCAGCAGACGAAAGGTGTTGCCGCCGCCGACGAAGACCGCATCGGCGTGGTCGAGATCGTCGAAGGGCACGACCTCGAAACCCATCTGCGCGAAGCGCTCGCGCACCTTCAGCGTGTAGGCCGCATGATCGTGCGCCGCAAACGGACAGAACGCCACCGTCTTGCTGCCGGTGAGAAGGCGGCGAATGTCCGGCTCCGGATGCTCGAGGTATCCGCAGCCGTGAACGAGCGAGCTGGAAATCAAGAGCAGCTTCATCGCACGCGGGTGAAATGCATCCGCTCGACGCGTGCGGAGCCGGTGAGCATCGAGAAGCTCGACTTCGCGTCGAAGCCGTTGATTCGTCGGTCGGCGTCGCGAGTAAAGGTGACCGGCTCGCCGTCCTCATCCACGAATCCGTCGAGGAACGTGGGCTGGAGAGTGTCCGGCATTGCCGGAGCCAGCGTCACGACGAGTTTGCCGTCGACGACCGAGATCGTCCACGTCGCATCCGCTTCGCTGCTCGTGTACGTGCCCGCGTATTCGGCGAGCTGTTCCGGCGACGGCGACGCGGGCCTCACGCGCTCATAGGTCGCCCTCGGCTTGTAGATCGTCATCAGATGCAGCAGCGTGTTTTCGAACTGCATCTGAACGTGCGGGCCGGCGCGGTACAGGTCGCCTTCCACCAGCGAAAGCGCGGGCCCGTTGCCGACGTGCATCGCCCCGTCCCGTTCCACAATGCGAATGATCGCGTTCGTTTGCGGGTCGCGGTAGAGGCCGAGCAGCTCCGGCCGCACGGGCGCCGGTTTCGGCGGCGACGGCGGCACACGCTGGAGCACGACATCGGCGACCTTGTCCACGAGACTTCCGACCGGCGCATCGCCGCGATTGCAGAGCAGCGCGATCGAGACGTCCTCCTTCAGAAAGTGCGTCAGGAACGCGCGGTAACCCGCCGTCGCGCCCGAGTGGTAGATCTCGTCATCGCGAAGAGTGAGGCCGAAGCCGTAGTCGGTCGTCTGTCCGTCCGCGAGCTTCGACGGCGTTTCGAGCGGCTTCTGAAGCTCGGCGCCGTTGATGTTCCATCGCAGCAGATCGCCGACGGTCGTCAGGAGACAGCAGTTGCCGACGATGCTCTCGATGTCGTCGTCGATGTGCCAGCCGTCCTTCTCCTTGTGGTAGGCGGAGGCGCGGCCTTTCACGATGCGCGTCATGTCGTCGTGCCAGCTGCTGTGCGTCATTCCCGTCGGGGCGAGGATGTGCTCGCGCGTGAAATCGGCGAACGACTCGCCGCTGACGCGCTCGACGATCGTCGCCAGCAGGTTGTAGCCGCCGGTGTTGTAGGACCACTCGGTTCCCGGCGGGAAATTGAGCTCGCGCTGGCGTGACAGAACCTCGAGGATGCGCGGGTGGGTCATCACGCGCGTCTCGCGCGGCCAGCCGCCGAGGGCGACGACGTCTCCCCAGTCGCGAATGCCGTTCGTATGATTCAACAGCTCCCGAATGGTCACCTCCGCCGCTGAATCGGGGAGCTCGGGGAGATACTTCCGCGCTTTGTCGTCGATCGACAGTTTTCCGTTTTTCGCGAGCAGCATGACCGCGGCGGCGGTGAACTGCTTCGATACCGACCCTGCTTCGATGATCGAGGACGCGGTGAGAGGAATGTCGAAGTCGAGATTCGCCATGCCGTAGCCGCGTTCGAAGATGATGCTTCCTCCGCGCGCGACGCCAACGGCGCAGCCCGGCGTGTCGGGTTTCGCATAATCGGCGAAGATTTTGTCGATGTCGTCCTGCCCGAAGGCCGGCAGGGCGAACAGCAACAAAAGCAGCAGCACTCGCTTCATCGGCGCATCTCCTCCTTCGGCAGGCGAAGTCTAGCGCGTAGGCACGTGTCGGACTTACCGCGCCGCGCGGCGACGTCCGCCCTTCGCGGCAGCACCGAGGCTTTCGGAGGTCGGGGTCGGCTGGTTCTGGTCCTGGCCGCCGATGATGAGCAGCCGGCCGTCGCGAAGAACAACCGCAGCGTGCTGCGATCGTGCGATCTGCAGCGCGCCGAGGCTGCGATAGGACTGCGAGGCGGGGTCGAATGCCGACAGGTCGTTCGTCGTGTAGAAATGCCCGCCGCCGGCGATGACGATGCTGCCGTCCGGCATCGGAGTGGCCGTCGAGCCCCAGCGCGCGCTCCAGACCGGAACGGTCGGGCGAAACGTCGTGCCGTCGAAGGCCTCCGACGTGCTGCTCGCAACCGGCGGATCATCGATCCCAACGAGCAGCAGGTCGCCGTCCGCGAGCGTGAGGATGTCTCCGATATGCGGACCGAACGGGGCGGCGGTTGCAGTGAACGTGTTCGTTCGCGGATCGAAAATTTCGGCGGAGACCGCGAATCCGCGTTCGCTGTTCGTCGAATAGCCGCCGGCGATGAAGACGCGGCCGTCGGGCAGCAGCGCTGCGCCGTGACCGAAGCGGGGAGCGGTCATGCTGCCCGCGGTTTCGAATGTGCGCGTCGCGGGATCGTAGATCTCCGCGTCGGCGAGAACGGTGTCGCCCGAGATGCCGCCGGCGATCAGCACCCGCCCGTCGTCGAGAAGCGTCGCGGTGTGCGAATGCCGAGGAAATGCGCCTAACGGAATGAAATGCGATCCGTCGAAGAGCTCGGCCGAATCGCCGGCGATGAGCACGTCCCCGTTCGGGAGTGCGGTGGCGGTGTGATGACTGCGCGGCGCATCCATGTCCGCGATGCGCACGAACCGCGCGGTGGCAGGATCGAAAATCTCCGCAGCCGCAACATCGCCCGACGCGTTGAAACCGCCGGTGACGAGTACGCGTCCGTCGGAGAGGAGCGTCGCCACGCTCCCGGCGCGCGGCACATTGAGATTCGCGCTGAGGACCGTCTGCGCGAGCAGGATGAAGCAGAAAGCGTTCACAACCGCGTGGAATGCATCAACTCTGCCGGTCGTCGGAGCCGATGACCCACTTCTCGTAAATGTCGGCAGGCAGCTCGCGAACGAATCGTGACGGCTCCATGAGCACGTCCATGCCGCCGCGATCCCGCGCCATCACCGGAAAGACGAGATAGAGCTCCTGTTTTGCGCGCGTGACCGCGACGTAGAACAGCCGCCGCTCTTCCTCTTCGCCGGGAATCACGATCTCCTTTTCCAGCGTGCCGCGCAGCATGACCGCCATTTCTTCCGGCACGTTTGTCTCGGGCACGCGCACGATCCCGGCCGGAACGCGCAAGGCGCGCTGGGACGGAAAGCGCCCGTCGGCGAGCCAGATGACGAAGACGTTTCGCCATTCGAGCCCCTTCGCCTGGTGGACTGACGAAAGCACGACACGCTCGTCTTCCGGGCCGACGACGGCGACGTCCTCGCCGGCCATCGGATTCGCCAGCGCGATCTCCTCGAGAAATGTGTCGACGTCCTCGTACCGCAGCGCGTATTGCGACAGCTGCTCGAGATCGTCGAGCCGCGCCTGCGCGTTTGCGAACTTCGAACGCGCGTAGTCGGCATAGCCTTTCTCGACGACGAGACGGATGCACTCGGACGGATTCTTCTTCATCGAGTCGGTCGAGATCGGGTGCAGGACGGAACGCAGCGACACGACCGACGCCTGCACTCCTCGTCCGCTCAACGTCAGCGAGACGAACGCGTCGAGGGGATCGCGCGACTGCGAGATGCGTCCCCAGATTTCGGCAGCCGTCTTCTCGCCGACCTTCGGGTAGAGCTTGAGGACGCGCTTCCAGGATAATTCATCACGATAATTTGTGATGATCTTCAGATAGGCGATCACGTCCTTGATGTGCGCCTGCTCGAAGAAGCGCACGCCGGAGCGGATCTCGTACGGGATGTTGCGGCGCGTCAGCTCCATCTGCATCTCGAGCGACTGGTAATGCGAGCGGTAGAGCACCGCGATGTCGTCGAGGTGCTCGCCTTCGTCGCGCAGCTCGAGGATGCGCTGGGCGACGAACGTCGCCTGCTCGAAAACATCGTCGACGCCGACCACGGCTGGATCGGGCCCGTCGCCGCGCACCGCGCGCAGCTCCTTCTGGAATTGAAAGCGGTTGTGCGCGATCGTCTGATTCGCCAGCTTCAGAATCTGCGGCGTCGATCGATAGTTCGTTTCGAGCTTGTAGATCGTCGCGTCTGGAAACCGCAGCGGAAAGGTGATGATGTTTTCGAACGACGCGCCGCGAAACGAGTAGATCGACTGCGCGTCGTCGCCGACCACCATGACGTTCTGCCGGATCGCGGCCATCGAATCGACCACATCCGCCTGCAATTTGTTCGTGTCCTGATATTCGTCGACGAGGATGTAGCGGAACTTCCGCTTCAGAACTTCGGAGATGTCCGGGTGCTCGTCGAGCAGCAGCTTCCAGTTGACGAGGAGGTCGTCGAAGTCCATCGCGTTCGCTTCGCGCTTGCGATCTTTGTAGCGGCGGAAGACGTTGACAATCTCCTCCTTGTAGATTGCGAAATGGGGGTAGTTCTCCTCGAGGTGCAGCTCGAGCGGCGTGCGGGTGTTGATCAGAAACGAGTAGATGTCGAGCAGCACGTCGCCCTTCGGAAATCGCCGCTCCAGCGTCTGGATGCCGAGGGACGAGACGGAGGAGTCCATCATTTCTTTGGCGTCTTCGTCGTCGAGAATCGAGAAGTTCGATCGATAGCCGATCGGCTCGGCGTACTGTCGAAGGAGGCGGTTGCCGACGGAGTGAAACGTTCCGCCCCAGATGCGGCGCGTGTCAATCGTGACGAGCTCCTCGACGCGGCTCAGCATCTCGCGCGCGGCCTTGTTGGTGAACGTGAGAAGAAGGATGGCCGACGGATCGACGCCGTCCTCGATCAGACGGGACACGCGGTACGTCAGCGTGCGCGTCTTTCCGCTGCCGGCGCCGGCGATGACGAGCAGTGGGCCTTCGCCGGCCATGACGACTTCGAGCTGCTCGGAGTTGAGCTCTTCGTCATATTTGACGCGGTACGTCTTCGGCGCCTTCGCCGGCTGTTTGAGGGTGTAGCGTCTGACTTTGGGCATCGTTCCGGCCGTCGCGCGTCGCGCCGTCCCGATGCGTTGACGCGGGACGACGGGACGACGGGACGGTTTATTGTCTCAGCACCCACGTCTTTCGCGCTGCCTCCGGCACGTTTCGGAACCGCTCGATCGTATCGGGCGATAGCATGGCCGCGCTCGCCGCGGGTGGCGACGACGAATCCAATGGTGCGCTCTTCGCTCAGGGCGCCGAGGAGGGGGGCGAGGAACAGCTCGTCGCCGGGGTGCGCGCCGTCCAGAGAATGCGCGAGCCGGGCACGTCGTTAAGCGTGAACGTGATTCGTTCGTAGCGAGGTCAAATGATGAAACGATTCTTCCCCGCAGTCCTTCTCCTTCTCGTTGCCGCGTGCGCGTCCTCGGGTCCCAATCAGAACGCGACGCAGGTCGCGGCGATCAAGATTGGGAATTACAGCGCCGACATGGGAGCGTCGCCCGTCGGCGTCATTCCGGTGGCCACACTGCATGACGCTGTGCGCAACAAAGATCTCCAGCTTTCGGTCGACTATCCCACGCGCGGCGGGCCGTTTCCGGTAATCATCTTCTCGCACGGCTACGGCCTCTCCGATCGCGCGTACGAGCCGCTGATTTCGTACTGGACGAGCAACGGCTACGTCTGCATCCGGCCGTCGCACGCCGACGCCGGGCAGATCAAGGAGACGCCGCTCAACACCACGCCGACGCCGCGCCAGGAGCGCCGCGGGCGAAATGAGCGGCGGCCGCAGCAGCCGCAAGCGACCGTCACGCCGATCGTGCGAAACAACCCCGCCGAGCAGATCTGGGACAAAGACCGCGCGCCGCAGTTGCAGGAGCGCGTCGCCGACATCGAGCTGATCATCAACTCCCTCGGCGATCTCGAAAAGCAGTTCCCCGAGCTCGCCGACAAGATGGATCATTCGAAGATCGGCGTCGCGGGCCACGGCTTCGGCGCCTTCACGGCGCTTCTTGCCGGCGGCATGCAGACGTTCGGCAATCCGCCCGTGTCGGTCGCCGACGCTCGCGTGAAAGCGATCGTCGCGTTCTCGCCGCCGGGAATCGCGGAGAACCGCGGAACGACCGCGCAATCGTGGGCGAACGTGCACGCACCGACGCTCTTCGTGACCGGCACCAACGATCGCGGCGGGTCGGAAAGCGAGACTGCCGATTGGCGCAAGCAGGCGTTCGAGAACAGTCCGGCCGGCGAAAAGTACTTCGTCCTGATCGACGGCGCCTCCTACACCTCGTTCATTGGGCAGATCGGGATGTACGCGCTCGAGCCGACGACGACACCGATCGTCTCGACCGACCCATACGGACGGCCGGTCGCGGTCGCGCAACAGACGCAGCAACGCCAGGGAGCGGTCGTGTTCGCGAATCAGCGGCAGATCTTCGCGGATGTGAAGATCGCGTCACTCGCGTTCTGGGACGCGTATCTGAAAAGCGACGCGAACGCACGCGACCTTCTGCAGCCCTCGAAGTTCGACGAATCGTTCACCAGCGCTCACATGAGCGCGAAGTGACACGGCGGAGCCGTTCGATCCCGAGCGCAGGCGTGGGCTAACGGCGCCCGCGCACAGCGCCCGGGCTACGGTCGGAATGCCGGTCAGTGCGAATGCCGCGCTCTCGTCCGCGCACCTTTCACGGCCGCACGATGCCGGCCGGCCGCACCCTTCGTCCTTGACGCTTTGACCGCGGCATTGTGGCGCGAGCTCGCGCTGCGGCGCGTTGCGGCCGTGTGCGCCTGGCGCGACAGCGCGCTGTGCGATGCCGCGGAACGCCCTTCGCGCTTCAGCGCGCCGCGAACGGCCTTCGAGCGGCTCGGCGAAGGCTTTCGTCCGCGTTCGTGCAGCGCGTATTCGGCCGACCGGCGCGTCCGTGCGCTGGTCGTTCCTTTTTTCGGCGGCGCCAGATCGACGCCGGCGCGCCGCGCTTTCGACAGTCCGATCGCGATCGCCTGTTTCGCCGATCGCGCGCCATGTTTGCCGCGGCGAACGTGCTCCATCTCTTCGCGCACGAATTCGCCGGCCTGCGTCGACGCCGCTTTGCCTTCCGCCTTGTCTCGTTTTGCTCGTTGCATCGTTGTTTTCTCGGGCATCGTTGCCTCCGCGTTTGCGGCGTGCAAGAACGTCGCCTCGATCCATGACCGCCGAAGCTTCGGCGCGAGCAGCGTCGCCTCGCGCCGCGCGGTCGCGGTCATCGGACGAATTCCGGGATCGATGTGCGGTGCGGTCCAGCAATCGATCGCCGCAAAACCGCGTGAGCGCAGCAGAGCGTTGAGCGACTCTGCCGTGTAGCCGTAGAGGTGCGGGAATCCGAACAGATTCGAGTGGCCGAGGAGCGAGAAGTCGCGGGTCGTTCGGTAGAAGCGCGCGTTCGGGACGCGGATCAGCAGCACGCCGCCCGGTTTGAGAATGCGTTTGATTTCCGCGAGGAGCGATTTCGGATCGGCGATCTGCTCGAAGCAGTTCCAGATGAAGACGCCGTCGAACGAATGCAAGTCGAAACCGCATCGCTCGATCGGTTCTTCGCGCGTCACGTAGCCGTGCGCGCGAGCGAAATGCGATGGATCGCGGCCGACGTCAACGCCGATCGCGTCCCACTGCCACTCGCGCGCGACGTGCAGAAATCCGCCGACGTAACTTCCGACCTCGACGATCTGCGCGCCCGGCCGCAGCAGCCCCCGGTACCGCGGCGCTTTGCGGCGGTACGCGCGGATGTGCGCGCGCAGCATCCGCTCCATCGCGAAGGGCTCGTAGGGATCCGATTCGAACTCCGGCGACTGACGCTCGCGTCGCACGAGGATGTCGCAGTCGCGGCAGATGAGGATCTCCGCCGCACTTCCGCGCGCGACATCGGCGCCATCTTTCCGCTCCGCTTCGCCGAGGTGGCCGTCGATGCGATCGCGGAAGAAGAGCTGCCGCTCGCGCATCTCTTCCTCGACGCGCTCGCGCGACGCAAACACGTCGAGATCTTCGCGTCCGCAGAGCGGACAGCGCATTGTCGGATCGTTGCCCGTGGACATCGCGCGCGGCCGAGAGCAGTGCAGTTGGCATTCCAGACGATGTCAGCCGTGACGACGTGAAGCGAAAACTTGGCGTAGCGGGTGGCGGGTAGCGGGTGGGTTATCCATGTCCATGTTCGTGTTGCCGGCTTCGTGAAGCGGAAAAAGCTCAACGCTCCACTCCACGCCCGCCACCCGCTGTTATCATCATTTCCTCCCATGTCCGAGCTCTCCCCAGAACAACTCCGCCTCCTCGGCAGGGCCGTTGAGCTTGCCGAGGAGGGAGTGGCGGTGCTGACAGCGACGGAGGAGCCCACCGGCCCTCGCATCGCGCTCGTCAACGAGGGCTTCTGCCGCATCTACGGCGTCGATCGCGACTCGGTGATTGGAAAGCCGCTCACGATCCTCGGCATCGTCGAGCGGCATCAGGCGATCTTCGACGACATGATGCAGCACGTCTTCGAAGACCAAATCTTCGACTGCGAAGCCACCGCGCGCCGCTCCGACGGCTCCGAGTTCGAGGTCGACATGCATCTCACGCCGCTCGAAAGCGACGGCGAGGTCACGCACTGGGTCGCGTTCCTGCGCGACATCACCGAAACGAAGAATCACATGCTCCTGCTGCGGCGGCAGGCGACGTACGACTCGCTCACCGATCTGCCGAACCGCACGCTGCTCTTCGAACGGCTCGAGAAAGCGATCGACACTGCGCGCTCGCGAAACACGAGCGTCGCGCTGCTGATGATGGACCTCGACCGCTTCGCCGAAATCAACGACACGTTCGGCCACTACCTCGGCGACGTCCTGCTGAAGCAGATCGCCGACCGCCTTCGAGCGCTGCTGGCGCCGAACGAGACGCTCTCGCGACTGGGCGGCGACGAGTTCGGGCTTTTTCTCACGCGGGCGATCGATGCGAACGACGTGGCCGCGGTCGCACGGCGAATCCTCGATTCGCTGCAGCAGCCTTTCGCGATCGATCGGCACCTGCTGGAAGTCAACGCCAGCATCGGCATCGCGATGTATCCGCAGCACGGCTCCGACGCACGCACGCTCCTGCGCCGCGCCGACGCGGCGATGTACTCGGCGAAAGAGGCGAACGTCGGCTACGCGTTTCACAATCAGGAGCACGAGTCGCGCACGCCCGAGCAGCTCGCGCTGACCGTCGAGATGCGGCGCGCGATGGAGCGCGACGAGTTCGAGCTCTACTACCAGCCGAAAGTGCATCTCTCGACGGGTCTCATGACTCGCGCCGAGGTGCTGATCCGGTGGAACCATCCGAATCGCGGGCTGCTGCCGCCCGGCGCGTTCATTCCGGTGGCGGAGCGCACGGGGCTCATCAAGCCGATGACCGAGTGGATCATCGACCGGATGCTGCAGCAGTGTTCGGAGTGGCACAACGCGGGCGCGCCGGTGCACGTCGCGGTGAATATCTCCGCGAAGAGCCTGCAGGATCAGATGCTGCCGATGAAGCTGCAGGCGGCGCTCGAGAAGTGGAACATGGACCCGCGTTTCGTGAAGGCCGAGATCACCGAGAGCAGCATCATGCTCGATCCGGCGCGCGCGCTGGCGATCACGTCGATGCTGCAGTCGATGGGGATTCGGGTCTCGCTCGACGATTTCGGCACCGGCTACTCGTCGCTTTCGAATCTGCGTCAGCTGCCGGTCGATGAGCTCAAGATCGACAAATCGTTCGTCATGGGCATGCCGGGGAGCGACGCCGACGTGTCGATCGTGCGCACCATGGTCGAGCTGGCCCACTCCCTCGGCAAGCAGGTCTGCGCGGAGGGCGTGGAGGACGAAGACACGTTCCTGCGCCTGGCCGAGATGGGCTGCGATCTCGCGCAGGGCTACTGGATCAGCAAGCCGAAGCCGGCCGGCGAGTTTCTGCAGTGGCTCGTCGACACCTTCTGGGGGCTCAAGCAGGTCAAAGCGTCATCGCGATCAGCTGGCCCGTCACAGGTGCAGCAGCCTCGCTGAGCAGAAATGCGATCGCGTCGGCGACCCGTTCGTACGGAACGCCGGTCGGGCCGAGCGTCGACGGCAGCAGCGCGTTGACAGCGATGCGGCGCGGCTGCAGCTCTTTCGCGAGCACTTCGATGTAGGCGTTGAGCGCCGCTTTCGCCGCTGCGTAGGCCGCGAAACCCGCCGGCATCGTCCGCGACGCAAAGGAGCTGATCGCGACGATGCGGCCGCCGTCTTCGATGTTGGCGCGAAGCGGTTCGATCGCGCGGACGGCGCTCAGCAGGTTCGCATCGAGCATGCTGTTGAAGATCTCGACATTCGATCCGAGGGCGAAGGCGCCCGCGAGATGCAACACGCCGTAGGCGCGATCGAGGTCCGGCGCCTCGTTCCGGCCTAACACGACGCATTCGTACGAGGGCGACAAGCGCTCGACGACGATGCGGCCGAGGTGACCGGTGCCGCCGGTGAAGAGGAGGGTCCTCACTGCGGTGACTGCGAGTCGGGGGTGGCGACGACTTTCTGGTCCTTCGTCATCTTCTCGATGCGCTGAAACTCGCGCTCCTCCGCCGGAGGGCGATCGTTCTGGAACATCGGCGGCATCGACGAGGCGTACGGCATTCCGAGCTGCTGGAACGCATTGGGGATGGTCGCCTCGTCTTCGAGCCGCGAGCCGGGCAGTGGAGCAAGGAGCGGCAGATAGAAAAAGCGCCAGTCCGCGCCGAAGTAGTGCAGCTCGACATATCCCGCGTGAAATTCGACGCCGTGCTTCTGCACGATGCGATTGTCCGGGTTCAACTCGCGAAACGCCTTGAGCTTCGCCGCGTCGTCCTTGTCATCCGCTAGCGCGGCCGCGGCGAATACAACGATGCAGAGTGCCGCCAGCAATCGCGGCATGCAGGACGCTCGGGAATCTCGGTCCGCGTCAGCACGAGCGCGTTCGGGATCTCCTGCGTCGCGCGCGGATACGAGTAGGGAAGCGGTGCGAGAAGCGGTAGCCACGCAATGCGAATATTAGCCGCTTTCGTGTGCACCTGGGTGATCCCGAGGTTCGTCTGTACCCGGCTCGTCACAGGCTTCTGAATCAGCAGCGGCGGCGTCTCGAGCGCAAACGCTGAGGCTGAACTGATGAGCAGCAGCAGCGCAATCCATGTCGTTTTCATGACTCATTCAATCGCAATCGGGATGCCGAATCGCCCTCGGAAAGCGAGCCGAAGAGGGGTGGCATGGCCACCGGCCTCCTGACGTTACATATACTGGCCGACGATGAAACCTCCTGCGGAAATCCGACTCACACCCGGCAAACGCGTTCTCTTTCTCACAAAAGATCCCGATCTCATCCGCAAACAGCTCCGCGGCGAGCTCGACCTGCAGATGAAGGACCTGCGTGTCGAAGATCTGCTCGACGACATCAACACGGACGTCATGACGCCGGCATGGGTCTGCTTCGACCACAAGCCGGAAGACCTCGCGCGCAACGCGTACGCGGGTCTGATCGTCGACGGCAAGCGCCTCTTCGAACAGGATGATCTGCTCAACGGCAATTTCGAGGTGATCGTCAGCGGATACCGCAAGGGCGTGGGCAGCTCGCGCGAGACCGCGACACAGGCGGAGGTTTGGAGCGGAATCAGAATTGCGATCGCCGCGTCGTTCGCGCCGATCCATGCCGCCAACAACATCAATCAGGGTCTGTTGATGGGTGATCACCAGATCTTGCGACGGCTGCAAGCCGGCGAACGGATCCCGCTGGGAGAGTTCACGAAAGGCTACGACGCGATCACGCAGATGATCATCAGAGAAGGCGGCCTTTTCCCGTTCGCGAAGGCACTCGAGCGAAGCGAAATCGACCTTCCGACGCCGGACACGCCGAGGCGCGCGATGACGATGGGCGAGAAGATTCTCGCGCGGCATGCGCGAGGCGGAGTGCAATCGGTGAAGCCGGGCGATGCGGTTGTGGTCGATGTCGACGGCGGCTACACGCACGAATTCACGACCGCGCAGGTGCACTACTTCCTCGAACAGGAGTACGGCTCCGACTACACGATCAGGAACCCGCAGAAATTCGCCGTGTTCGAGGACCATCTGATTTATGCCGACGATGTCGCGCGCATGCGGCCGTTCCTGCCGAAGATCGAGGTCCTGCGCAAGCTGCAGCACGATTTCCAGCACCACACGTCGTGCCGCGATTTTTCGGCGCACGACAAGATCTCGCCCGGCATCTGCCACGAGGTGGCCCGCGAGTTCATCGTCGACCCGGGAGATCTCATTCAGGCGACCGACAGCCACACGTGCATGGGCGGCGTCAACAACGCGCTGGCGTGGGGCGTCGGCTCGACCGAGTACGCGAACCTCGTGCAGTCGGGCTTCACCATGGTCGAGGTGTCGGAGTCGATCCGCTTCGAGCTCGTCGGCCAGCTGGGCGAAAACGTCACGGCGAAAGATGTGATGCTCTCCATCCTGCTCGAGTACGCGAAGCCGCAGATGACGCTCGACCGCATCATGGAGTTCACCGGTCCCGGATTGCGCTCGCTGTCGATGGACGAGCGCGCGACGCTCGCCAACATGGCCACCGAATGCGCCGCGCGAACGGCGATCGTCGAAGCGGACGAGAAGACCTTCGCGTGGATCAAAGCGATGCGGCCGGATGCGGACATCGACGCGCTTCGCAAACGCGCGGTGTCGCCCGATCCGGGCGCCGAATACGCCGGCGGAGTCCACGTCATCGACCTGAGCGAGATCCGGCCCATGGTGGCGCATCCGGGCGATCCCGATCACGGTATCTCCTCCGATCCAACGAACGGCGCGCGCATCGACGAGATCGGCGACGTGAAGATCGACATCGCCTACGCCGGTTCGTGCACCGCCGGCAAGATCGACGATTTGCTCTTCTACCATCAGGTGGCGAAGGAGGCGGTCGACAACGGCCTCAAAGTCGCCGGCGGAGTGAAGTTCTACATTCAGTTCGGATCGCAGGCGGTCGAGAAGTTCGCGCGCGACAACGGTCTGCTCGACACGTTCGAGCGCGCGGGCGCGACGGTGCTCAACCCGGGCTGCGGCGCGTGCATCGGCTGCGGGCCGGGCGTTTCGGAGAATCCGAATCAGGTCACCGTCAGCGCCATCAATCGCAACTACAAGGGACGCTCGGGACCGGGCAAGCTGTGGCTCGCGTCTCCGCTTTCGGTCGCGGCATCGGCATTCACGGGGAAGATCACCGCGTACACGCCAGGGATGTTCGCGCGGCGGCGCGAGCTTGTCCGGGTGTAGGGCGCTCGGCGCTGCCGTACCCGGGATTCGGCACGGCGCAGCCGTAAGAGTTACGCTGCCGAGCGCGCGCGAACGATCATCGCGGCCGCCAGATCGCGCCCGAAACGACGCGCATCGTTCGGGGTCAGCGTCGAGATCGTGACTCGAATCGCCGGCGGCGACGCGATCCGGTACGCCTCACCGGCATGCACCGCCCATCCGGCCTGAAAGAGCGACTGCATCACGGCGCTCTCGTCAGCGACCGGAATCCACACGTTGAGCCCCGATTTTCCGTGCGACGCGATGCCGTGCGACGCGAGCGCGCGAATGAGCGCCTGCCGGCGCATCGCGTAGCTCTTCTCGGCGACGGCGAGCTCGCGCTGCACCTTCCGATCGGTGAGCAGTGACGCAACGAGCGCCTGCAGGATATGGCTGACCCAGCGCATGCCGATCGTCTGCCGCCGCTCGACCGCGCCGATGGTCCGCGCATCGCCGG
>DATIZY010000098.1:0-6608 GCA_035516895.1 Thermoanaerobaculia bacterium | reverse complement strand
TCACTGGCGAGCTGCACCGGCCGCTTGACGAAGGTCCACGGCGCCGTCTCGACCCAGACATACGTGCTGTCGCCGACGAGAAGGGCGGTCGTTGGGACGACGATCCCCTGCTCTGGCGAACCGAAGAAAGTCACCGTGGCGAACATCCCCGGTTTGAGCAACGCACGCGGGTTGTCGAGCTGAATGCGCACTTTGACCGTTCGCGTATCGGGATCGAGGACGTTCTCGATGTGCAGGACGCGGCCGAAGAATTGGCGATTGGGAAACGCCGCCACGGTCACGGATGCATCATCGTGCGGATGAACGCGGGCGGTGTCGCGCTCTGGAACGCTTGCTGTTACCCATAACGTCGACAGATCGGCAACCACGAGAAGAGGCGTCGTCGGATCATTGCGAAACTCCCCAGGCGCGGTGGCAAGCGAAAGCACTTGTCCGGCGAGAGGAGAACGAACGACGAGAGGCGCTTCGACGTCAGCCGATTGAATGCCCAACAGCCGCAGTCGTTGTTCGGCACGGCGCAAGTCGTCGCGTGCCACGTCGCGCGCCGCCTGCGCCTCCTCCACATCGCGCTGCGCCGCCACGGAATGCACGAGCAGATCTTGCGCACGCCGCAGGGCCTGATCGGTCTGCACGAGCACGGTCCGGGCTCGGAGGACATCGGCGCGCGCGGAAACGAGATCGGGCGCGTCGATGACGAACAGCGGCTGACCTTTTTCGACGAGGTCACCCTGCCGGACCAGAAGCTGCCGGACTTGGCCGGTTAGCGGCGGAGCGACTTTCGCGAGCCGCGCTGGATCTGCTTCGATGCTCGCCGGCGCAAGAAGCTGCGGCCGGATTGGGCGCTGTTCGACCACCTCGATCGCCAATTTGCTGCGCAGAGGCGATGTTTTCGAGATGACCACCGCGCCGCTGACCGGCTTTTCCTCTTCCGGTTCGGGGTTTCCATTGGAAGCTTTCGATTGGCAGCCTGCCAGAGTGAACGCGGCCGCTGCCGCGCAGAGGGCAAGCATCGCCATTTTGACCGTCATGGGATCACCTCCGCCGTGCGAGGACCGAAATGCGCGATATACTATACCCCGTATGGTATCCACTCCAATCATTTTTTGAGGAGGGCAAGCCCGTGACCCATCTCGTTCGTGACAGAAAGAAACTACTCAATCGAATCAGCCGCATTCGCGGCCAGCTCGATGCCATTCAGCGCGGATTGCTCGAAGAGCACGATTGCTCTGAGATCATGCACACCGTCGCCGCCTGCCGCGGAGCGATCAGCGGCCTGATGGCCGAGGTACTCGAGAGCCACATTCGTGAAGATGTCTCGAATCCCGATCATCAGCCGACATCGGCACGCGCACGAGCCACGCAGGAGCTGATCGACATCGTCAAGACCTACGTGGTGTGACAACGATGGCCACTGAAAAGAAGATCGACCGAAGAGGCGGCAGCTGGTTGCGGATGGGGATCGGACTGCTGCTTGGTGCTCTGTTCCTTGCCGCGACCGGCACTGGTGGCTTCGGCTCGCCAAGATCTCATCGCTTTGTCTTCGGGGCAATCACTTCCTACTACCTGACATCCGCATGGTACGAGCGACGCAAGGCGCACTAGACGACTCCGCAACTCGAGAAGCCTCTGGCGAACTGCCTGGCGGCAGCGATCAACGCGAAGCCTCGCATGACGCCAATCGCGTCCGATGGCTTGCCGCGGGTCGCATCGCGATCGTCGCCATCGCCGCGGTCTTGATTTGGTTCCGCGTATGGGAGCCCGCTCCGCGTTGGAGTGTCATCGGCATCGCTGCAATGTTGATCGGTGGCTGGCCGATCTTCGACGAAGCCATCGAAAACGTCTTGCGACGCCGGATGACCATGGAGCTCTCCATGAGCATCGCCATTCTCGCCGCCGCGGCGATTGGCGAATTCTTCACGGCCCTCGTCATCACGCTCTTCGTACTCGTTGCGGAAGTGCTCGAAGGTCTCACGGTCTCCCGCGGACGCCTTGCCATTGAGCGGCTGCTCAATTTTCTGCCGCGGACTGCCACGGTCCGTCGAACCAGCGGGCTCAAAGAGACCGCGGTGAGCGAAATCCAACCCGGGGACCTCGTCCTGGTAAACCCCGGAGCGCGGCTTCCGGTCGACGGCGTGGTGATCAGTGGCCACTCCTTCATCGATCAGTCAGCCATTACCGGTGAAGCGATGCCGGTTGAAAAATCTGTCGGCGCACTCGCATACGCCGGCACCATCAACCAACGAGGCGCGCTCGAAATCCGAACCGAGCGCGTTGGCCGCGACACCACATTCGGCAAGATTGTCGAAGCGGTAGAACGCGCTGAGGCGTCGCGTGCGCCGATTCAGAAACTTGCCGATCGTCTCGCCGGCTACCTTGTGTACTTCGCACTCGGCGCGGCGATCATCACCTTTCTCGCGACTCACAACATTCGATCGACGATCTCCGTTGTCATCGTCGCCGGTGCGTGCGGCATCGCGGCGGGAACTCCATTGGCGATCTTAGGCGCGATCGGCCAGGCCGCGCGGCAAGGCGCCATTATTAAAGGTGGTGTCTATCTCGAAGCGTTGGCGACGATCGGAACGATCGTTCTTGACAAGACCGGCACTCTGACCTTCGGCTCGCCGCGCGTCGAGAAGCTCCTCCCCGCCTCGGGAGTGACAGAGCGCGAGCTGCTCGAGGCTGCGGCGGTCGCCGAACGTCGATCAGAACACCCGCTCGCAACCGCGATTCTCGGTCGCGCGCAGGAACTGTCGATCTCCACAAACGAACCGGAATCCTTCGAGTATGAACCGGGCAAAGGAGTCCGCGTCAAGACCGGCGGGAGCGTCGTCATCGTCGGTACGCGATCATTCCTCCGCGGGCAGGGCGCCGCGATCACGGAACTCATGCCGGCAGGGAACAGCAGCGAGGTGTTCGTTGCGCGCGACAAGCGCTTCCTCGGCCGCATTCTCATCGCCGATGTTGTACGTCCGGAAGCGAAACATGCGATCCAGGAGATGCAGACACTCGGCATCCGAACGATCTTGCTTACCGGCGACGAGGCAACTGTCGCAG
Source organism: Thermoanaerobaculia bacterium (assembly GCA_035516895.1). Classification (GTDB taxonomy): domain Bacteria; phylum Acidobacteriota; class Thermoanaerobaculia; order Gp7-AA8; family Gp7-AA8; genus Gp7-AA10. Next base: position 3,554 of record DATIZY010000098.1, on the reverse strand, counting down.
CTTCGGTCGCGAACTCGATCGGTGTTGAGGAAGTCCACGCCGGCTTACTGCCTGAGGACAAGCTTGACCGTGTGGAAAATCTCGTCCGTTCCGGTAAGCGTGTCGCGATGGTGGGCGACGGAATCAACGATGCACCCGCGCTCACGGCCGCGACTGTGGGCGTGGCCATGGGATCAGGAACCGACGTTGCGCGGGAGAGCGCCGACATCGTTCTCCTCGGAAATGACCTCGCTAAATTCGCGGAGGTCTTGCAGATCGCACGTCATACCCGCGCGATCGTCATGCAAAACTTCACAGGAACGCTGCTCGTCGATGGCGTTGGAATGGCTCTCGCGGCTTTCGGATACCTCAACCCTCTCCTTGCAGCGTTTATCCACGTCAGCTCGGAACTCGCTTTTATCCTGAATTCGGCGCGTCTGCTGCCACGAGGTGAGGCCGAGATGCCGGATACAGAAAAGGTGATCGCAACAGGGCGCGCGAGTGCCGAGCAATCTCTAACTCGCGTATGAAGTCGTTGGAAGTTGGGGTCCGTCGCCGAAGGTTTGGTGCGCCCAGCTGGATTCGAACCAGCGGCCTTCAGCTCCGGAGGCTGACGCTCTATCCAACTGAGCTATGGGCGCAGCGTCACGAAAAACAGACGCGCATTATCCGTCATTTCAGTTCTCCGCGGCGATCGACGCCACCGCTTTGTCGAACGACGCCTGCTGCGCCGCGCGGAACGCGATGCAGCGGTCGATGCGTTCGAGCGAGCGCTGCAGATTGCGCGAGCCGCCGCCCGCGGGATGCGTGGCGAAGAAATCCTGGATGTCCTTCTTCGCCGCCGGGTCGCAGAACGATCCGATCGAGCCGGTGAATGCCCCCATCGCGGTCGGCACTTCTTTCTGCAGCTCGTCCCAGTGCGCTTTCACCGCGGTCCACGCTTGCTGGCGAACGCCCGGATTGAAGTTGTTCAGCAGGGACGCGAAAAAGCCCGGCACGTCCTGCGTGCGGACTTTGCCGCTGAGTCCGAGCTCGATCGCACGCGCGCTCAGAGCGGGGTCGGTGAAGTTCGTCAGCGCGAACAACGCCTCCTCCTTCAACTCCGGCACCGGCGTGGTGTCGTAGAGCGACAGGAAACGATCGAACAGCGCCGCGTCGCCGAACGTCGTCGCGATCTCCACCGCGGCGCGCGACGTGGTGCGATCGACCGAAGCCGGATCGGCCAGAAATTTGTTCGTGAGCTCCCGCGCGCCGGCGATCACCTGCGGATCGGCGCCGATCAGACCGAGGTCATCAAGGATCGCGGAGCGGGCGGCGCGCGCTTCATCGCTCTCCCCTGCCGGCGCGGTCCACGTTACCGGCTCGTAGCCGCTCAACAGATGCCGTACAGCGCGCTGCCACACATCACGGTTCGCATCGGTCACGAGTTGCAGGTCGTAGCCCTGCAGACTTCCGACGATTCCGCGCGTCACGACCGTTGCGTCGTTCCGCGGCATCGCATCGAGCAGCGCGAGGTAGTCCCCCGCATCGCGGCGAAGCAGGCCCACCAGAATGGCTTCGTTGCCGCGCAGCGCGATGCGCTCGGCGCTGTTCAAGTCCGCCAGATGCGCGAATAGGTCCCTGCGCTCCGCGTCGGAGTAGTCGGTGACGAAATATCCGCGTCCATTCGCGTCGAGGTACAGCGGACGCCCGCAGCCGGGCACATTCAAATGCGCCGAGGCCTGCGGCACGACGGCGCAGGCCATCGTCTTCGGGCAGATGGGAAGCGACCACGTCGAGGCGACGCCTTTGCCGCGCTCTGTTAGGCGCTCCTGCGACACCGTGACATCGCGCGCGATGTCTTTGCAGACATCCGAGGAGTGCAGAAGCGGCGCGCCGGGCTGATCGACGAACGACCGCATCACCGCATCCACCGGTTTCTTCGTCGTCGAGGTCATCGTGTTCCAGAAGTCTTCGCCCGATGCGTTGCTCCACGAGTAACTCTTCAAATAGGCACGGATGCCGTCGCGGAACGCGTCGGGGCCGAGCCAGTTCTCAACCATCCGTAGCACCGAGGCCGTTTTGCCGTACGCGATGCCATCGAAGAGCTGATCGATTTCCTGCCGCGACTCCGCCGCCGTGCGAATCGGACGCGTCGCCCGCTGCGAATCGAGGCTGAGCGACGTCACCGTTCCGGCGACGCTGTCGAGCCGCGTGTTCCACTCCGGATGCCACGCTTCGAGCGGCTTCGGCGCCATGAACGTGGCGAAGCCTTCGTTCAGCCAGATGTCGTCCCACCATTTCATCGTGACGAGATCGCCGAACCATTGATGCGCGATCTCGTGCGCGACCGTCGCGGAGACCGATTTTTTCTGCCCGATCGACGCGGTGCGCGGATCGACGAGCAGCGCCGTCTCGCGGAACGTGATCGCGCCGGCGTTCTCCATCGCGCCCGCTTCGAAATCGGGAATGCTGATGAGATCGAGCTTCGCGAACGGGTACTTGATGCCGAAGTAGTTGTTGTAGAAATGGACGACGGCCTGCGCCGATTCGAGCGCCCACGAGCCCATCTGCTGCTCGCCCGGAGGCGTGCAGACGCGCAGCGGCGTGCCGTCGACGGTCGAGGCGACGCATTGGAAATCCCCCACCAGCATCGCCACGAGATACGTCGACATCCTCGGCGTCGTCGCGAACCGGATGCGATGCTTCCCCTCGCCCGCCGGGGTGTCGGACACGATCGGCGCGTTCGAGATCGCCGTGTCGCCCTTGTCGACAGTCAGCGCGATGTCGAACGTCGCCTTCATCGCCGGCTCGTCGAAGGACGGAAACGCGCGGCGCGCATCGACCGACTCGAACTGCGTCACGGCGTATTTCCGCGCCGGCGTGTGCGCAACGTACAGCCCGCGGAGTCGCTTCTCGAGCGGCGCAGCAAAGCCGATGCGAATGCTCGCCGCGCCCGCCGGAATCTCCTCGGCCGGCGTGAGCGTGATCGTTTCATCGGGCGCGTCTTCGTGCACGTTCGCGCTCTGCGTCTTCCCGCCGGCGGTGATGCTGACGTCGTGATACGAGAAGCCGATCGCGTCGAGCGTGATCGACGACACCGGCTGTTTCACGGTGACATCGATCGTCTCGTCGCCGGTGAACGTCTCGTTGACGAGATCGGGTGCGATCGAGATCGCATAGTGCGTCGGGATCACCGTCTGCGGGAGGCGCGCCGCGAATGCGGCGGAAGACACGAAGAGTAATGATGCACACAAATATTTAATCATAATATTATATCAATCCGACGCGCGGAAGAGGATGATCAGCACCCCGATGCCGAGGATGATGAGGATGATCGCAAAGAGGAGGTTCATGCGGCCGCCGGTTCGCGCGGTCGGCGGCTGCGCGGCGCGCCGCGTGGCGGTGGTCGCGGGCATCGGCGTTGTTGCGTGAGTCGTCGTCGCCGGCGCTTCCGTCGTCGTTGCCGGTTGCGGCTGCGGCTGCGGCTGGGGCTGGGGTTGTACCTGGGGCGCAGGCGCGGGAGGTGGCTGCGGTTGCGGCTCCGGCTGCGGGCTGGGGGCAGGCGGCTTTGCCTGCTCAGCGCGGGATGAGGG
>DATIZY010000097.1:0-10710 GCA_035516895.1 Thermoanaerobaculia bacterium | reverse complement strand
GTCTTTCACGAGCCGGTGTTCGTCGGTGACCTCATCAGCTTCTGGTGCGAGACGCTGCGCATCGGCACGACCTCGATCACGGTGAAAGTGACAGTCGAATCGACGCGCTTCAACGATCCGTCGAACACGGTTCTCGTGACCGAGGCGCAGGTCGTGTACGTCAACCTCGGCGAGGATCGGAAGCCGGCGGCAATTCGGCGCACTGCTGGTGCTGACGCGCTGATGGGAACAGACGGCCGCTCATGAGAGCGCGGCGTCTTCTGCTGATCCTCGCGTGCGTCACCTGGGCGCGAGGTGCGATCGGCGCATGTCCGGACTTTTCCGTCCGAAGCGTGTATGGAGCTCCGACCACCCCGATATCGGTCGCGGTGGTTGATGTTGATAATGATGGGCGAGCCGACCTTGTAACGGCGAATCAGAGTTCCGGAGACATCTCAGTCCTGCTTGGGAGCGGTGACGGGACATTCGCGCCGGCCGTTCAGTACCGCACGTCAATCGGCGCAGTGGGGTTGGTAACCGGTGATTTCGACGGCGATGGGCGTGTCGACGTCGCTATCGCGATCCAATCGACTTCCGCCAGCGTGATGCTTCTCTTCGGCCGGGGCGATGGCACATTTGGAGCGGCGAAATCGTACGCGCTTCACGACGCCGTGACATCGATCGCGTCTGCAGATTTCGATCACGACGGTCATCTTGATCTCGTAACGACGTATTCGACGAACGGTGGCGGCGGTCTATCGATCCATCACGGAAATGGTGACGGAACGTTCCGGATGAATGTTGCAAACTACGCGACCGGCAATTTTCCGGTTTCCCCGGTGACCGGCGATTTTGATGGCGATGGCAGGCCTGACCTGGCGGTAGCGAACGCCTTGTCAAACTCGGTCTCAATGCTTCTCGGAAAGGGCGATGGTACTTTTCGCGATCCCGTGACATTCGGGATTTCCAGTTCTTCCTCGCCCCCGAATCCGTCAGCTCTCGTTGTGGCCGATTTCAACGGCGACGGAAGGGACGATCTTGCGACCGCGAATCCCGGAACGAACAATGTCGCCATCTTGTTGGGCCGCGGAGACGGAACCTTTGCGGCGCCGGTGAGCCTCGAAGTTGGTTCAGCTCCTCGAGCGCTGGTCTCGTATGATTTCAATGGTGATGGGGTACCGGACATCGCCGTAACGAATGCCGGAGCGACGACGGTTTCGGTCCTCATCGGGCGGGGTGACGGCGCATTCGCCCCCCAAGTCACTTATGAGGTTGGGTCGAAATTTTCGGGCTCGATTGCAGCGGGAGACTTCAATGGCGACGGGAAGCGTGACCTCGCGATCGCCAACTATGCGTTCAATCGTATTTCGATCTTGACTGCAGACAGCGGCGGAACGTTCGAAGCCGCACAATCGTTTCCTCTGAGACACGATCGAATTCAAAATCCGGCGGTTGTCGCTGCCGTGGATGTCAACGGCGACGGGGCCATGGACATTGTGGTCGGCAACGGTGCAACGGCCTCATCGCCCGGTAGCGTTGCCGTGTTACTTGGACGAGGCGATGGAACCTTCGCAGACGCCGTCAATTACGCTTCCGGTGCAACGCCAGCCGCGATTTGTACAGGCGATTTCAACGGAGACGGCAAGCCTGATCTTGCAATCGCGAATCTGGACCCTGGAACGGTTTGGATTTTGTTAGGCCGAGGTGACGGGAAGTTCAGTGATCCGTTGCCGATCAGCCTTGGATCGCCGGCTGGTTCGATCATATCGAGCGACTTCAATGGCGACGGTAAGGCCGACCTTGCGGTGACAAACGCCTCTTCGAGCGCTGTTTCGATCCTTTTCGGCAACGGAGACGGGTCATTCAAGACCGCAGTTTCTTTTCCGGCGGGGTCGGCTCCGTCATCCGTCGTTGCAGCGGACGTGAACCGCGATGGCAAGATGGATCTCATTACGGCGAACTTTCTCGCGGGAGACATCACCGTTCTTATCGGTGACGGCGACGGAGGATTCGCGTTGCCGGCCCACTTTCCAGCTTGGACATACTCCGGAGAGCCGGTTGTTGCCCTAAGCGCGGTCGACATGAACTCCGACTCGAAAATGGATTTGGTAGTCGTTGCGGACGGAGGCGTTAGTGTGCTCCTTGGCAATGGCGATGGGACATTTGCAAGACCGATCGCCGTGGGTTTCGGCCAGAACACAGCCGTGGCGGTAACGGATTTGAACGGCGACGGCATCCCTGATGTCGCTATCACAGACTGGGGAGCCCCGAGCGTCGCCACGCTGTTCGGGCGCGCCGACGGAACTCTGAGCCCTCAAAAAGAATGGGGAATTGGGAGCGTCTTGTATCCAACATCTGTTGCCGCCGCCGATTTCGATGGAGATGGGCGAGCCGATTTGATCGTCGCGGATCAGCAAACAAGCAACCTCTCATTGCTATTGAACGCTGGCGATTGTGCGTCGATTACGGCGCTCTCGAGTTCCAGCGGACTGTCGCTCGGCGGTCAGAGGGTGACCCTGACAGGGATGAATCTCAACTCGGCCGTCCGTGTCACGTTTGGTGAAGTCCCTGCGCAGATCGTGGCAAACACGCCGTCGGCCATTGAGGTGCGCACTCCGCCCCATTTGGCAGGTGCCGTAGATGTTGTGGCCTGGACCGCGGGCGGTATCGTTACTGTGCCAAATGCGTTTCGCTACGTTTCCGGGCGGGTGCGTGCCGTGCGCTAGTCGCGCTTCCGCGCCGTCCGCATCTTTTCGAGCCGCATCCGGACCTCCGCTTCGAGTCCAGTGTCTCTCGGCTCGTAGAAGCGGCGGCCTAACAGCGACTCCGGCAGGCACTCCATCGGTGCGGTCTGATCGTCGAAGTCGTGCGCGTACTCGTAGCCGCGGCCGTAGCCGAGGTCCTTCATCAGCTTCGTGGGAGCGTTGCGGATGTGCAGCGGAACCGGCGGATTGTCGCCCTGTCGCACCTCGCGCACCGCTTCGCCATAGCCGATGTACACCGCATTCGATTTCGGCGCGGCGGCGAGATACGTCGCCAGCTGTGCGAGCGCGACGCCGGCTTCCGGCATTCCGATGAAGTGCGTCGCTTCCTTCACGGCGACCGCCAGCACCAGCGCCTGCGGATCGGCGTTGCCGATGTCCTCCGACGCGGCGCGCACGAGCCGCCGCGCGATGTAGAGCGGGTCTTCGCCGCCTTCGAGCATGCGCACAAGCCAGTACACCGCGGCGTCCGCGTCGCCGTTGCGAATCGATTTGTGCAGCGCGGAGATGATGTTGTAGTGCTCTTCGCCGCCTTTGTCGTACATGAGCGAGCGGCGCTGAAGGATGGTCCTGACCTCGTTCGCGTCCACGCGTCCGTGCGCCGTTTCGACGACGAGCTGCAGGCTATTGAGCGCCTGACGCGCATCGCCGGCCGAGGTCGCGGCGATGAAATCGAGCGCGTCGTCGCTCAGTTCGATGCCGAACTTCGTGACCGACGGGTCGCTCATCGCGCGGCGGAGAATCGTCATCACCTGCTCGCGTTCGAGGGGCGGGAGCACGACGACCTTCGTGCGCGACAGCAGCGCCGAATTGACTTCGAACGACGGGTTCTCCGTCGTCGCGCCGATCAGAATGATGTCGCCCGCTTCGACGTACGGCAGAAACGCATCCTGCTGCGCCTTGTTGAAGCGGTGGATCTCGTCGATGAAGACGATGGTCTTGAAGCCGCGGCCGCTGCGCAGCTTCCGCGCTTCCTCCATCAGCACCTTGATGTCCTTGATCGAGCTCGAGGTCGCGGAGAACGGCACGAATCGCGCGCGGGTGGTGCGCGCGATGATCCGGGCAAGCGTCGTCTTGCCCGAGCCCGGCGGTCCCCACAGGATCATCGACTGGATGCGATCGCTCTCGATTGCGTTGCGCAGGAAGCGCCCCGCGCCTAACACGTCCTCGAGGCCGACGACCTCGTCGATCGACTTCGGTCTCAGGCGCTCCGCGAGCGGGGCGTCGGGCGGGAGGGCGGGCGGGAGCGCGGCGTCGTCGAAGAGATTACCGGTGGACATCGAAATTTCGAATTTCAAAATTCAAATGAAAAATTGAAATCGCCTCCATACTTTTCATTTTTCATTTGCAATTTGAAATTTGAAATTTCACTTGCCAAGGAGAGCAAAGTCCAGGTTTCCGCCCGAAATGACGATGGCCGTCGGTCCGCTCAGCTTCAACGTACGCGAAAGCACTGCGGCGATGCCGAGGGCGCCGGTGGGCTCGATGACGAGCTTGGTGCGGTACATCGCGAACTTCAACGCGTCGAGCAGCGTGTCGTCGTCGACGCTGACCACGTCGCGAACGCGCTCGCGGATGATCGCGAAGTTGCGCTGTCCGATCGCCAGCGTGCGCGCGCCGTCGGCGATCGTCTTCGGCGGCTGAATCGTCACGATGTGTCCGCTGCGAAACGATTGCTCGCCGTCGTTGCCGGCGCGCGGCTCGACTCCGAAGACCTTCTTCGATTGCGCGGCCGTGGCGATCCCCGACAGCAGTCCGCCGCCGCCCAACGGAACGACGATGTTCTCGACCTCGGGCCAATCCTCGAGGATCTCCAGGCCGACGGTGCCCTGGCCGGCAATGATGCGCTCGTCGTCGAAAGGAGGAATGACCGACGCACCGGTTTTTTCCGCGATCTCGCGCGCGACCGTGTCGCGTGTCGCCGCGGTGACGCCGGAGGTGACGACCTCCGCGCCGTAGGCTTTCGTCGCTTCGACTTTCGTCACGACCGAACCTTCGGGCATCACGATCGTTGCGCGGACGCCGAGGAGTCTGGAGGCGAGCGCGACGCCCTGGGCGTGGTTGCCGGACGAGAATGCGACGACTCCGCGCTCGCGCTGCTTCGCGTCGAGCTGCAGAAGCGCATTCATCGCCCCGCGGATCTTGAACGAGCCGGCGCGCTGGAGGTTTTCGCACTTGAGGCGGACCTCGAAGCCGGCACGTTCCGAAATCGACCGGTTAGCCAGAAGCGGCGTGCGGTGAATATATGGTTGGAGTCGGCGGGCGGCTGCGCGGACGTCGTCGAGACCGACGGCCGCTGCCGTATTTGAAGAAGTCACCCTGAGTAGTATAAACTGCGGCAAAAGAAAGTGTTCTGAAGCGCAGGCAAGGTCATCATCGGGTTGGAGGTTGGGGTTATGTGGAGATGGGTTACCCGCGGCCTGGTTCTTACCATTTTCGCGACGTGCATTCCGACTGCGCTGCACGCGCAGAATCTGATCGCAGCTCTCGATTTTCCGGATCCCGCGGTTCCTCAGTCAGGTGAGGTTCTCGTCAAGGGATGGGTTCTCGATCCGCTCGCGGTCACGAAGATCGAGCTGTACGTCGACGATCAGTTCCAGTACGAAGTCAACAAGGGACTGCCACGCATCGACGTTGTCGAAGCGTATCCGAACTATCCCGGCATTCAGACGATCGCGCCGGGGTTCCAGACCGGATTCAATGCCGCACGCTACACGAACGGGCCGCACACGGTGATGGTCAAGGTCTACTTCTCCGACGGCTCGACCTTCGAGCTCGGACGCCGAACGATCACGATCGATAACACGATCAATCAGACGCCGTTCGGCAGTGTCGACATCCCGGGCCTCGGCGCCGCCTACAACGCGAGCGGATCCTTCCCGGTGGTCGGCTGGGCGCTGGATACCGACGGCATGGGCCGCATCGACGTTCTCATCGACGGCGGCGTCATGCAATCCGCCATGTACGGTGACGCACGCCCCGACGTCGCCAACAGCTTCCCCGATCTGCCTGATGCGAACTTCAGCGGATTCATCGCGAACGTCGACACCACGCGCATTCAGGACGGCGTGCATCTCCTCGACGTCGTCGCGTACGACCGCCTGGGTCTGTCTCGCGTCATCGGTGAGCGTCAGATCCAGGTCTTCAACAACGAATCGAATCTCAAGCCGTTCGGCTACCTCGATGAGCCTCAGCCCGACGCGGTGCTGTACGGCACGCGCTGCGACACTACGCCAATCGTGATCTCGCCGCCGGTGAATTCGCAGTCGCACATCACTCCGGTGCGAGGCTGGGCACTCGACCTCGGAACCCGCGAAGACCTCGGCCGCGTCTCGTACGTCGAGCTGATGGTCGACGGCGTGCGCTGGGCCTCGACCGACGACTGCGCCTTCAGCTCGATCTTTGACACATACGTGAACTGCTATGGATTGCCGCGCTATGACGTCGAGCGCTTCTATCCGGACTATCCGGACGCGCCGCGCTCCGGATTCATGTTCACTCTCGACGTCGGCGCGCTCCTCGCCCTCGGCGTCCCTCCCGGCAGCCACAATCTGAAGGTCCGCGTCGGCGACGAGCAGCAGACGTTCGCCGAACTTCCCGGACCGCAAGGCATTCCGGTGTTCTTCCAGTGCGACCAGAATTTCGTCGCCAACGTCCAGGGCTTCATCGACGTGCCGCAGACGTTCGACTACGTCAAAGGCAATGTCACGTTCCAGGGATGGGCTGCGAGCGAGACCGACATCGTGACCGGCGTCGAGATCATCGTCGACGGCGATTTCATCGGCCAGGCGCAGCTCGGATATCCGCGGCCCGACGTTCAGGCGCAGAACCCGTCGCTTCGCAACTCCGCGACCTCCGGCTGGCAGTTCACGATGGATACGACGAAGCTGAGCAACGCGCGGCACCGGCTCACGGCGCGCGCGGTCAACAGCGCAGGCGCGAAGACGGAAATCGGCTCGGTCGACTTCTACGTGCAGAATCCGAATACCGTGCCGTAACGCCGCGACATCGATTTCGAAGGGCGGTCCCGCTGAGCGAGACCGCCCTTTCTTTTCTCAGAACAATTTCAGGAAGAGCACGTCGGCGACGAAGCCGCCCTGCGCGTTCCGGCCAATCGTCCTGCCGATATCGAGGCGAAGCAGCGTGCCGTACGGCCCGACGGTCTGCCCGCCGATGCCGATGCCCTGGAACGGCTCGTTGTGATAACCGGCGACCCGGTCGGTGATGAGGCCCTGATCGTAGAACGCCTCGAGGCGGAACTGGTCGGAGAAAACGAACCCGTACGAGAAGTGGCCTAACACCGCCTTCTCCGCGCGCACCGAACCGGAGCGGATTCCGTGAATGCGCTGCGATCCGAAAAATCCGAGCTCGTATTTTCCGAAGCGGTCGAGCCGCTGGCCGTCGAGATAGTTCAGCTCGAAGCCGATGCGCTGAAACCTCGGCAGGTAGAAGCTCTTCGAGATCTCGCCGCCGAAGTCCGTGAACGTCTTCTGATTCGGGTTGTACTCCGACGGAATTCCCCAGGGCCGCCAGCTCGTGCGCGCGTTGTAATCGTAGTAACCGGCGAACGTGTAGCCCCATCGCGCATACTGCAGGTCGATCCCCGGACTGATCACGAACGTGTCCGCCGGCACCTCGAATCCCGAAGCGGTCGTATCGGCGCGCTGATACGTGATGTGCTGGACGCCGAGGGAGAAATCGAATTTTCCGAAGGTGAGGAAGGGATGGCCGACGCGGGCGTTGATGCTCGTGGGGAGCGCTTTGACGGCCTCGCCTTTCTCCTCGATTCCGAACCGGTAGATCGAATTCGTTGTCGGCACGGCGATCCCGAAGAAATCCACGCCCAGGTTCGTGCGGGTGTTGCGGACGTTCGGATCGGTGATGTTGCCGGTGAGTAGGACGCCGGCGAAGAGCACATTCGTCTGGATTCCGGTGTGGTGGTAATCGAAATTGAAGTAGTCGATCCCTCCCAGCGGCAGCACCGGATAGTCGAGGCCGGCGTCGTGATGGACGCCGCCGACCATGAACGAGCGTGCGGTGTTGAATCCTTCTCTGACCACGCGCTCGCCAGCAGCATTCTTCTCGACGTAGCGCATGCCCTGCTGCGTCTCCCGGACGATGCGCGCGTCCGACGCTGCCGCGATCTGATGACGCTCCGCGAAATCGGGCGGCTCGATGCGGAAATCGCTGAACGTCGTCCGGCGCAACACGGGATTCGCATGGCCGGCGGCCGAGATCACCTGCTGCGCGTTGACGTCGATCGGGAGCCAGACGATCTCGCGCGGATCGCTCTTCGCGACGTCCGCCGAGGTGAGGGGTGCGTGCGACGCGCGCGCGAACGGCTGAAAGTCGACGCTCTCCTCGTTCGAGAGGATCTCGCCGGTGAGATTCATCTGAATCATCGAGATGCGGATGCGGGCCCACGTGCGGCTGTCGATCCAGACCGTTCCGCGATAGAGCGGCAGCGATTGCGGCGCGTTCGGCGGCGGCTCGAAGCGCACCTCGTACGTGCGGTAGCCGTCGAGCTCCGTCTCGCGAACGAGCTCGTATCGATATTCGTTCGTCAGATGGATGTCGAGCGGAAGCTGTGTGACTTTTTCGGGCTGAATGAGCGGCAGCTCCGGAATCCGTCCGTACTTCCACTTCACTCCATTGATGTAGAAGTCCTGCCAGACCCAGTCGGCCGCGCCGTGCGGATCGAAAAAGTAGTCGCCGGCGATCGTCGCCTCGATCGCTTCGCCCCCTTCGAGCGTGAAGCGCAGCTTCGTCGCGTCGCGCGCGATGTAACGCGGCGCGATCGATTCCTGGTAACTCTTGTAGGCCTGGTGATTGCGGATGATCTCCTGGACGCTGATGCCGCGCTCGGTCGCGACGCTGATCGCCTCTTTCGTCACCGACGGCTTCTCGGTGTGGTCGAGCGTCAGCAGGAACGGCCTCTGGACCGGCTGGACGCCGACGAGAAAATGCCCGCCCTTCGCGCCGACATCGGTGATCTCGCGATCGCCGGCGACGTCGACGCGCCGCGGCCGCGTGTAGCGATCGCCCGGCATCGATGCGATGAACGCCGCCGTCGCGTCGCCTTTCGGCACGAGGATCGTCCGCAGATCTTCACCGCGGACGAAGGTCAGCACCGGCATCGGGATCGGATTGCCTTTCGAATCGAGCACCTGGGTCGATGCCGTCGAATCAAACGCCCAGTCGCCGATGAACGCCTGATTGAAGTTCGCGATCGCAGCGTCGTCGTCCGTCGTTGCGTGATCGAGATACGCCCGCGTCGCGCCGTCGCCGAGCGCGCGGGCGAGGTCGAAGAACGAGTTCGGCGACTGCGGCTCGACGATCGCCCAGATTTTCTTCGACGGATCCTTGTCCGCGAGCCACGCCGCGGTCTTCGCGACATCGGCTCGGTCGACGAGGATCGCATCGATGTACGTCAGCGCGCCGGCGCCGTACAGCTTGTCGAGATCGACATCGGGCGGCAGCACGATCCGCGTCGCGACCTCGAGTCCCTGCGCCGTCACCGCGAGCCGCTTCACCGCGTATGCCGCAACCGCCGCGTCGGACGTCTGCGGCGCGACGCCGATCGCTTCGAACGGGCCGTGCAGCTTCGCCCAATCGATCACGTTCTTCGTGTGCGCTTCGACCTCGGTCATCGGATCACTTGTGTCGAGGTTGTAACGAATCGTCACCGTCAGCTTCTTGCGTTGCTCGGGCGAGAACGCATCGACGCCGGAAGTCTCGAGATCGCTCTCCCGCAACTGCAGGACGAGCGGAATCGGCGACGGCGGCGGTGCCGAGGAGTCTGCGATCGCGCCGGTGCAGAGAGAGCACTGCCTCGGCGCGTCCGCGGCGACGAGCGGGAGGACACAAAATTGCAACGAGAGGAGGACGATCGCAAGTCTTCTCATCTGGTGACTGGCGTGTTGAAACGTCGATGCGTGGTGTGCTGTTCCTGAACCCGTCCTCCGGCACGCGAGTCGATTGCTCTGCCTTCGAAACGGCGGCCGCAGCGGAGGGCCTGCGAATCGTCTGCCTCGGACCCGACGTTGACTGCGCTGCGATCGTGCGCGAAGAAATCGCCCGCGATCGCAGGCTCTTCATCGCCGCGGGCGGAGACGGCACGATCAACGCGGTCGCGCAGCCGTTGATCAACAGCGACGCGGAGTTCGCGGTGATTCCCGTCGGAACCTACAACCATTTCGCGCGCGACCTCGGCATTCCGCTCGACTGGCGCGCGGCGCTGGACATCGCGCTGAGCGGTGAGAGACGGCAGATCGACGCCGGCCGCGTCAACGATCGCTTCTTCCTCAACAACGTTTCGATCGGACTCTATCCGGAGCTCGTCGCGCGCCGGGAGGAAAAGGGCCGCGACTATCCGCGATGGAAGGCGCGGCTGCACGCTGCCTACACGACGCTGCGCAAATATCCCCACGTAACGCTGGCGATCGAGTCCGAATATTTGCACGAGATCGTGAAGACACACGTCTTCCTCGTCTCCAACAACTCGTACGATTTGTCGCGCGTCGGAGTGGAAGCGCCGCGCGGCACGCTCGAGGAAGGGCGCCTCTCCGTCTACTGGCTGCCGCACATGCCGCGGATTCGGCTGACGCGCTTTCTTGCGCACTATCTCGCCGGCAGGGTCAAGGAAACGCCGGGCTTCCGCTCGTTTCGCACGGTGCGGCTCAAAGTGCAGTCCGCCCGCAAGCGCCTGCAACTCGGTGTCGACGGCGAGGTCGTGACGATGCCGCCGCCGCTCATGATCACGATCGTCCCGAAAGCGCTGACAGTCAAAGTGCCGAGAAGCTAGGACTCAGGACTCGGGACTGAGGACTGAGGACTGAGGACTGAGGACTGAGGACTTAGGACTTAGGACTTAGGACTTAGTGGCCGCCCCTCCCAGGTCCTTCGCCGTCTGCGCGGCTCAGGATGACGGGCGGGGTGGGCGGGACTCAGTCCTCAGTCCTCAGTCCTA
>DATIZY010000096.1:0-16103 GCA_035516895.1 Thermoanaerobaculia bacterium | reverse complement strand
AACGCGACACTGCTCACCGCTGGATCGCAGACGATCACCGCGACCGATACGGTGAGCAGCTCGATCGCCGGAACGTCGAACGCGATTGCCGTCAGCGCCGGCGCCGCGTCGCATTTCACGATCTCGACTCCGGCCGCGGCGACCGCCGGCGCGCCGTTCACGATCACCGTCACCGCACTCGACGCGTTCAACAACGTGGCGATGAGCTACGACGGCATCATCCATTTCACCTCGAGCGACGGTGCGGCGACGCTGCCTCCGAATTCGTCCCTGACCAACGGAACGGGATCGTTCAGTGCGACGCTGCGCACGGCCGGATCGCAGACGATCACCGCGAACGACGGCTCGATCTCGGTCACTTCGAATCCGATTGCTGTCGGTGCAGCGGCGGCGACGCACTTCACGATCGCGACGCCCGCGAGCGCAAATGCCGGCGCCGCGTTTTCGATCACCGTCACCGCGTTCGATGGGTTCAACAACGTCGCGTCGAGTTACGGCGGCACGATCCATTTCACGTCGAGCGACGGCACCGCTACGCTGCCCGGAAACTCGACGCTGACCGGCGGCTCCGGATCGTTCAGCGCGACGCTGCGCACGGCCGGTTCGCAGACGATCACCGCGAGCGACGGCTCGATCTCGATCACTTCGAATCCGATCGCCGTCGCCGCCGCGGCCGCTGCGCACTTCACGATCGCCGCACCGCCGTCGGCAGTCGCCGGCGCTCCGGTGTCGGTCAGCGTCACCGCCTTCGATTCGTCTAATAATATCGTTACCAATTATGGTGGAACAATTCACTTCACCTCGTCCGATGCGCTCGCGCTGCTCCCCGCGGACGCGATGCTCGCGAACGGCACCGGCACGTTCAACGCGACGCTGAACACCGCCGGGAGTCAGACGATCACCGCAACCGACAGCGGCAACGCCGCGATCAGCGGAACCTCCGGAGCGATCGCGGTCGCTGCCGCTGCGCCCGCGATCGCCACCCTCTCTCTGACGACCGGCCTGACGACGGGCGGTCTTTCGGTCACGATCACCGGCACGAGTCTCGCCGGCGCGACTTTGGTCACCTTCGGCGGCGTCGCAGCGACGATCGTCTCGTCGAACGCGACGTCCATCGTCGTCACCACGCCCGCGCACGCGGCCGGCGCCGTCGACGTCGTCGTCGTGACGCCCGGCGGGACGGCAACGGCGGCGAGTGCGTTCACATTCGTCGCGCAGATCCCCACCCTCTCCTTCTGGATGTTGATACTCCTCGGACTCACCCTCGCTACAATCGCCACAGTGCGAATGGGAGGTTTGTGATGCGAACGACGCTGTTAGGCCTCGCAGTCCTTGCAACCGCGGTTTCGGCGAACGCGCAGATGGAACTCACGTTCGGGCTCCGCAATCACAGCGGATTCACTTTGCGCTATGTCCGGCAGCAGGTCGACGCGAACAGGGTCAGCGTCCTCGGTCCCGCCACCGCCATCGCCCCAAACGGAGTGGGAATCCTTTACAGTTCGTGCAGAGGGCGCAATGCGGGCGTCCTCGAATACGAAGGCGTTTACCGCGACGCGAAGTCGGACCGCACGTACAAGCGAACGTACGAGCTGCACTTCCGCGTCGGCCCCGACGGAAACGAGGCGTCGTGCGAGAGCCCTGGCGATTCATCGCCGCATTGCACGGCGGGTGTGAATCCGAAGTCGTGCAACGGCAAGCCGGGCGCCTGCTCGGTCGTAATCGACTACACGTTCAAGTGAGCGCGCTTCTCAACGCGGACGGCCGCCGAACGACAGCGACACCATCGTGTACGTCTGAATCACGGTCTTCTTGTGGCGGCGCACAGGCTGGTTGTCGAAATCGATCCGGCCGCCGATCTGAATGCCGATGCGCTGCGTGATCTGCGTATTGAAGCTCGTCTCGGAGTACAGCCGCACGTCGTTGTGGTCTTCGAGATTCGCGCGCGCTTCCAGATACGTCTGCAGCCAGGATTGCGGCGTCACGGCGAGCTGCAGCTGCGGATCGAAGTAGATCAGCGGGAACGTCGAGTTCTGTGTCTGGATCTCGCGGCAGATCGCCAAGCCGCCTTCGATCATGAACTTCTCGCGGTCGCGGTCGATGACGTACGTGCCGACACCCGGCCCGACCGTCCCGCGAAAATCGATTCCCGACGTTTGATTGTGCTCGATCCACGTGTGGACCATTGCATAGACCCTGCGGTCGGCGGAGAAGCGATCGCGCACGGCCCACTCCACCCACTCGCGGTCGACGAACGTGCGGCCTCCCGACTTGCTGAAGTCGCCCTCGACATCGAGCTCCGACTCGCGCCGGTCCTTCACCGCCTTCGAATTCAGGCGGGTGCTGAACGAGATCGAGCTGCTGTCGCCGCTGTAGGAATTAAATCCGAGGGAGAAACGCGTCTCGTGCCAGGAGGGGGCGGGGGCGGGAACGGGCGTCTCCTGCGCGGACAGACACGCGCAAGAGAACAGCGATAGGAGCAACGCGAATCGAAAGGACCTCAATGCCTTGTGATAGTGTAAATGAACTCGAGGGTCCGTTATCCATGATCGCCAGCGGTTCGGTCGCACAGCCGTCGACTGTCGATTCTCTTCTCGATCTCGCCGCGTCGGTCACGGGCGTGCCGCGTGACGTCGTCGTTCGGCTGGGAGAGACGCTCATCTCGGAACCTCCCGCCGGCTCAGGCCCGCGCGGCGGACGATCGGGTCTCAACTACGACCAGTCGCCGATTCAACTCTGCTTCAGCAGCGGTCCCGAAGGACTCCATTGCCGCCTGCTGGCCGATCCGGCGCTGGAGCTCGCCGATCCCGTGCAGCGTTTCGACGCGAGCTACGCGGCGATGACGCGCACCGTCGAGTTGACGTCCTCGCCGGCGATGCGGCCGTTCTGCGACCGCACGCTGCAGCTTCACCTGCCGGATCACGCGATCGGGCCCGACGATTATCCTGACGGCATTCTGTGGATCGCCGCCGGTGTCGATACTCCCGGCATGGCAATGTATGTCGATGCGCGCCGCGGCGGAGACGAGCTCGCGTGGCCGCGCCTCCGGAACTGGTTTGCCGCGCTGCTGCCGGACATGAGCGAAGCGGACCGCGCGCTCGACGTCCTCCGCGGCCGCGCACGTCTCATGTGCCTCGGCGTCGAGGGTGCAGCGCCGTCGAACGCGCGCGCGAAGCTCTACTGGCGGTTGGGCAGCGCGTCTCCGCTGAGCGCGATCGGCATCGACCGCTTTCGCGATCCGCGATTCCAGCGGTTCCTCGAGATCGTGATGCGCGAACGCCGGATCCGCCTAACAGGCGTCGTCCCCAGCGCCGGCTTCAAGATCGACAGCGGCGCGCTGTCGGACGTCAAGCTCGACGTGTGCGCGTGCCCGGGTTGTCTCGACTGGCCGGCGCACGATTGGAGTGCGATCGTCTCGGCGCTCGGCGCCGAATTCGGCTTCGCGTCTCTGCCGGTCGAGGAGTGGCTCGCGTTCGGCGAGATGGCGTTCATCGGCTTCGGTCTCGACGGGGGCGGTGGACCGCGCCTCAACATCTATCTCAAGCCGCTTCGGAGCGCCGCGTGAATCTCGACAATCTTCGACGCGACGGCTACACGATCGTCTCGCCGCTTCTCGAACCGGCCGAGGTCGACCGCCTCGAAGCGCTCACGGACCGGGCGGTCGCGTTTCACAACCGCGAGATCGAAGCGCCGGCGAACGTCTACCAGTCGGTCTCGCGCAAGGACGGCATCACCTTCGTCAACGAGCTCGCCGACGACTCCGGCCTCATGCCGGCCATCAAGCAGTTCGCGATGCAGCCGCGCCTCGCGGATCTGTTCCGCTCGATCGCGGGCGGCGGCGCGGCGCACTACTGCTATCAGATCGTCTACAAGCATCCGCAGTTTCACGATCCGTTTCCGTGGCACCAGGATCATCTGCACACGCCGACGGACGAGCCGTTTTTCAATCTCTGGATCGCGCTCAGCGACATGACCGTCGAGAACGGATGCCTTCATGTGATGCCGGGGGTCGGCCTCGATCGCGTGCTTCCGTACCACACGACTCCATGGGGCTACGCCTGCTGGCCGCTCGACGATCCGCAGCAGGGCGTGCCGATCGTTTTGAAGCGAGGCTCGGGCCTTCTGCTGACTTCGAAGACGCTGCACAAGAGCGGCGGCAACTTCACCGACCGGCCGCGGAAGGCGATGCTCATCGCCTTCATGGACCGCGAGCGGCACGTGAACGGCGAGCGCCTCCCGCTCACGGAATACGCAGGTGTCTGAGCGCCCGATCTTCCGCGACGCCGCTCGGCAATCGGCGTTCGACCGCGACGGATTCGTGGTCGTCGATTTTCTCGACCGCCGGGCAATCGATCGCCTGCTGAGTTCGTGGAGCGCGCTCGGCAGCGACCTGCAGCGCTTCCCCTTCTCGAACACGATCATGAGCGGCGACGTCGATTACCGCTCGCGAGTCCACGACGCCGTGCGGCGCGAAATCGAAGACGGCATCGACGATCTGCTGTTCGACTACCGCGTCTGCCTCTGCAGCTATCTCGCGAAACCGGCCGTTCCGTCGGCACAGCGCGGAGTCGTCGAGCTGCACCAGGACTGGACGTTCGTCGACGAGTCGCGATTTTTCTCGATCGGATTGTGGATTCCGCTCGTCGATGTCGGCGAGGACAACGGCTGTCTGCGCGTCGTTCCCGGAAGTCACCGTCTGAATCGCGAGCCGCGCTGCCTGTCGAGCGGCTTTCGCTACGACAGTCTCCTTCCGCTCATCGAGCGCGAATTCCTTCAGGCAATTCCGATGAGAGCCGGCCGCGCGTTCGTCTACACGCAGAGCCTGTTTCACAGCTCGCAGCCGAACCGATCGGACGCGCTGCGCCTCGTCGCCGGCGCGCTCGCGATTCCGCGCGAGGCATCGCTGCTCTTCGTCGCGCCGGCCGGCATGGACAGCGTCGCCATTCACGAGGTCGACGACGCCTTCTATCAACGCTACCAGTTCGGCAGCGTGCCCGACCTCGACGCGCCGGTCGCACTCGCACCGCATCGCTTCGAGCCGCTGACCGAACACACGCTGCGCGACCGGCTGCGGGGCGTGCATGTCTGAGCGCCGCATTTTTCGCGACGCCGCGCTTCAATCGGAATTCGATCGCAACGGCTTCGTCATCGTCGATTTTCTCGCCCCCGAATCCATCGAGCGCCTCCGCGCCCTCGGCGAGCAGGTCCCGAGCGACCTCGACTCGATCGCCTACGCCAGCAGCATCATGAGCGCGGACCTCGACTACCGCGCCCGCGCTTTCGACCTCGTGCGAAGCGAGTTCGCAGCGCACGTTGCCTCGCTCCTCAGCGATTACCGCCTCTGCTACGGCACGTTCATCACGAAATCCGCCGGCGATGCCGACGGCCGCGGCTTCCTCGGATTGCATCAGGATCCGACGTTCGTCGACGAATCGAGGCATGTCTCGATCGGCATCTGGTGCCCGCTCGTCGATGTCGGCGAAGGCAACGGATGTCTCACGGTCGTTCCGGGAAGCCATCGCTTCAACCGGCTGCCGCGCTGCGTGATGATCCCGTTTCCCTACTCCGATCTGCTCCCGACGATTCGCGCGAATCATCTCGTTCCGGTCCCGATGAAAGCGGGGCGGGCGTTCGTCTACTCGTCGGCGCTGTTTCACGGCTCGGGAGCGAATCGATCCGGCGCGCTCCGGCTCGTCGCGGGCGGGCTGGCGATCCCGAATGAAACGGAATTGCTTTTCGTGACGAACGGCGACGGCGATCATGCGGAAGATCTCGCGATGTATCGCGTCGATGACGATTACTACCAGCGCTACCGTTTCGGGCTGCCGCCGAGCGGCGCGACATTCGTCGGATTTCTGCCGTACCGGTTCGAGCCGCTCGATGAGCAGTCGCTGCAGCGCAGACTTCCGGCGGTGCGAGCGTGATCGACCTCGCCGATCCGCAGTTTCGCGCCGATCCGTATCCTTTCTATCGCCGGCTCCGCGAACGCGATCCCGTTCACTGGAGCGACTCCTCGCGCGCGTGGATCGTCACGCGTCACCACGACGTTCGCGCCCTCTTCACGCATCCCTCGTGCGCGCATTGGACAGACACGCTCGAAAGCGCGCCGGCCCCGTTTCTGCGGACGCTCGCGCGATGGCTCTGGCTTCTCAATCCGCGGTCGAATAGCCGGTTGTTTGAGCTGGTCCGTCCGCTCTTCACCGCGGCCGCGGCAGAGGCGATGCGTCCGGCGATCGCAGCCCGCGCACAAACTCTAGTCGAGGAGCTTCGCGAACGTGCAATCGTTGACGTGGTGATCGATTTCGCCGATCCGCTCACCCTGTTCGTCGCTCGCCGCCTCCTCGGAATTCGCGATCGCGACGGACAGACGTTCGATCCGCTGGCACGCGCGGTGATGCGTGAGTTCGAGGCGCTCTGGACGTCGGGCATGCAGAACCAGGCGCCGCCCGCGTCATTCGCCCCGTTCGCTCGCTTCGTCGCCGAAGTCGAGCACGCCGGCGCGTTCCTCGGCGCGCTCGGTCGCGCTCGCAGCAAGGGCGATGCGATCGAGGAGAGCGAGGTCGTCGCATTCGTCATCCTTTTTCTCTTCGCGGCGCAGGAAAACATCAAGAGCTTCATCGCCAACGCCGCGATTGCG
This sequence comes from Thermoanaerobaculia bacterium, assembly GCA_035516895.1. GTDB lineage: Bacteria > Acidobacteriota > Thermoanaerobaculia > Gp7-AA8 > Gp7-AA8 > Gp7-AA10. Next base: position 9,469 of record DATIZY010000096.1, on the reverse strand, counting down.
CTCGCCGAGCACGATGAGGCCCGCTGCGAGCTGCAGTCGCGGCCGGACCTCCACGGAGCTGCGACCGAGGAGCTGTTGAGGTTCGATACGCCGGTGCAGTTCGTCGCGTTGCGCGCAAAAGACGAAATGATCCTCGGCGGCCGGCGCATACGGGCCGGCGATTCGATCTTCGCCGGAATCGGCGCGGCGAATCGCGATCCGGCTGCGTTTCCCGATCCCGACCGGATCGATTTTCATCGCCGGCCGGCCACAAACCTCAGCTTCGGCGCCGGCGCGTTTTATTGTCTCGGCGCCGCGCACGCCCGAGTCGAGACTCAGGAGGCACTCGGGGCAATGCTCCGGGGCTTCGACTCGATCGCCATCGAGAGCGTCGAGTGGAAATCGTTTCCTCTGGTTCTGCGCGGACCACGGTCGGCTAGAATCTCCGTGCAGCCCCTTCAGGTCCGAGAAAGAGAGCGTCTGTGAAAGCGCGGCGTGTCGTTCTGATCAGCCTCTGTCCGCAGGTCGCGCAGGACGAAGGCAGCGCGCCGACACGGGAGCTGATGGCGCGGTTTCCAAGCTACGGAATCAGCCGCATACACGCGGCGCTCGCGTCAGATCCTCAGCTCCAGGATACGGACATCATCTTCATGGATGCGCGCGACGCCACCGCCGAGCAGCTCGCCGCGCGCGCGCTGGAGTTCGAGCCGGACGTTCTCGGCGTCTCGTTCTACGTCTGGTCGACGGCGACGTTGTGCGACGTCGCGCGGCGCGTCAAGGAAGAGCGTCCCGAGTGCCTCGTCGTCGCCGGAGGGCCTTCCGCCCGGCCGGCTGTGCTCGATCTGGCCCCGTTCGTGCGGTTTCGTACGGCGATCGACGCGCTGGTCCTCGGCGAAGGCGAAGAGACGATGCGCGCGATCGTGCGTGATCCGTCGCGCGAGCGGCTCGCGGGCGTTCCCGGTTTGGCGATCTTCGCTGGCGACCGATGGACGCAGACAGGCGAGCCGGTTCGCTCCGCGAGTCTCGATGACATCGCATCGCCGTTTCAGCTCGATCTGATGCCGTCGCATCACGTCACGTATCTCGAGACATTTCGCGGATGTCCGCTCTCGTGCACGTTCTGCCAGTGGGGGGTCATGGACTCGGGCCGTCACTTTTCGCGCGAGTATCTGGTGCGCGAGCTCGAGGCGATCAAGCGCAGTGAGCCGATCGCAACGTACCTCGTCGATGCGGGCCTGAATCTGAACGCGCGCGCGTTCCGCAATCTCGCATCCGCGGAGGAGGAGGTCGGGCTCTTTCAGAAGACCACGCTCTATTGCGAGGTCTACCCCTCGCTTCTCAACGAGGAGCATCTCGAATTTCTGCGCCGCGCTTCGCAGGTTCACATCGGGCTCGGATTGCAGTCGCTCGACGGGTCGGCACTGGCTGCGAATCAGCGGCCGTTCAAACGCGAGAGGCTGATTCCGACGATCGAACAGCTCTCGCGCGACTGCCGCGTCGACATCGAGCTGATCCTCGGCCTGCCGGGCGATACGCCCGAGTCGTTCCGGAAAACGCTCGAAGAGGTTCGCAAGCTGCCGTGCAGCGTGCGCATCTATCGATGTCTGATTCTCCCCGACGCCCTGATGACGCGCGCGCCGAAGGAGTTCGCGATCCGTTTCGATCCGCAAACGCTCTTCATGACTTCGTGTCACACGTGGAGCGAGCGAGAGCTGCGCGAAAGCCAGGCGTACCTCGACCAAGTGGCTGCCGCGACGCCGGGCGGATACGCCGGCGACTACTGGTGGCACCTGCTGCACGATTCGCCGCGGTATCAGACGGCGTACGACCGCGTCGCCGGACAGCGCGGCGTGACGACGAGTGCTCGAGGCGATGCTCGCGACGTATGACGATCTGATTTTCGATCCGGTCCTGCGCGCGTACTTCGGTCCCGCGGGTTATTACAACGCCGGCTACTGGCAGAACGGCGTTGGCAATCAGGAGGAAGCGTGCAACGCGCTCGTGGAGAGGCTCGTACGCGGAGTCCACGCGCACCCGCGCCGCATCCTCGACGCCGGCTGCGGCCTCGGCGCATCCACGCGAGCGATCGCGCGATGCCGGCCCGGCGCGATCGTCGCCGGCATCAACAACTCCGTCGGACAGCTTCGCGCCGCGCGAGGAACGCGTGTGTTTGCCGGCGATGCGGCGCGGCTGGCGATCGCCGATCGTGTGGCGGATGTCGTCGTGTCCGTCGAAGCGGCGTTTCACTTTCGAACGCGCGAGATGTTTGTCGCCGAGGCGCAGAGGGTGCTCGTGAGGGGCGGGAGGCTCGTCGCGTCGGACATCCTCTTTCAATCGGATTCGTGGCCGGGTGCGTGGACCGTTCCATCGGAAAACGAAGTCGCGGACATCGACGCGTATCGAGCCATGCTCGAGCGTCAGGGGTTTGGGGACATCGTCATCGAAGATGCCACGGGCCTTTGCTGGGCTCCGTTCTGCGCGAACCTGCAGAAGTGGATTCGCGGACGGACGGACATTGATGCCGCGCAGTGGAGCGCGATGGTCGATGCGCTGCGCGATCGAACCGTGAGCCGATACGTGCTCGTCTCCGCCACGGCGGCCTGATGGATTGGAACGGGATTGCGCAGAACGCGCTCGAGCTTCTGGTCGATGAGGCGAATGCCTCGTTTCGCGAAGCGGCACATACGGTGGCCTTTCCACGCGCGCAGGGATTTCTTGTCGACGAAGACGAGCAGACCGGCGACGTCTTCGCACGCGCGATCATCGCCGACGCGCTTCTCGACGCGGCCCGCGCCGGCTTCCGCGTTGCCGCGCTGATCGATTGCGAGGTCGACCATCTGATCGACTCGCGCCTGGAATCCGGCGTGGGAGGCTGGAAATACTTTCCGAATCTTCGGGAGCTTCCGCCCGATGCGGACGATCTCGCGCAAGTGATGCAGGTGCTGATCCGCGCCGGCCGCCGCGACGCGGTGGAGCGTCACTGCGAGCGCGCGATCGAAGTCCTCCTCCGCGACAACATGCACGCGGACGGATCGTTCGAGACGTGGATCGTTCCGGGCGCGAACTGCTCGTTCGACGAAGAGCTTCAGCAGCAATGGATCGATCGCGCATGGGGCCGCGGAGCGGACAGCGAGGTGACGGCAAATCTTCTGTACGCGCTGGCGCTGTACGACCGCGATCGCTTTCGAAACGAGATCGCGCGCGGCTGTGAGTTCATCGAATCGAGACAGGAGCCTTCCGGCGCATGGAGCAGTACGTGGTATCACGGGCCGTATTACGGAACGTATGTCGCCGTGCGACTCCTCGCGGCATGCGCGCCGCAGTCGCAGGCGATCGAGCGCGCACGGCGATTTCTCGACGCGGCGCAACCGCAGGATGCGCTGAGTACTGCGCTTGCGCTGCTCGCAGCGACGGCAGTGTCAGCGAACGTGGCGATCGATGCGCGGCCGCTCGCGTCGATCGAGCCGGTTCCGTTCATCCGGATGGAGCTCGGCAGACCGACCGGCCGGCCGTGGCAGACGCTGACGTATTCGAGCACGTGCGTGACGGCGGCGTTCGTTCTCAAAGCGGCGCTCGCGAGAAAAAGCTGTTGACATCCGAATGTCCGTGAATAATGCTTTGAGAACGGGTCTCAACAAAATTCCAAGGAGGCGTAATGCTCGATGCTCAGGGCGTGAGCTCCATTCATGGTCTTTCCCATCGTGCCCACCTTTTTACGTCGGACCGTCCCTCCGAAGTCATCGATGACGCGTTCGTCCGCTGCGGCCTTTCGCGCGAGTCGTTCGTCTGGCACGATCTGATTCTTCGCGAAGCCGAACGCGCGGAGCTGCCCTGCGAAAAGGGGCGACTTCCAGGCGGCATCGTGGAGATCGAAGCGAACGGCCTCGATATGTTCAAGCGCTGTGTCGGATTCGACGACTTCGAAGCGCTCCGCACGCCGAAGAAGCTGCATCCGAAGATGCCGTCACGCAGGCGCCTCGATCCGGCGCGCCACCGCGATTCTTCGCGCCTGACCGCAAAGCAGGAGGCGGAGCTGCTCGTCGCCGGCAATGCGTACTTGTACGGCGATTCGTCTCGCGTTCGCGACTGGCTTCCTCTCATCGAGCAGCGTTACTCGTTCGAAGTCTCGGTGATCGCGCTCGGGCGCGTCGTTCTGCCGCCCGGATCCGAGCTGCTGCTGCACGTCTATCCCTCGCTGCTGATCGTGGAGGAAATCGAGTTCGCGGGCGGAAGCCTGACGATCGACGCCAAAGCGCGCGTCCACGCCGGCAGGATCAAAAAACAGGAGGCGAGGCTGTCATGACGAAGAAGAACCCGGAAACGCGCTCATCCAACCGGCGAAACTTTCTCAAAGGCGCGGCGATCGTCGGCGCCGTCGCCGCGACCGGAGCGGCGACCGCGCTCACCGCAAGAGCGGAAGAGACCTTCAAAACGGCCGCCCAGGATCCCGCGACGGGACAGACTGTGGTCACTCCGGGATCGCCGCTGATCGTGAAGGCGCCGATGAAGCTCGGCGACATCGTTCTCGACGGCGGACAAATCGTCATTCGCGGCGGCGGCGAAATTCGCATCGACCGCCTGACCAAACGTTGATCGATCAAACGGGAGAAGAGCGATGGCACAAGACGTCAACGTCATTGGAACCGATGGAGCCGCTGGAGCGGCAGGAATTGCTGGCCCAAACGGTGTCACGGGAAGTCCGGGGAACAACGCGAATTGCAACTGGGCGAGCGAGTGCACGCAAAGATCAACGCCGGGAGGCATGGGCAGCAAAGCCGCTGACGGCAAGGCGGGCAGCGCTGGAGCAAACGGGCAGACACCCGCCGACGTTTCGATCAACGTCGGAGATCTGACCGGATCGATCACTGCGACGACACGCGGCGGCTACGGCGGCGACGGTGGAACCGGCGGACGAGGCGGCGACGGCGGCGCAGGCGGACGAGGCGGCGATGCCTCGAACTGCCCCGCGGCAAACGCATGCCCGGCATCCGCGGGCGGAACGGGCGGCGACGGCGGCAATGGCGGCGCGGGCGGTGACGGCGGCGCGGGCGGAGATGGAGCGGTCGTCCGCATCACCTACTCCGGAACGGGCAACGTCGTCCCGATGACCCCGGTCGCGCGCGGCGGCAACGCCGGCCGCGGCGGCGACGGCGGAACGGGCGGCGCGGGCGGACCCGGAACACCTCCGGGCTCGAGCGGAAAACCGGGCGCCACCGGACCCGCAGGAAAACCCGGCAACCCCGGCAAAGCGGGACGCGTCGACGCTCAGAAGATGTAGCGGTCACAGATGGCGCAAGACGTCAATGTCATCGGTGTTGATGGATCAGCCGGCGGTGCCGGCCGGGCCGGCTTCGCAGGTGCCTATGGACCCAACGGAGTCAACGCGAACTGCAACTGGGCGAGCGTCTGCGATCGATACGCAACGCAGGGAGGAACCGGCGGCCCCGGCGGCTCGGGCGAAAAAGGCGCCGACGGAAAAGACGGTCAGGCACCTTCGCCCGCTTCGATCACAGTCGGAGAACTGACCGGCACGATCTCGGCGACGACTCGCGGCGGAAACGGCGGAGACGGCGGCCCCGGCGGCGCAGGCGGCAACGGCGGTCAGGGGGGAGCAGGAGGCGCGCCGAGCAGCTGCCCCGCGGGCCATGGATGTTCCGGTGCGCCGGGCGGCAATGGCGGCACGGGCGGCAATGGTGGCGACGGCGGAAATGGCGGCAACGGAGCCGACGGCGGGACCGTGCGGATCACCTACTCCGGAACCGGCAGCGTTACGCCGGTGACACTCCCCTCGCGCGGCGGAAACGGCGGACGTGGAGGCGCGGGCGGAGCGGCCGGGGCGGGAGGCTCACCCGGCGGAGTCGCCGGCAAGGCCGGCGCTCAGGGCGGCGCCGGAACTCCGGGCCGTCCCGGCAAAGCGGGCGTCATCGACATCCAGAAGACGTAGAGCTCACCCGAGCGTCTCGTCGAACCAGTCGAGGATCGCGGCGTTCCGCCGCTGCGGCGCGAACGGCGCGTCATGCTCACCCGCACCTTCCGCCGCGGTGAACGCCAGGAACTTCTTCGGTGCTCGTGCGGCATCGAAAACCCGCTGTGCGGTACCGGGCGGATTCGTGTGCTCGTTCTCGTAGCTCGTGACGAGCAGCGGCGCGCGAATGCGATCCATCACGTCGAGCGATTTGAATCGCTGCACGGCCTTCGCCAGCGAATCGAAATCGTCCGACACCTCGCCGCGCAGCGCCGCCTCGTGAAACTTCGGGCTGAACATCGAGCAGCGCTTCATGATCGTGAAGCGTTCGGCCGGCGAGAGATCGCGGATGACCTGCGTGCGCCAGATCTGATTGACCGTCGCCGCATCGCCCGCGTCCGCAATGTGCCGCAAGATCTCCGGAAATGAATCCCACGCGTCGCCGACGCCGGGATCGCAGCAGACCGCGGCGATGCGCGGCTCGAATGCCGCCGCCCGCGCGACGAGCGCGCCGCCCATGCTCCAGCCGATGACGCCGATCCGCTTCGCGTCGACATCGTTGCGCCGAACGAGAAAATCGACGACGGGAGTCAGCACCCGCTCCCAATCCGGACGGAACACGATTCGCCGCTCGAACAACATCGCGCCCTGCCCCGGTCCTTCGAAGATCAGCACGTTATATCCGCGATCGTGAGCCGCCGCGGCGCCGTAGGCCCAGAGGTCGATGTTCTGCGCGTCGCTGCCGTTGTTGAGAATGATCGACGGCCGCTTCTCGCCGGCGCGCCTGAAGTACGCGGGCAGCGACGAGCCTTCGTACGGGATCTCGACGCGTTCGAACGGCGGATCGAGAAGCGACGCCGCGCGCGCCCACTGCGTCTCCGTCTCGCGGTAGAGCACCGCTTCGTCGTCCGGCTTCGAGGTGCCGAGGACGAAGTAGAGCGCCTGCTTGAAGGAGTGAGAGGCGCGCAGCGACGCCGCGCGCGCGGTGGCGCGATGTCCTTTGTGCAGCGCGGCGTCGGACTCGGCGCTCAACCGCCGCGCGAGCGAACGGAACTCGTCGACGTAGGTCTGGTAAGACGCGCCTGCCGCGTTGATCCGATCGATCGCGGCGAGCACTTCGCCCGTCTCGCTCGCTCCGTACGCTGATTCACCGATCGCGAACGAGACGGAAAAATCGAGATCGGGCTGCGCGAAAAAGCGCCCTGCCTTCGCCGCTGCCGCCGCGCGAACGGGCCGGCCGAAAAGCGCGCCCCCGGCGGCAAACGTTCCGCCGAGGAGCGCGCGGCGAGTGAGGTTGCAGGACATGGCGGTTCGGCGATTCTATGCGAGGAGGCGCCGTCCGCCGTGCGGTTCATGACGTGCATCGAGCAGCCGATGACACCGCCGTGCAGTTCGTATTGCTGAGGAAACGCCGCAAGGCTTGGGATTGTCTTCTTCCGGTGAAGGAGATCAATCATGAAAAAGCAAATCCTCACCGGCATCGGCGTCCTGTTCCTCGGATCTTCGATGGCCTTTGCAGCGCCGCAAACCGCACGCGCGAACTTCAATGCGTCGCCCGCCTATCAGCAGCAGATCGTCCAGCGCGATCAGCACAATCAGACCCGCGAACCGCAGCAGCAGTACCAGCGCGTCCGCGCGGAAGCGCCGGCGCAGTCGCGGCACGTGCAGCAAACTCGCAAGCATCACACGCGAAAGCCCACGCGTCGGCGTGAGAGCCGGCAGCGGAACTGGCGCCGATAGACAACGACACACGCGCGAACTCGAGGCCGCGGCTGTCATTGCTGCCGCGACCTCTTCATCGACACCGGCTGAGATCGATCTTGTGCCGGCCGGTTTTCGCGGGGCGACCGGCTGAAGCCGGTCCACACACCAGGAGCGGCGGGCCTCACTTCCGATCGGCGATCACATCCCGAATCGACTGACCGAGGGTCGCGAAGTTGAACGGTTTGCGGATCATGGGGATTGCCATGCCGCGAATCGCATCGGGCATCTGCTCTTCCGCGTAGCCGGTCATGAACATCACCGGCATCGACGGCCGCAGCGAGATCGACTCGGTCGCGAGCTCATAGCCGTTCATGCCGGGCATTCTGATGTCCGTGAGCAGCACGTCGATCGGCGTATCGGACTTCAGAATCTCCAGCCCGCGCGCTCCCTCGCCTGCTTCGACAACGGTAAATCCGTCGAGGCGAAGCGTCGTCGCGACGACCTTCCGCAGCATCTCTTCATCCTCGACGAGCAGAACGACGGGCGGAACGGCGCGCGCGACGTCAATGGAGCTCGTCATGCCACATACCGCGGGAGAAGAATCGCGATGCACGTGCCCTTCCCCGGCTTGCTGTCGATCGTGAGAGATCCGTTCGACTGGCGGATGAAGGCGAAGGCCGTGCTGAGACCCAATCCCGTTCCCTGGCCGTGCGGTTTTGTCGTGAAGAACGGATCGACGGCATGCTTCCGCACGTCCTCATTCATGCCCACTCCAGTATCGCGCATTTCGAGCTGCACGTAGTCACCGGGATTCAACTCCGTGCCGCTGTGATCGACGCCGATCGAAACGTCGTCGGTGTCGATCGTCAGCGTCCCGCCGTGCGGCATCGCATCGCGCGCGTTGATTGCGAGGTTGAGGATCACGTTCTCCATCTGGTTCACATCGCACATCGTCCGGCATTTTGCGCGGAGGCGAAACTGCACGTCGACGCCGTCTCCGACCGAATGGATGATGAGGTCCCTCATGCCGTTCACGAGCTCGTTGAGGTCGACCGGCTGCGGCATCAGCGGCTGCCGGCGAGAAAACGCGAGCAGCCGGCGCACGAGCTGCCCGGCGCGGTCGGCGGCGACATCGGCCCCGGCGACGTACGTCTGGATCGTTTCCGGATCGTGCGCATCGATCCGCCCAAGAAGGTGGAGATTGCCCTGGATGATCGTCAACAGATTGTTGAAATCGTGAGCGATGCCGCCGGCAAGGCGCCCCACCGCCTCCATTTTCTGGCTCTGACGCAACGCGTCCTCGGCTTTGCTTCGCTCTTCCATTTCGGTCTGCAGCAGCTGATTCGTTTCGGAGAGCGCGACAGCGCGCGATTCCAGCTGCCGGTTGGCCTCGCGCAGCGCGCGTTGCGACGCCCCCATGAACGCCATGAGCAGTGCGGCCATGATCGCGAGCAGCATCATCGCGGCGTGACGCGTGAGGAGGCGCGACAGCGGCTCGCCGGTCGCTCGGATCAGGACGGTGCCGAGGGTCTCGCTCTGGTGCGTGACGGGAACGTTGACGAGGAGCGTCGGACTGCTCGCATTCAGCGGTGCATCGCGCAGCGAACCCGGCAGCGGCTCGGCATTGAGGCGAACGAATGACGCGATGCGATTTCCGCCGCTGTCATACACCGCGGCCGCTGCAACGGCCGGATCGATTCCCAGCGCAGCGACGTGCTCCTGCACCGCCTTCATATCTCCAAAGACGAGCGCGGCGGTGACATTCGCGGCAACGATCTCACCCTGCACCGTCAGCTCATGTGCGCGTTGCGCGCGAAAAAG
>DATIZY010000095.1:0-4204 GCA_035516895.1 Thermoanaerobaculia bacterium | reverse complement strand
CGCGCCGAGCGTCTCCGCCCCGACTCGTGGATCCCGACGTACAACCGTGCGTGTCTGTACGCGGTGACCGGCCGGCCGAACGATGCGCTGCAGACCCTCATTGGATTGGCTGCGGGCCATCCGCTCTCGCTGGAACTCGTGGAGCGCGACAGCGACCTCACGTCCGTACGCGCCCTCCAGGCCTATGCGGGACTTCGCAAACATCTAACGAAGAGCGAAGTTGCGGAGGATACGACGAGCGGCCGATAAAACCCTCGCGAAGAGTCGCTTCACAAATCTCGTCTGCCGCGCTTGCGTTACCCTTGAGCTCGGTGTCGAAGCGACTTTTCCGGTCTGTCCTTGCCGCCGCGCTCGCCATCCGCATCCTCCTGATCCTGACTTCGTTCGGCTCGACCGACGCCCTCCTGCTCATGGGCTTCGTCCGCCTCGTCGAGCACGTAGGCATCGCTCGCGCATACAGCTTCGCCCGCTTTTTCAACCACCCGCCTCTCGCCGCTTTCGTCTGGATCGCCGCGGACCGGCTCGGCTCGCTGATCCATCTGGAGTTCACGGACGTCTTCCGCCTCTTCCAGGTCGTGGCCGACATCGCTTCTGCCGCGCTGCTGTGGCGGATGTCGAAAAGCCGCGAGGTCGTCGCATTCTTCTTCGCTTCGCCGGCCGCAATCTTTCTCTCCGGCTTCCACTGCAACGGCGATCCCACCATGACCGCGCTGCTCCTCGCCGCGATCTGTCTCCAATCCGGACTTCTGTTAGGCACTGCGGCCGGAATCAAGATCACTCCGATTCCGCTCGCGCCGTTTTTTCTGATCGGCATGGGCTGGCGCCGTCGATTCGTCTTTGCGCTCGCTTTCGGCGCGGTCCTCGCTCTCATCTTCGTCCCCGTCGCGATCAAAGGCGGACCCGTCGTCCTCCACAACATCTTCGGCTACCGGGGCTCGGGATTCGAGTGGGGATTCTGCGGAATGGGCTTCCTGACCGGCAGCGCGCGATTCGCCCAGTGGTACTCACAGTACGGTCACTATGTCGTCATTGCGGCACTCGTCGGATTGTGGATCGGGTATCGGGCGCCGCTGCCGGCAATGATCGGAACCGCACTCCTCGCGATGAACTTCTTTTCGCCGGGGTTCGGCGTGCAGTATCTCGTCTGGCCGCTGCCGTTTTTTCTGTTCGCCGTTCCGCGCAAGCTCGCCTACGCGCTCAACGCGGCGCTTTCGATTTTTCTCTTCTGCACGTACACCATCTGGGCGGGCGGGTTTCCGTGGTGGTTCGCCGACGCGGCGCATCATCCGCACAGAATCGCGGTCGCGCTACTCGCGCTGCCGCTCTGGCTGCTGTATGGATTCGCGATCGTCGCCGCGCTGCGCAACGGCCCGCGTCAGCTCGGTCCTGAGAAGCTTGCCGAGGGATGAGCGGGGGATCGAGCGGACTCGGTGCGCGCCGCGGATGCGCTCGAACGGCATCACCTGCGCGTTGAAGCGCTCGACGATCGCCTCCGCATCCGCGGTCGCGGCGATGTGAATCACGTGACCGAGCCGGTCGTCAGCGACCGCGATGAGCGCCGCATCGACGGCGCCGCGCACGCTCTCGAGAACACGGTCGAGCCGCGCAATGTCGACCGATTCGCCGCCGATCTTGATGAAGTCTCCCCGCCGCCCGTGCACACGCAGCGTACGGCCGTCGACCTCGCCGACATCATCGGACAGAAACCAGCCGTCGACTTTCGGATCGTTGAATCCATCCTCCGCGATGTAGCCCGTGAAGAGCGACGCCCCGCGAAACGCGAGCCGGCCGTCATCGTCCGCACGCGCTTCGAGATGCGAGAGCAGCACCTCGCGCACCGCGATCGTCGACGCGCACTCGCTCATTCCGTAGCTCGCGAGGACCGGCCATCCGAGCTCGCGCGCCTTTGCGTCGAGATCGGGAGCAAACACGCCGCCGCCGACGAGAATCGCCCGCACTCGCGGCGGCGGCCGGAGCCGCGACGCCACGAGGTCGTGCACCTGCGCGGGGACGAGCGATGCGAGCGTCGCGTCGGAGTCTGCAATCGCGCGCGCGGACCACGGCATCGGGACCACGCGCGATCCCGCGAGATGCGCGCGCGCGTAGATGCCCAATCCTCCGACATGAAAATCGGGCAGCACCGCGCACCACACGTCGCTCTTCGTCGCTTCGAGCCGCTCGTTGACCGCTGCCGCCGATGCGAGCACCGCCTCCTTCGACAACGCGACGAGCTTCAATCCGCCGCTGCTGCCCGACGTCGCAACGATGATGTGCGATCGCAGCCGCGCCATGCGTGCGAGCCTTTCCAGCCGTTCGCGTTCCTCCGACGGCATCCGCGGATTCAGCAGGACGTGCGTGCGCTCGCCGCTCCAATCGATCATTTGAGGACTTTCCACGGCAGCCGCTCGAGCAGGTCGTCGAAACCGACGCCGGTGCCCTCCGGCGCCAGCAGCCGCGCGCCGTCGCTTCGAATCCGCTCGCTGAATTCGTTTGTCTCGTAGAGCACGTGTGTAAACAGTCCGCATCGTGGCGCCGGATGCAGCGCCGCGACGTACGCCGCACCGAACTGTCCGACCGGATGATCCATGTACGACGTAATGATCATTTCCTTCTGCGTCTGCGGAATTTCCTGAATCGCCGGCTTGACGATCAGAACATCGACGCCTTCGTCCGCGGGAAACCGATCGAGGGCCAGCCGCAGTCCGGTCTCGCCGCGAAGAGCGGTCCACGTCGCGCCGTCGTACGGACACGGATCTTCGACAAAATCGATCCGCTCCCGCGGCAGACCCTCCGCAATCATCAGAAACTCTTCCGGCCGCAGCCGCGCATTGAAATCGATCCGCAGACGGACGCGATCCGGGATGCGCTCGAGGCCCTTGATTTTCGCAGTATCGAACTCGGGCGGCGGATCGGAGCCCGGCCAGTGACTGAGCGGAATCGTCAGACCTTCGAACAACGACGCGCCGCGCTCGCGCGCCTCCGCGTCGATCCGCGCGAGCTCGAGCGAGCGTCGCGTGAGCGGCGTCGTCTCGCCGCGCGCGAGTCTGTGGAGCTGCTCGTCGAGCGGCTCATCGCCGAGCTCCGGCCACGGATGCACGTCCGCGAATCCGCTTCCGGCGCGGATCAGCGCTCCGGAGCGCGGTGCGCCGGCTCGCGCCGGTCGCAACGGCCCGGCTGAAGCCGCTGCTCCATTCAGCTCATACGGGCAGAACCAGATCACACGACCGTTCCAATCACGAACAGAATCCCGAACGCCCACTGCAGCGCGCCCGCCATTGCCAGGCAGCGATTCAGGTGCGTGCCCTTCGAGATCCACACGAAGCGAATCAGCACGATCGCGAGCGGCAACGCGATGAGCGGCACCCAGTCGAACACCGCCACGCCGAACGGAATCAGCACGCACGCGGCGATCTCGATTTTCCCGAACGTCTCGCCGAAGCGGACGACCAGCGTTCGTTTGCCGCTCGCGCGATCGCTCGCCACGTCGCGCAGATTGTTGATCGCCAGGAGCGCCACCGCGAGCAATCCGACCGCGACTCCCGACGCGATCGCTTTCGGCGTGATCGTCAGAGTCTGCACGTAAAACGATCCGCCGACTGCGACGAGCCCGAAGAAGATCAGCACGAAAAGATCGCCGAGCCCGTGGTAGCCGAGCGGATACGGACCTCCGGTGTACGCGTATGCGGTGATCAGCGACGCGACGCCGATCGCCACGACCGGCCAGCCGCCTCGGACCACAAGCGGCACGCCGCAGACCGATGCGATCGCGAGGCAAACGTACGCGCCGCGCATCACGACGTCGTAGCCGAGAAGACCCGCCTGCGTCACGCGCAGCGGACCGAGACGTGCGGAGGTGTCGGCACCGCGGCGGAAGTCGAGCGCATCGTTCACGAGATTCGTGCCGATCTGGATGAAGACCGCGCCGATCAGCGCGCACGCGAACAAAAACCAGTCGATCTCATTCGCGAGATACGTACCGACGAGCACCGGAACGACCGATGCGGAGAGCGTCTTCGGACGCGCCGCCAAAAGCCAGGGATTCATCATTGGTTGTCGGTTGTCTGTTGTCTGTTGTCTGTTGCCGGTTGACGGTTGACGGTTGACGGTTAACGGTTACCGGTTTCCGGTTTCCGGTTTCCGGTTTCCGGTTTCCGGTTTCCGGTTTCCGGTTTCCGGTTTCCGGTAAGTAGTAGCATCGGTACCA